>JBJENT010000001.1:0-5550 GCA_051880335.1 Lachnospiraceae bacterium
AAAGTCGGGGAATAATCCGGCTGGAAGCTGTTTTGCTGTCTCATCCGGATGAAGACCATGTAAATGGAGTGATTGAAATGATAGAGCAGACAGGAAAGACTGGAATAAAAATTGGCTGCCTTGTGTTGCCTGACGTAAGCCAGGAGCAGAAGGACAGTGGACTGCTGGATTTGCGACAGCTTGCAAAAGAGTATGGGATACCGGTGCGTTATATAGGAAGTGGAGATGTCATATACGACAAAAGATTGAAAATAGAATGCTTAAACCCGGAGAGTCAATCAGAAGAGAGAGAAGGTGAAAACAGTCAAAGAAAAGTCACTCAAAGTGAAGCCGAGCAAAGTGGAGTCAGTCAAAGAAAAGATGTTCAAACACAAGATGTTCAGATACAAGATAGAGAGAACAATCAGCAAAGTGAGGATATGAATGAGATATCAGAGGTACTATATCTGGAATATGGTGAGTTTTCCATGTTACTTACCGGTGATGTTACGGGAACAGCGGAGAAAGAGGTGATTGGAAAGCTGTCGGGAAAGTTGTCGGGAAAAGAGCTGCTTACTGTCCTGAAAGTGGCCCATCATGGTTCTAAGTACTCTACGCCCATGGAGCTTTTGGAATTGGCAAAACCGAAGTATGCCATTATTTCAGCAGGAGAGAATAACCGATATGGGCATCCACATGAGGAAACGCTTAAAAGACTCGAAGAAGCTGGCTGTAAAATATTACGAACGGATGAAAGGGGATTCATTGAAATATGTGCACGAGGAAAGAGGGTAAAGGTATATGGATACTTAGAGAAATAGAGAATGAATCTTATATACATTTTCAAATCATTTTGAGAAGAATTATTTGGAGAGTTAATCATATTTCTGGGCGGGAAGGGAAAAGAGAGGGCCAGGCGCCCAGAATAGAGAAGAATCAAGCAGAAAAGTGGGAAAGAGTGGGCGGAAGAGGAAAAGAGTGGTCTGGTCGCCCAGAAAAGAGTAAAAAAGTGAAGGAAAGAGTGAAAGAGTGGGCGGGAGGAGGAAAAGAGAGGATCAGTCGCCCAGAATAGAGCAGAGAAGTGGGAAAGAGTGGGTGGGAGGAGGAAAAGAGAGGACCAGCTACCCAGAATAGAGAAGAATAGAGCAGAAAAGTGGGAAAGAGTGGGTGGGAGGAGGAAAAGAGAGAACCAGCCGCCCAGAATAGAGAAGAATAGAGCAGAAAAGTGGGAAAGAGTGGGCGGAAGATGAGAAAGGAAAACTAGTCGCCCACTATTTAGGAAAAGAAGAAGCATAAAGCAAAACAAATTGCAAAATAACGAATATGCAGAAAGGTAGGCAAAAGGTTATTATGAATACAAATTGTATGGAAATGAATAAGAAGATAGAAAGAATCAATAAAGAACTTGCAACGATTAGCAGTATGGAAAAGAAATTTCCGAAAGGGGAGTTATTATGTCGTAAAAACGGAAATTATTTCAAGTGGTATTGGAAAAACCAGAAAAATACCACATATCTTCCGAAAAAGAAAAAGGAGTTTGCTGAAAAACTGGCATTGAAAAAATACTACATTTTCAGGAAGCAGGAACTGGAAAGTGAGCTCGTGGCTTGTAAGTTATATATGAAAAAAATGCTTGTATTTGAAGGAAAAGCCGACAGACTTCTGGAGCATCCGGAGTTCAAAAAACTTCTTGAAAAATATTTTGTTCCAATAAAAGAGGAGCTGGATAAATGGCAAAACGCTTCTTATCCTAAATGGAATAAACATGAAGAGACACTGACAATAAAAGGTACACAAAATAAGATGCTCAGATCAAAATCGGAAGCGATAATAGATCTAATACTTTATAAAAATAAAATTCCGTTCAGGTATGAAGAAAAAATTATGTTGGAGGGTATTTCATTTCACCCCGACTTTGTGATCAGACATCCCGTAACAGGGGAGTTTTATTATTGGGAACATTTTGGAATGATGGATGAGGAGGATTATATAAATCATGCATGTAACAAGCTGAGAGTATATTGCAAAAATGGGATTGTGCCATCTGTTAATCTGATCATGACCTTTGAAACAAAGAGCCATCCGCTAAGTGTGGAAAAAGTAGAATCAATTATACATGAATATTTCGAAGTATGATGGAACATTATTTCGATGTGATGTTGTTCGTAGTATAGTATAACACTGCCCTAAGTCTCTTGCATATTCCGATGGATGAATATATACTTTCGTACAAATAGTACAATCTAAAGGAAAGCGTGAAATGAGAGAAACAAGAATGGTTTCCATGACTGAAGGTAGTGTGACAAAGGCACTTGTCCTTTTTGCCATTCCGATTTTTATTGGAAATTTATTTCAAAATCTGTATAACATAGTGGACACTGCAATCATCGGCAATGTCCTGGGTGATAATTCCCTTGCGGCTATGGGAACTGTGGCACCGCTTTACAATATTGTGATCTGTTTCCTGATCGGAATAGCAAATGGGTTTGCGGTTATTCTGGCCCAGGTATTTGGTGCAAGGGATATGAAGAGCCTGCGTGAAAATATGTCTCTGATTTACGTGTTGAGTGTGATCATTGCAGGAATCCTGACAGTGATCTGCCTGCTTGTCCTGCATCCGATTCTGGTAATGCTTCATACGCCGGATGAAATCATAGGACAGGCAGAAAGCTATTTGCGTATTATCATAAGCTTTGCGGTTGTGACTATGTTTTACAATATGTTTTCCGCCAGCCTGCGTGCCATTGGAGATAGCAAAACACCACTCTATTTTCTGATGATTTCGTCTGTTTTAAATGGTATATTGGATTTTGTATTTATCAAAAATATGGGGTTCGGAGTAGAAGGTGCTGCCTATGCTACCGTGATTTCCCAGATCGTATCGGTAATACTCTGCTTCCTTTACGTCTGGAAAAATTGTGAACTGCTTCGATTTTCCGGAAAAGATTTGAAGTGGGATGGCGATAGAATAAAGGATTTGCTGGCCATGGGACTTTCCATGAGTATGATGACAGTGGTCTTTATTGGGTCAGTGGCGCTTCAAAGTGCAGTTAATTCCCTTGGAAAGACCATAATTACTGCCCATACAGCAGCCAGAAAAATTCATGACGTGATATCTCTCCCGATTGGCACGGTGAGTACATCGGTTGCCACATTTGTTGGACAGAATATGGGAAAGAAGGATTATAATAGAATCTATGATGGATTGAAGAAGGGTATCGGAATCGTATTTATCTGGTGCTCCATTGCAGTATTTCTGGCCTTCGCATTTGGAAAGCAGGCAATCCTTGTATTGACCGGAACAGACAATGCAGTTGTTGTTGACAATGCATATCTGTATTTAAGGATTAATTCCGTCTTTTACTTTTCCTTAAGTGCATTTATGACTGTAAGGAGTACGATTCAGGGAATGGGACGCAAACTGGTTCCTATTCTATCCGGAATGTCAGAACTGATTCTCAAATTTGCAGCAGTGCCTCTCATTGTAGGGGCGTTGGGGTATTTCGGAGTGTGTATTCTGGAGCCGATTACGTGGACTGTAGGAACCATCATTGTAACCGTTGATTTTATTATGTTAAAAAAGAAAATTGGAAAAGGAAAAATATGAAACAGGATAAGACATTTTTGTTTGAAGAAATGAGCATACCGAGAGCAGTGATGGAGCTTTCCGTTCCTACAGTTTTGGGAACGCTGGTTATGATGCTCTACAATCTGGCAGACACTTATTTTGTGGGAATGCTGAACGAGCCGGTGCAGAATGCAGCAGTTACGCTGGCAGCACCGCTTTTGTTATCCTTTAATGCAGTGAGCAACCTGTTTGGGGTGGGGGCATCCAGCATGATGAGCCGGGCCCTTGGAAGGAAAGATTATGACACGGTTCGTGGAGCAGCATCCTTCAGTTTCTATTGCGCCATTGCGTGTTCGGTTCTGCTGTCTTTGGCGTATACCACTTTTCAGGGTGGATTTTTGGCTGTACTGGGTGCAGATCCGGTTACGACAAAAGCTACCGCCAACTATCTTTTCTGGACGGTGACCTGTGGAGCATGCCCAGCGATTTTGAATGTGGTGCTGTCGAATATGGTCCGGTCGGAAGGATATTCCATGCATGCCAGTCTGGGCGTGATGAGTGGATGCATCCTGAACATTCTGATGGATCCGTTTTTCATTCTGCCTCAGTTTCTGGGTATGGGGGCAGCAGGTGCAGGACTTGCTACATTTTTGTCCAATACCATGGCCTGCCTGTACTTTTTTGTTCTGCTGTTTCTCCGCAGAAAGTCTACCTACGTCTGCCTGAATCCAAGACGGTTCTTTGTCCATAAAGCGGCGATACTCAGTATATTCGGGGTGGGGATTCCGGCATCCATACAGAATCTGTTAAACGTGACCGGTATGACCATTCTCAACAATTTTACTTCAGCCTATGGCGCAGATGCGGTGGCAGCAATGGGCATATCCTATAAAGTAAATATGCTGCCGATGTATGTCTGCATGGGAATCGGACAGGGAATCATGCCCCTGGTCAGCTACAATTATGCCAGCGGAAATCGGAAGAGAATGAAAGACAGCATCCTGTTTGTGGCAAAGATTATGGCGTTTTTTGCAGTGGCGCTGATGGCAGTCTACTTTATCTGGTCTGGGGAAATCACAAGGCTGTTTATGAAAAATGAGTCTATCATCGCTTATGGAACCAGATTTTTGCGGCTGATGAGTATCAGCATCCCATTCCTGGCAACGGATTTTATGGCAGTGGGCATTTTTCAGGCCATTGGAAAAGGAAGCTATTCCCTGGTTTTTGCCATACTCAGAAAAGTGGTGCTGGAGATTCCGGCACTATACATCTTAAATTATTTCTTCCCGTTATACGGTCTGGCTTTTGCACAGAGCAGTGCAGAAATTGTACTGGCGGTGGCAGCAGTGGTGGTAATGAGCAGGATACTGAGAGAGGATGGGAAGAAAGAGGTATCTTGATTTGATATAAAATAACTCTTTCTTTTCCCTTTGTGGTATACTACAGAATAGGTCATACCTTAAGGCCATATTAAAGTATCTTATGAGAAAGGGAGCAGATATGCAGAGGCTCATCGAAGATATCAAATCCGGACAGATAAAGCAGGTCTACCTGTTGTATGGCGAAGAAGCATATTTGGTCCGGCAGTATAGAGACAAACTGAAAGATGCGGCACTGGCAGGTGGAGATCCTATGAACCTGAATCGTTTTGAAGGGAAAGGGGTATCCGTACCGGCAGTGATCGATATGGCGGAAACCATGCCATTTTTTGCAGAGCGGCGGGTGCTTCTGCTGGAAAATACAGAACTTTTCAAAGCCGGTGGAGAAGCACTGGCGGAGTATCTGGAAAAACCAGCACCATCCTCCTGTTTTATTTTTGTAGAGAGTGCAGTGGATAAACGCAGCAGATTATATAAAACAGTTGCAAAGCAGGGAATCGCGGTTGAATTTGTCCGTCAGGATGAGCAGACACTGAAAAAATGGGTGCTCAGCATATTAAAAAAAGAGAACAAGCAGATCACAGCCCAGACCATGGATCTGTTTCTGGAGAAAACCGGGGACCA
>JBJENT010000002.1:0-5515 GCA_051880335.1 Lachnospiraceae bacterium
TATGCCCGGAATTCCCTGTGTCTATTATGGAAGCGAGTGGGGAACAAAAGCAGAGAAAAGTCAGGGAGACCCGGCACTTCGTCCGGCCTTTGATGAGCCGGTCTGGAATGAGCTTACCGATAAGATCAGCGCCATGGCCAAGGCAAAAAAAGAGTCTGATGCCTTAAATTATGGCAGCTTCCGTTCCGTTCTTCTGACAAATAAACAATGTATTTTTGAAAGAAAGACAGAAAAAGAGAGGGTGCTTGTGGCAGTCAATGCAGACGGAAATGAGTTTATGGCACATTTTGATGCCGGATGTGGCATGGCAGTGGATCTGTTGACCGGAGAAAATCATGATTTCGGCGGCGGAAGCCATCTGGAACCCTATAGTGTTCATTTCTGGAAGATGGAAAAATAGTAGGTGTAGGGCGCATTACTACGATTATTGAATTGTCATGATTATGCGGATTGAGAAAACGCAGATATAATTCCCAGAGCAAGCTTGCTGCTGGGAATTTTTTATGTATTACAGAGAAAAGTTAGCAACGTATATATAGTTGTATATATGAAGAATATAATTGACATAGAATACGCTGAAGAATATAATAAACTTAACAAATTGGAATCTATATATCTAAAACATTAAAAAGGAAAGAGAAAATGATTTACAATTATATAAAAGAACATTATAAAGAAGCAGAGCCTATTTTCTTTTCGGATTTGGAAAGAGAGGATATTACGAAGTCTGCCTTGAATCAGCAACTGAAGAAGCTTTGTGAAAAGGGTTTGCTACAGAAATATGATACCGGAGTCTATTTTATTCCCAAGAAGACTTTGTTAAACTCTACAATTGGTCCTAATGCGGATATGGTGGCAAGATATCGTTTCATTTCCAAGGGTGACAATATTGACGGTTTTTATGGGGGTAATTCCTTTGCTAACCAGATAGGAATTACCACACAAGTGCCAAGAGTGGTTGAAATTATAAGTAATAATACTAACTCTTCAGACAGAGAGGTACGGATTGGCAACAGAAGATTTTATGTTAGGAAGCCAATCGTACGGATAACAAAAGAGAATGTGTATGTATTGCAGATGCTGGAACTGTTAAAAAACCTTGACGCATATTTGGATTATTCCTATGAAGAGGCTCGGGAGAGATTTGCTGAGTATATATCCATTCATGGAATCAAAAGAAGCGATGTGGATCTATATATCAGAAAGTATCCTATGTCTACATTTAAATACTATTATGAATTGGAGTTAGATCATGTACTTGCATAAAGAAAACAGAGAATTATTCCGCGATGCCATTTTGCTGGCTTCACAGAAACTGGAAGTCAGTGAAGATATCGTTGAGAAGGACTATTATGTTACATTGATTTTGAAGAAACTTTCTTTGATTGAATATCCGGTTGTTTTCAAGGGTGGCACATCTCTTTCCAAAGCATTTCACGTAATCGACCGTTTTTCTGAGGATATTGATATTACTTTTACGGAGCATCTGGGAGAGGCAAGACGGAAGAAACTAAAGTATAAAATACTAAAGCCAATTGCGGACGAATTGGGTCTGGTTATTCGTAACTTTGACACCATTGAAAGTGATAAAAATCTAAATCAGTACGATTTTTATTATGAGTCAGTAGTAGGTGACAGGCTCATCAATGCTATTCCGCCTTATGTCAAATTGGAAACGTCTTTAATGTCCTATGCATTTCCAACAGAAGAAAGGGAACTGGGGAATTTTATATTGGATGCCCTTGGAACAGAGGAAGAAACACTTGGGAAGGGAAATTGCACCCGCAGCGCCAATGGATGTTAATATTTTAGGGCTGGTTCAGAAGATTTGTGACGAAGATTTCTATAAAGAAGATTATAGAGAAACGACACTTAAACTAATCTCTGATTCTTTGGAGTATGAAATGTTGAAGAAACATTATAAGAAATTGGTGGAGAAGATTTTTGAGTAAATATACACATAGATGGGGGTATACTTTGCCTATTTGATACTTTATGTGGTTTTTCTTGTAAAAACTCTAAGATATTTGCCTGTTTGTGTTGATTTTTGGAAATGAAACAGTTATAATTTGTGCATAAAACGTATGGAGGAAACTTGTCATGGCAGATGATTTTGTTAGACAGGCAATCGGTGTATTTGAATTAGATAGTTTTTTATCCTGCTTTGTAGCATTGGATGCAGCAGCGAAAGCAGCAAATGTTAAGATTCAGGGTGTGGAAAGAAACCGACTGAAAAGCGGAGCGTGTGTGAAGATGCGTGGAAGCGTTTCTGATGTTCGTGCAGCAATGGATGCAGCACTTCAGGCAGCAAAAGATATGGGGTCTGATGTTTATTCCCATACCATCATAGCATCTCCTTCCGAGGATTCAGAGCTTGCAATTAAGATGACGATCAGTAAATAGAAAATTCGTCTGTAAATAGGAGATATCAGGCATATCAGCATAAAGGAGTAAAAACGATGTTCAGAGCACTTGGTTTAGTGGAAGTACTTGGCAGTGCAGATGCCATTCAGGTAGTCGATGTTATGGTAAAGACTTCCGATGTAGAATTTCAAACCTGGCACACAAGATGTGGCGGTCACACCACAGTTTTTGTAAGCGGTGATGTGGCAGCAGTAACAGAAGCGGTGGAGCGGGTGAAAACAAATCCTCCATGTGAGGTTGTGAAGACCGCTGTGATTTCCAATCCTTCCGAAGAGGCGGAAAGACTGGTTCTTGAGTTCCGTGAGAACAGCAGATTCGCTAGAGCTGCTTTTGAAAAATAAGTAGATGAATACGACAATACCCTGTACAATAGTGTGTACAGGGTATTTTTAGTGTGGTTTATAGAATGTGAATACTTTTTCATTGGAAAAACACAGTTTTAACATTTATAGGACACACTTTAGACATATTTTTCCGCTAGTATACCAGTTGTAGACAGAAAAAAAGAGTGGTTACAAGAATTTCAATATAAAAAGGATAGAAATTAAATAATACAAATTAAATCAGGGAAAAGAAACTGAAACGTAAGAGATTGAAAGGAGAAAATTTTACCATGGAATATCAATATGGTCAAAATGGAGATCAGACAGATCAGGAAAGAATGAATCAGACATCACAGGATCAGATGCCACAGGATCAGACATTACAGAATCCGGCATCACAGAATCCGATATCACAGAATCCGGCACCACAGAATCAGGCATCTCAGGATCAGGTGCCTCAGAATAATACATCACAGCCACAGATGGGGGCGCAGAATCAGAATTATTATGGATATGGACAGCAGTATGGAGCATCCCAGCAGTCCGGTACATCCCAGCAGTATGGAACCTATCAGCAGTACGGAACCTACCAGCAGGCGAACAATTATACCCAGACAGCACCACAAAAACCGGAGCAGCCGAAAAAAGATAAAAAGAAAAACGGAAAAACCATAGGCATCATTGCTCTTGTTTTAGTAGCAGCTTTGATCTTGGGACTCATTGGCGGAGCAGCAGGCATCGCCATTGCCAACAAAGTGCTGAAAAGCAAAGAAGCAATCAGTGAACTGGAAGACAAATTGGGGGATGAACTGGACGACATAGACTCTCTGGACGAGGTAAACGAGAAGATTGACGAAAAACTGGATGATCTTACCGGAAACCAGGATGACATCTCAGAAACCGGTTCCGCTACTGCCATGTCTGTGGCACAGATCGCTGAAATCGGAATGCCATCTGTTGTGGCAATCACCAATCAGGGTGAGAAAGAAGTAAGAAGCTTCTTTGGTACTTATGTTCAGGAAGCAGTAAGCTCCGGCTCCGGTGTTATTATCGGAAAGTCTGATGATGAACTGCTGATCGTTACCAATTATCATGTAATCGAAGGTGGAGACGAACTCAGCGTAGTACTCAGCTATCAGGAAGATTATGAAAATTCAGATGACATAGATGTCATACCTGCAACCGTAAAGGATTATGATGCAGGAAAAGATCTGGCAGTGATCACATTAAAGCTCAGCGACCTTACACAGGACAATCTGGACAACATTGCAATCGCAACTATTGGCGATTCTGATAAACTGGTTCTGGGTGAACAGGTTGTAGCTATCGGTAATGCACTGGGATATGGCCAGTCTGTTACCGAAGGTGTAGTCAGTGCACTTTCCAGAACAGTTACCATGACATCTTCCGCAGGCGTTTATATCTCCAACGATTATCTGCAGGTAGATGCAGCCATCAATCCGGGTAACAGCGGCGGCGCACTGTACAACATGTATGGAGAACTGGTAGGTATTAACTCTGCTAAAGTTGCCAGCTCAGGCGTAGAAGGTATGGGATATTCCATTCCAATCTCAGCAGTCATTGAAGAACTGGAAGGCATGATGAACAATGAGCCGAGAGAAGTTCTCTCCGAAGAGGAAAGAGGATATCTGGGTATTCAGGGCTCTAACGTAACATCCGGCATCAGCAGTGAATACAACCTTCCGGTAGGCGCTTATATCAGCTCTGTAAATTCCGGCTCTCCGGCAGAAGAAGCAGGTCTGGAAAAAGGCATGATCATTACCGGACTGAATGAGAAAAAAGTAACCAGTATGACAGATCTTAAGGATCAGCTCAGCAGATTCCATGCAGGGGAAACGGTTACCCTTTATGTGCAGGTGTTCCAGGAAGATGAGGAACGTTACGAAGAAAAAGAATTTAAAGTAACACTGGCCAGCTACGAAAGTGTAGGCTTTGATGAAAACATGGAACAGCAGGAAGAAAGCCAGAACGAAGAACAAAGTATCTCTCTCTGGGACCTTTTTGAAATGTTCCGATAAGGATTTCGCACTGCTTTGACAGACTTTCGGCGGGATTTTGAAAGGCTGATAAAAGGTTTTTTCAAGGATTCCACCAGATTTTCTATTGACAAATGAACAAGAATCGATAAAATGAGTGGTATATATTGCAAAAATGGTTTTGAGAAAGAGGAGTACATGTTTTCCACTGCCAGAGAGAAAGCTTGGATGCGCTGAGAGGGCTTTTCAGAAAGGGAATATGGAAGGTAGCTTTTGAACCGGAATGCTGAACCTATCCACTCTGCAGGAGCTGGATGAAAAGTAGGGATTCCCGGGACTTCCCGTTACAGAAGAACCCAAGTGATAAACGAAGGTGGTACCGCGGATGATTCGCCCTTTGCTATGCGTATGCATGGCAAAGGGTTTTTTGATGTAAAAAGAAAAATCGCAGGAATCAAAAGCCGGAATCTATTAAAAAAATCAAAAACCAATATTCAAAACAGAATTCAAGAATTAAACCAAAATTCAGAGAGAGGAAAAAGTCATGAGTAAAGAACTTGCAAAAACCTATGACCCAAAAGGGATTGAAGACAGAATTTATCAAAAATGGCTGGACAAGAAATACTTTCATGCAGAAGTAGACAAAACCAAAAAGCCATTCACTATTGTGATTCCACCTCCAAATATTACAGGTCAGCTTCACATGGGACATGCACTGGATAATACCATGCAGGATATCCTGATTCGTTTTAAAAGAATGCAGGGCTATAA
>JBJENT010000003.1:0-5461 GCA_051880335.1 Lachnospiraceae bacterium
AGGTCATTTACCGTGAAGACGATAGATGGCCTTTTTCTTATGTCTATTTCGATGGAAAGGAGGAAAGATGGCAGGAAAAGAATACACAGCGAAAGACAAGATCTTTTCTAAAATGACAAGAGAAGGTCTGACGGAAGAAACACTCCGGGAAGGTTCTGTGAAGAAAATCGGCCAGAAAAGCCGGGATGAACCTGAACTTGACAGTAAGGAGCGGGATGAGAAAAATGCGGCTCCCGGCAAAAGGCTGTCGGACAGTTCCGGAAGAACTGATAACCGACGCATGAGAAGGTATGTGCAGGAATTAAGAATGTCTTCGGATATTGCATCTGAAGAAAGACCTGCAAGAACTTTTTCAAAAGCAAGCAGTGAAAGAATCATAGAAAAAAAGGACAGCCGGTACCAGGGAAAGCTTCATTCTCAGGAACAGATTCCGGAAGTATCCGGTATCTCGGATCAGAAAGATCAAGTAAAGAAGAAACGTGCTCGAAAGAGACTGACAGAAGAACAGGAAAAATCGGGTAGGCTTTCTTTTGGTGATGAAGGATCCGGCATGATCCACGGAGCCGGAACAGGAATGGGTCGAAAGGTAGCAGCCGGTGCGGCACTATATGCCAGAAATCAGATAACAGAGGATGGAGATGATAATGCTGCTGTAGATGGTTCCGGTGCAGTGATTGCAGCTGCTGATGAAGCAGCACACAGTCTGCGCAGAGCACAGTTAAGAAGCCAGAGAAGTGATGTGAAAGCACACAGAAAAGGGATGAATCTGGATGCTCCGGAGGCTTCCAGATTGAAGTTTGATGCTGCGAAGGAAGCAGCAGACCGAACTGCCAGGGATTCAGTGCAAAATGCAGAAAAGAAGCGTTTGCTAAACCGCTTCTTCCAGAGAAAAAAATATAAAGATGCCTACCGGGCTGCCAGAGCTGGAAAAACAGCAGGAAGTCTCGGGGGAGCAACAACGATTGCCGGTGTCGAGAACATGACGGTAAAAGCCAAGATTGCTTTAAAAGAAATCGTAAGGCGAAACCGTACCGTGTTTCTTGGTATCGGTATTTTTTCGCTCATTTTTATGCTGATTGCAGTCTCTCTGGGAAGCTGCAGTGCTTCGATTCAGGGTGGAGCTTCCGTGATCGGTATGACAACCTATCCCAGCACAGATGCAGATATCTATGCGGCAGAAAATGCTTATGCTGCCATGGAGGAGGCATTAAACCGGCAGATTAACAATATGGAGTCTACATATCCGGATTACGATTCCTACCAGTACAATGTCAGCGAAATCGGGCATAATCCGTATCATCTGACTTCATACCTGACCGCAAAGTATGGTGGATATACCTATGACGATGTAAAGGATGAATTACAGGATCTGTTTCAGGCACAGTATCATCTGTCAACCCATGGAAGGACGGAAACTGTCACAGAAACGAGAACAGTACGTGTGGGAGAATCCCTGGGAAATGTGGTAACCAGCGGATATTGTAACTGCTCCATTTGTTGTGGAAGATGGTCCGGCGGACCAACAGCCAGCGGTGCATACCCGACAGCCAATCATACGATTGCGGTAGACGCAAATAATCCGATCGTGCCTATGGGAACGAAAGTGATCATGAATGGTGTGGAATATACCGTTGAGGATACAGGGAATTTTGCCAGGTATGGGGTTGCTTTTGATGTGTATTATGACAGCCATTCTGCAGCCAGTGCCCACGGTCATCAGACATGGGAAGCATTTCTGGCAGATGATAATGGCAGCCGGGAGGTGGAGGTTACTACCACGACTACACAGAGAGTCCTCTATGTCACTCTCACGAATACGAATTTTGATGCAGTGGCAAGGGCAAATCTGACAGAGGAACAGGAAATTCTGTATGATGCATTAAATACCACACTGGGCAACCGGGATTATTTGTGGGATGTAAACCGAATCACCGGAGCCGGAGGCGGTATGAGTTATGAGATCCCGCCGGAAGCACTGTCAGATGAACGGTTTGCAAGAATGATCCGGGAAGCAGAAAAATATCTGGGATATCCCTATGTATGGGGAGGATCTTCACCGAGCACCAGTTTTGACTGTTCCGGGTTTGTATCCTGGGTAGTCAATCATTGTGGAAATGGATGGAATTATGGACGTCGGACAGCAGATGGGCTTCGTGGCCTTTGTACTTATGTTCCACCGTCACAGGCAAAGCCGGGAGATTTGATCTTTTTCCAGGGAACCTATAATACCAGCGGTGCCAGCCATGTGGGAATTTACGTTGGTGATGGAATGATGATTCACTGCGGGGATCCGATCCAATATGCCAATATCAATACATCCTACTGGCAGCAGCATTTTATGTGCTTTGGAAGGCTGCCTTAATAATAAAAAAGAAGGAAGGTGAAAATTTGAATCGGAAGATTAAAAAGTATCGGGATGAGATTGAAAAGACCGAAAAGAAAATTGCTGATCTGGAAATGTATCTGAAAGGTGTCCGGTCAGCGCTGAAAGAGGAAGAAAATAACGAAATGATCAAAAGCATCCGTGGAATGAAATTAAAAGGGCAGGAATTATTTGACCTGCTAAACGGAATCCAGGATGGAACGATATCATTTGTAGCGAGCGGGGAGTCAGAAGAAGAATCTGGCTCCTTTGTTGTTCAGGAAGAAAAAAGAGAAAGTGAGGAAAATGAATATGGTGAAATGGAAGAAACTGAATAAAAAACTGGTGGTGCTTTTGACAGCAGCTATGATGCTTTTTGGCAGTCAGGCTACTGCTTTTGCGTATGTGGATCAGGGCACAGAGGCAGCTCAGGAGGAATCAACAACAGAAACGGAGGAACCGGTGGTTGAGGATACTCATACCGAGGAAAATGGCGATCCGTTCTCTGTCCCTGGTAACGGAGAGGTAAGGGATGACATTACCGATGATTCCAGTAAGGAATTTTTGACGATTAAAACAAAGAATAACAATACGTTTTATATCGTAATCGACCGGGCAGCTACTACGAACAACGTGTACATGCTGTCTCAGATTGATGAAAATGACCTGAAAGAATTTCTGGATGAGGATCAGCAGCAGACTTTAGAGACTGCCCCTTCTGTAGTCCTGGAGGATGAGCATACAGACGATACGGAAAGCAGTGTGGCTGTTGAAGAAGAAACACAGGCAGATAAACCGGATAAAACAGCAACAAATTCTGGTCTGTTTGTGATCCTTCTTCTGGCTGTAGCGGGGATTGCAGGCTATTACTACTTCAAGATCTACAAACCGAAGCAGGAAGATGATGATTCTGAAAACGAAGGTCTGGAAATGGATGACGGGCTGGAGACCATCAATGAGGATGAGGAATCAGACAATCCGGAAGAGAAAGTCGAATCACAGGAATAAATCCAAAAAGGTGGGAGCTGATGTTGTATAAGGGCAACGCAGCTCCCATATAAGTGAAAGGAGTTGTAAGAATATGTATTTAGTGATTACAGAAAAACCAAGCGTAGCCAGATCCATTGCGGATGTGATCGGCGCACAGAAACGTGAAGACGGATATCTGGAAGGAAAGGATTGTATCGTCAGCTGGTGTCTTGGACATCTTGCTGAATATGTGGCTCCGGATGCTTATGACGAGAAATTCAGCAGATGGAACTATGAGGATCTGCCCATTATTCCGCAGGAGTGGAAACTGGCAGTGTCAAAGGACAAGAAGGATCAGTTCTATGTGTTAAAGAAGCTGCTGAACCGTCCGGATATCGACTATGTAGTAAATGCCTGTGATGCAGGGCGGGAAGGAGAATTGATATTCAAGAGAGTCTATGATCTTTCTCAGAGCAGAAAACCGGTAAAAAGACTGTGGATCAGTTCTATGGAAGATGAAGCCATCCGTGAGGGATTTTCTCAAATGAAAGATGCGTCTGCATATGGAAACCTTGCCGATGCTGCTGTGTGCAGAGCCCAGGCAGACTGGCTGGTAGGAATGAACGCAACCAGAGCTTACACCAGTAAATATTATAAGAAGCTGACTGTGGGGCGTGTCCAGACACCGACGCTTGCCATGCTGGTAGACAGGGACAGAGCTGTTTCCTCATTCCAAAAGGAAAAGTATTTCAATGTGCAACTGGATCTGGATGGTCTGCAGGTAGAAAGACAGAAAATCTTTGATGAAAAGGAAGCAGAAAAACTGAGAGCTCTTTGCCAGGGAAGCGATGCTGTTGTGGAAGAAATACGTTCAACAGATAAGACTGTAAGACCACCGAAGCTTTATGATCTGACTACTTTGCAGAGGGAAGCGAACCGACATTATGGTATGACTGCCCAGCAGACGTTAAATGCAGCACAGTCTCTGTATGAGCAGAAACTGATCACCTATCCGAGAACTGACAGCCAGTATCTGACGGAGGATATGGAGGTAACTGCAGGAAATGTGATTCGGAGAATTCATGAAAAGTATCAGCTGACAGGTCCCTTTGACCAGCCGGAGAAACCAAATGTCAAGCTTGTCCTGAATAACAAGAAGGTGTCCGATCATCATGCCATTATCCCAACGGTGGAATTAACAGATTGTGATCTGTCACAGTTAAAGGATTGGGAACAGAAGGTATTGTTCCTCATCTGTGTCCGTATGGTGGAAGCAACAGAAAAGGATCATATTTTCACAGAAACCGATATCACCGTGAAATGCCAGAACGAGCTGTTTTCCGCAAAAAAGAAAGTTGTAAAGCAGATGGGATGGAAGCTTTATGAAGAGTGTTTCAAGAACAAAGATGGGCTGGCTATGGAAAATCCGGAAAATGTAGAGACAGACCGGTTTTCTAATTTGACTCCCGGACAGATCTTTTACAATGTGGCAGCTGATAAATCGGAGCATTTCACTTCCCCACCGAAACAGTACAGTGAAGATACTCTGCTTGCAGCTATGGAGACAGCCGGGAATAAGGAGTTCGATGAGGATACGGAGAAAAAGGGACTGGGTACTCCGGCAACCAGAGCAGGAATCATTGAAAAACTGGTACATTCCCAGTATGCCGTCCGTAAGGGAAAACAGATCATTCCTACAGAAGATGGAAAGGTTCTGATTGAGATCCTGCCCGACTTTCTGAAATCAGCCAGCATGACAGCGGAATGGGAAAATCAGCTTCTGGATATGGAGAAAGGTAAGATCACTCCGGATACCTTTATGACAGGGATCAAAAATATGATCACCATGATGCTGAATGGATGTGACACGATTCCGGAGGAAGAAACCAGAAGATTCCAGACAAGGGAAAGCATTGGTACCTGTCCGGTATGCGGAAGTCTGGTGTATGAAGGGAAAAAGAATTTCTACTGCAGTAACAGGGAATGTCGTTTTGCCCTCTGGAAAGAAACAAAATATCTGGAGCGGATGCTGAAAACTATCGATAAACGCATGGCTGCCGAGCTTTTGAAAAGTGGAAAAGTCCGGGTAAAGGATCTGTATTCTGCCAAGAAAAATATGTATTTTGAAGC
>JBJENT010000004.1:0-5448 GCA_051880335.1 Lachnospiraceae bacterium
ACAAACATGCCGGCGATGACAGCCATAATGGTAATCTGGATGATCAAAGCCTTTCGGCGTTTCGCCCGGTATGCAGCATCCAGTTTGTAGCAGTTACGAAGGGCATCCAGATATTCTACGCCATCTTTGTATCGATCCTGTGGGGAGATGGACATCATTTTTTCAATGACATAGCAAAAGCCCTCACCCATCGGAAGATCATAGAGGGACAGAGGCGCTATTTTGTCAAACTCCTGGGTAGGAGCAGTACCGGTCAGAAGATGATATAAGGTGGCACCCAAAGCATAGATATCAGAACGCGCGGAGATGCCTTTTCCGAAATGTCCCATCGCAGAGCTGGCAGTATGGGTCACAGGCAGGTTGGTATACCGGCTGGTAACCTGTGCATAAAAATTACTGTCACTGTACTGTTCCGGTGGGGAATAGTGGGCACTGATTCCTACAGAAGCATACTGATTGCTGCCACATGCCAGTGCAATGTTAAAGTCGATCAAACACACATTGCCATCGGGAGTCAGCATGATATTTGCCGGTTTGATATCGCCATGTATGATGGCAGGCTTCTGGGAATGCAGATATGCCAGTGCTTCTCCCAGCTGGTTAGCCCATTTGAAGACTTCTTCTACCGTAAACCGGCCACGCTGCTCCAGTGCCTTATTCATACTGATGCCGGGAATATAATCCATGACAGTATAAACTGCCTCCGGTGTTTCCACAAAGTCATAGACTCTTGGCAGATAGGGATGCTTTAACCTTTTTAAAATATCGGCTTCCTGTCGGATTGTCAGTTTATCCAGCGCACTGTCCTTGATTTTTTTTACAACCACATCAGTCTGCAGCCGGAGATGAACTGCTTTGTACACCACACCGCCGCCACCGGCTCCGATCCGGGAGACAATCTGGTACATTCCGTTTAGAATCTGTCCGTTTTGAAAATCCATTGGAAATCCTCCGTATTATTCTTTATGTATAGTCTCCAATCAATGTATAGTTTTCAATCAATTCCAGATAAAGTTCTTCTACTTTCCTGGCGAAAACAGGAACGGAGAAATCCTCTCCAATCTCCAGAGAACGTTTTCGGAAAGAAGTTAAAAGCTCCGGCTGATCCAGACACAAACGTATTTTTTCCATAAACTCATCTTCTGTATGATATTCCCATCCGTTTTCGTTTTCATAAACCACACCGTCCAGACAGGAATCGGCACGACAAAGCAGGGGAAGACCGGAAGAGATGGCTTCAATATAAGTAAGGCCCTGAGTCTCACTGGTGGATGCGTTGGTAAAAAGATCCCCCAGCTGATAATATTCATTTACTTCATCGGGAGAAATCATACCGGTAAAGATTACGTTTTCCGACAGATTCAGAGAAGCCGCTTCTTTTCGCAGTTCATCACCATAAGGGCCATCCCCCACAATCAGAAGAGTGACCGGTTTATCCCGGAGTATGGTCATAAAGCGTAGCAGTTCTTCACAGTTTTTCTCCTTGGAGAGACGCCCAACAAAAAGCAGGACCAGATTTCCGGATGGAATACCAAGTGCTTTTCTTTTGGCGTTTCGTTCCTCTGTACTTATTTTCTTATGAAATTTACTGCAGGATATTCCGGTAGGAATGACAACCAGTTTTTGGGTCACATGATAATCCAGAAGCAGCTGTTTTACTTTTTCAGTAGGTGTGATAACACAATCTGTTATACCGGCAATAAATTTTGAAAAATGCTGCACCGCAAATCGTCCAAGTCTGGCACTGGGACAAAAGTAATGGGTGTAATCTTCATAAACCGTATGGTATGTGTGAACCAAAGGAACATGGAGCTGGTGGGCGACTTTCATAGCCGGATAAAAAGTAGAAAACTCACAGTTGGAGTGAACAATATCCGGATTCCATTTCAGAACTTCCTTTACGATTGGGTGGGAAAGTGTGGTCCGAACCCGCAGTCCGGGATATATGATTCTGGCATTGGAAGAACCCATATAATAATAGTCCTCATCTATATAGGAATGAGATGTATTGGATAAAGTAAGTACACGCACCTGGTGTCCCCTTGCTTCCAGTCCGCTTTTTAAATTGTTTACGGAAGTTACTACTCCGTTTACAGAGGTGGGATTCCAATCTGTTGTAAGTAAAACCCGCATATAAAAATCCTCTCTTGCAAAGATTAATACGTAAAACGTTAAAAAATAAAATGTTAAATAATAAAACGTCAAACAATAAAACGTCAAACATTTCAATAAGCTGACGATGTTTGACAACATACAGTATAAAACAGATGGGGAAATTTTTCTATGTTTTCCGGATGGAAAATTTCTGTGCTTTCATATTCTGCAGATGGAAAGCTTCTAAATTTACCAGAAAATTTGTAATATGTAGAATATTGTGGTACTATGTTGTGCATACAAATGTCCACAGACCACGGACAATTTGGTATTTTACTTATGATATGATAATTTACATTGGAGGGAAGAGATGAAAAATTTGATGAAAATGTGGAATGATATCAGTCTCATTCTACGAATTGCAGTTGGACTGATCGTAGGTGTTATTCTGGCACTTCTGGTGCCGCAGGCAACGATCATCAGCCTTTTGGGTACACTTTTTGTAGGTGCGCTGAAAGCCATTGCACCGATTTTGGTATTTGTACTGGTTATGAGTTCTCTTACCAATGCCCAGGCGGCAGTTGGTAAACGGTTCCGGACCGTTGTATTTTTGTATATGCTCAGCACCCTGCTTGCAGCAGTAGCAGCAGTATTTGCGAGCTTCCTGTTCCCGGTAACCTTAAAGCTTACGGAGGCAGTTGGTGATGCGACGCCACCAAGTGGTATCGGAGAAGTCATGAGCACACTGCTGACCAATATTGTATCTAATCCGGTTACTTCTTTAATGAATGCAAACTATATCGGTATTCTGACATGGGCTATCATTTTCGGACTGGCACTTCGTAAAGTGGCATCTGAAGGAACAAAAAATGCCCTGAATCAGATTTCAGGAGCAGTATCCCAGGCAGTAAGATGGATCATCAATCTGGCTCCATTTGGTATTCTGGGTCTGGTATTTGACTCCGTTTCCACCAATGGACTTTCCATTTTCCAGGACTATGGAAAATTACTGGCAGTACTGGTTGGCTGTATGCTGTTTATCGCACTGGTGATCGATCCGTTTATCGCAGCGATCTGCTTACATAGAAATCCATATCCGCTGGTATTCCGCTGTTTTAAGGAAAGTGGCGTAACTGCATTCTTTACCAGAAGTTCAGCAGCAAATATTCCAATCAACATGGCACTCTGCGAAAGATTAGGTCTGGATAAAGATATGTATTCCGTATCCATTCCACTGGGAGCTACCATCAACATGGATGGTGCAGCAATCACCATCACAGTCATGACACTGGCAGCAGCCCACACCATGGGCATTACAGTGGATATTCCGACTGCGATTATCCTCAGTCTGCTTGCAACCGTGGCAGCATGTGGAGCATCCGGCGTGGCAGGCGGTTCCCTTCTTTTGATTCCGATGGCATGTTCCCTGTTTGGAATATCCAATGACATTGCCATGCAGGTAGTTGGTGTTGGTTTCATTATCGGCGTGGTTCAGGATTCCTTTGAAACAGCCATCAATTCGTCCGGTGATGTTCTCTTTGCAGCCACAGCCGAATTCAGGGAGTGGATCAAAGAAGGAAAGGAAGTCAAATTTTAAAGAAATTTGAAGATCGAATTTTACGGAAATAAGAAGAAAATAATGGATTTTAGGCATAGATGGGATTATAATATAGAAAAATTATTCTATGCAGGAGGGTAATATGAAAAAGAGCATCGGTGGCAAAATAGCAGTGGTACTTTCCGCACTGGCACTTGTATTTGTAATTGCAATGGGGCTTAATATTGCGGCATTAATGGCAATTCGTGATTTTAATAATGATATTTGCAATTACATGGAAATGCAGCAGGTGAAAGGCGAAATTTCTATTGCCTTCCAGGAAGAAAAAGCAGTTCTTGACCGGGTTTATTTTAATCAGACCGGAGAAGAATTTGAAAGCAGGAGATCTCAGGTTCTGGCCAGTATGGATGTCATGGATGAAAATATGGAAGCACTGGAAGCTGTGTGCCTACGGGCGGGTGATCCAGAGGCAACCGAACTGTGTACAGCGTGGAAGAATTCCTTCCAGGAATTTAACGTGGATGTAAAAGATTTCTTTGAAAAAGTAGAAACTCGTGATTATGTGAATGCAAAAATGCTGATGGACGAGTTCGCTGTTCAGGAAAACCAGATTCAGAGTGCTGAGGATGCGTTTGGTGATTCCATTTACGAAAAACAGATGTATTCCAGCAATCATTCAACCATTAAAATTGATGGTTCGATTATATTTGCAGTTGCAGTGACAGTGGTTTTCTTTGTAATTATCTTTGCTGCACTGGTCGTTATTCTGCGCACCGTTGCTGCACCGGCTAAGAAAACGAAAAAGGCACTGGATGGTATTGTTTCCAGAATCCGCAATAATGAAGGAGATCTGACAGAACGAGTTCCGATACAATCCGTAGATGAAATTGGTCAGATGTCCGAGGGTATCAACAGCTTTATTGAAGAACTGCAGCAGATCATGCAGAAACTGAAAGAGGAATCTGTTAATCTGATGGCTTCCGCAGAAATGGTGGAAGAAAAAATCGGCGCATCCAACGAAAGTGCCAATAATGTATCTGCAACAGCACAGCAGATGTCCGCCAGCATGGAGGAAATTTCCGCGACCCTTGCCAATGTGGCAGAAGGAAATACAAGCATTGTGGCAGATGTTAAGAATATGTCTGATAAGGCATCCGATGGTGCACAGCTGGTAACAGAAATCAAAAAGCGTGCCAATGATATTTATGCAAATACCATTAGTGATAAAGAAGCAACCGGAAAAATGGTGGAAGAAATCCGTGTTTCTCTGCAGGAGGCAGTGGAAGAGAGTAAGAGTGTTGAAAGAATCCGTGAACTGACCAACGAAATCCTCAGTATCACCAATCAGACCAATCTGCTTTCCCTCAATGCTTCCATTGAAGCGGCAAGAGCCGGAGAAGCCGGCAGAGGATTTGCAGTGGTTGCCGGAGAAATCAGTCATCTGGCTGATAACAGCCGCGAAACAGCAAATAATATCCAGAGCATCAGTGATATTGTTACAGCAGCAGTAGAAAAGCTTTCCCAGAGTGCTGAATATGTGCTGAAATTTATTGATGAAAAAGTCATGACCGATTACGATGGATTTGTGAACGTGGCAGGACAGTACGAGAAAGATGCAGACAGCATGAACGTGATTCTTCAGGAGTTTGCAGATAATAGCAGCACTATCAACAGTACCATGGAAGACATGAGTGAAAGTATTAACAGTGTTTGTACTGCAGTGGAAGAGGATGCCCGCGGTGTTGCTGATGTGGCAGAAAATATGGTTGGACTGGTAGAAGCGATTACACAGATTC
>JBJENT010000005.1:0-2461 GCA_051880335.1 Lachnospiraceae bacterium
AGAAGGGAACTGTTATGGCCTGATCGGTGCCAACGGTGCCGGCAAATCCACCTTTCTGAAAATCCTGTCCGGTGCATTGGAAACAACCAATGGCGAAGTCACCATGACTCCGGGGCAGAGACTTTCCGTTTTGGAACAGGATCATTTCAAATATGATTCCTATCAGGTACTGGATACCGTCATCATGGGTAATGCCCGTCTGTATGAAATCATGAAGGAAAAAGAAGCCATCTATGCAAAGGAAGATTTTTCTGATGAAGATGGTATTCGTGCCAGTGAGCTGGAAACAGAATTCGCAGAAATGGATGGATGGGATGCAGAAACCAACGCTGCCATGCTCTTAAACGGTCTGGGCATTGAAACAGAGCTTCATTATGCTATGATGTCCGACCTGGATGGTAACCAGAAGGTCAAAGTACTTCTGGCAAAAGCACTATTTGGCAATCCGGATATTCTTCTGCTGGATGAGCCTACCAACCACCTGGATCTGGATGCTATCGGATGGCTGGAAGAGTTCCTGATCAACTTTAACAACACCGTCATCGTAGTCTCCCACGACCGTTATTTCTTAAATAAAGTATGTACCCATATCGCAGATATTGATTATGGAAAGATTCAGCTTTATGCCGGAAACTATGATTTCTGGTATGAATCCAGCCAGCTCCTGATCAAACAGCGGAAGGAAGCCAACAAAAAGAAAGAGGAACAGATCAAGGAATTACAGGAATTTATCTCCCGTTTCTCTGCCAACGCTTCCAAATCCAAACAGGCAACTTCCAGAAAACGTGCACTGGAAAAAATTCAGCTGGATGAAATCAAACCATCCAGCAGAAAATATCCTTATATCGATTTCCGTCCGGAACGCGAAATCGGTAATGATGTTTTGTTAGTGGAAAATCTTTCCAAAACCATCAATGGAGAAAAGGTTCTGGACAACATTTCCTTTATTGTTGGACATGATGACAAAATTGCGTTTGTTGGAAGCAACGAGCTTGCCAAAACAACCCTGTTCCAGATTCTTGCCGGAGAATTGGAACCTGACGAAGGAAGCTACAAATGGGGTGTTACCACTTCCCAGGCCTATTTTCCAAAGGATAACACTGCAGAATTTGATAACGACTACAACATCACAGAATGGCTGACCGGCTACTCTCCCATCAAGGACGTTACTTATGTCCGCGGTTTCCTCGGACGTATGTTGTTTGCCGGAGAAGATGGTGTAAAAAAAGTAAAGGTATTGTCCGGTGGCGAAAAGGTACGCTGCTTATTATCCAAAATGATGATCAGCGGTGCCAACTGTCTGATTTTCGATGAGCCTACCAACCATCTGGATATGGAATCCATTACTGCATTAAATGAAGGCATGAAAAAATTCCCGGGAGTTGAGTTATTCTCCTGCCATGACCATCAGGTGGTACAGACCACTGCAAACCGTATCATTGAACTGTTACCAAATGGTACCATGATCGATAAAATTACCACCTATGACGAGTATCTGGAAAATGATGAGATGGCCAGAAAGAGAACTATCTACACTAAGACAGACGAGGATGAGGATTAAGATATTTCCAAATCATGATAATAAGGATGCACGGGACGCAAATATGGTAGATTTACATGTACACTCAAACAAATCCGATGGCAGCATGTCTCCTGCCGAACTGGTAACCTATGCTCTGGAAAAAGGATTATCAGCCTTTGCCCTTACGGACCATGACACTACGGACGGTCTGGATGAAGCACTGGAGACTGCCCGTTCCTATTCGGCGCAGGGACAGACTGTGGAAGTGATTCCGGGCATTGAGTTTTCTACCGAGTACGAAGGCAGAGATGTCCATATCCTGGGGCTTTATATCGATTATAAAAACCCGTCCTTCCAGAAACAGCTGCAAAAGTTTGTGGATTCCCGTATCGAAAGAAACCGCAAAATGTGTGACAAGCTTCGGGAAGAAGGCGGCATCGATATTACTTATGAAAAGCTTTTAGCCGAAAACCCGGATGCTGTTATTACCAGGGCTCATTATGCCCGTTATCTGCTGTCCCACGGATATATAAAAAGCCTTTCAGAGGCATTTGACCGTTATATCGGAGATCACTGCAAATACTTCATTCCAAGAGAAAAAGTCACTCCTGTTCAGGCTGTACAACTCATTCTGGAGGCGGGTGGAATTCCCATTTTGGCTCACCCTATCCTCTATCATATGAGTGAACCAAAGTTAAAAGAGCTCACCAGGGAACTGAAAGAAGCCGGACTGGCAGGAATCGAAGCCATTTATTCCACCTATAACAACAGGGAAGAACGCCAGATGAGAGAGCTTGCAAAAGAATTGAGTCTCTGTATCAGCGGCGGTTCTGATTTTCACGGGGATGCAAAACCAGGGTTGGATTTAGGCACTGGTTACGGAAGACTGTATGTTCCGGAAGAGGTTTTGGAGAATTTAAAGAAATATACTACATGACA
>JBJENT010000005.1:2561-25821 GCA_051880335.1 Lachnospiraceae bacterium
CTAATAACATTTTTTTCGAATCAACTAATGGCATAATCCTTCCTCCCTGTATGTCAAGTATTTCTTTGATACATTTCCTTTCTGTTTCCTTCGGTTACAATATATATTATATCGGGTAAAACTTTAAAAAGAAGACATTTTCCAGACATTTTCATAGGTTTTATGACGCATTTTCGCATTTTCATTGCATCTTTTTCCCTTTTTGGATAAGATAAAAAAGAGAGCCAAAAAACGGAGGGAATCTTATGAGAACTGCTTATACCGATTTAAATATCCAGACCACCATAGACGATACCACTTTCTACGTTCTGAACATTGTGTTTGAATGTTTTTTACGTTCCATGCCCAAGCACAGCCATGGCAATAACAGTTATGAAATCCACTATATTCCCTATGGTCATGGTACCTTAAATATCAATAATCAGGTTTATGAAGCCACTCCGGGTACCCTGTACATGACCGGTCCCCATGTGGAGCATGAGCAGATTCCCGACAAGGACGATCCCATGGCAGAATACTGCATTTATTTTAAGCTGCAGAAAAATTCTTCCCACAAATCCTCTTCCGGAAATACTGCTGCTCTCTTCGCTGCCACACATTTCTGGTTTGGACAGGATAATCAGGATCTTTATCCGGTTATGCAGCAGATCTTTTTTGAATTGGAGCATAAATACACCGGCTACATGATTCAGGTAGAATCCCTGCTGCAGCAGTGTATTGTAAAAATTGTGCGCAATTATGAAAATAAAAAGGAATCCGACTCCCACTTTACCCGTTCCAATCTGGTGGACAGCAAGTATTTAATTGTGGAGGAAAGCTTCCTGTATGATTATGAAACCATCACCCTGGAAAGCCTTGCCAAACGCCTTGGCCTGGGAATCCGCCAGACAGAACGTTTTTTAAAAGATTACTATGGCAAAACATTTACCCAGAAAAAAACCGAAGCCCGTATGTCCATGGCAAAGATCTTTTTAAACGATAAAGAGCTCAGCATATCGGAAATCGCCAAAAGACTGAACTATTCCTCTGCTGAGCACTTTGCTTATGCATTCAAACGATATTATGGTATTTCTGCCAGTGCCTACCGCAAACAAAGTTAATGGGCTATAATCACCAGCACCAGTAAAAGGGAAAGGAAAATACTGAGAAGACCGGAGCTTATTCTCATGCTCCTGGGTTTCCCGTAATATACATTATCCGAAGGCGGTGTAAGGGCATAGGGAATGTGCATCTCTTCCAGTCTGTCCAGAAGCTGCTTTGCATTCTTTGTCATTTGCTCCTTCAGCCCAAAGCTGACGGTCTGGGCAAACCAGTGTTTTGCGAGCATGAGATTTTCCAGAATATATTCTGCTTTTCCCATGAAATAGCAGTACTTTATAAAATCATATCTGGTACCGATCCGTCCTGCCTTGTAAACTTTGGTCAGATAGCTTTTTACTGCAATTCCGTTTTTTTCAAACACCATCTGGCGAAATGCCAGTTCCTGAAACAGTACAGCTGCCTGCCTCATCAGCTTTCTACTGAGATTCGGATTATTGAGCCAGTTTTTCTGAAAGACATCCAGACAAATCTTATAATTTTCAGCATCTTCCAGCTCTCCATAAAATCTGCACCAGAAATAATCGTACATCATCTGCGTTTTTATACTTAATTTCGGATAAAGTTCTTTGAACCGATTCAGATTCTCATACGCTGCATCAAAATCACCACTGACCAGATACGCATCTGTCCGGTTCAGGCGCTGTGCCAACCGGCTTTTTTTCAGGATGTAAAACTTCTCCAGATAGGTCATGCACTCCAGGTAAGCATCAAATTCACAGTATTCCGACATGATCTCCTGCAGATTGTAATTTCTCATGATAGCCATCATAAAATAGGCATAGAGCAACCACAGGAGGATCAGTAACATATTGGATATTCCCATACTGTAGCTGAAATTAGTTTCCAGAATACTGGTATAAAATCCGTCCAGTCCTATGGCCGCAAAAAGCAGGATGGGCCATACTACCATCATAAAGAAGTGCAGTGTTTTTACATTTCTGACTTTTTGTTTTATCTCGATTGTTTGATTCTTCATGCTATAGATTACTTACCCTTCTACAATAAGGTATCTGCCATCCCCCACTTCAAACACTTCAGAAGCATCCAGTGCTTCTTCCACGTCCTGGACATCCAGACCCTCTTCTTCAAAATATTCCATTACCTCATCCGGTGAGTCAACTACGACTGCAATGCAGTCTTCCAGAAAAGCCTCAGCTTCTTCTTCGTTTTCTGCCACGTTTTCAGGGAATAACTGGTTTTGTTTCTCCAAAAAACATTTGATTACTGCTTCATCATATTCATACGTCATTTATCTGCCCTCCATATTCTCAGCAATCTGAATCTTCTCTATTCATGATGCTGTGCCGGAATAAAAACTCTGTCTTCTTTTATTTTGACATCGTTTTTAACCAGTTCCTTTGCCTCCTGACAAAAACAATCCTGTGCACAGAATGGCTCTTGTCCGCGACGGTTACATTTAACATATACGCCGCCTGGTGTTAAAATATGTGCCTTTATATTATCTTTTAATTGACTTTGTAAAATATGAAATGCTTTTTCTTTTATCTCTTCCTTCTCAATGGGGAATAAAATTTCCACACGCCTCTCCAGGTTACGGGGCATCCAGTCTGCACTGGAACAGTACATCTCCGGCTTGCCATCATTTTCAAAGAAAAAGATTCGTGCATGCTCCAGGAAATTGCCTACAATGGAACGAACGGTAATGTTTTCACTGATTCCCGGTATTCCCACCTTAAGACAGCAGATTCCCCGAACGATCAGTTCAATCTTTACTCCTGCTGCAGATGCCTCATAAAGCGCTTCTATCACATCTTTGTCACACAAAGAATTCATCTTTGCAATAATGTGCGCGTGACGTCCGGAAAGAGCATGTTCTTTTTCTCTTCGGATCAGATATAAAAATCTGTCCTTCAGCCAAAGCGGTGCAACCGCCAGCTTATTCCAGCTTCTGGGTTCCGAATAACCGGAAAGCATGTTAAAGACTGCTGTGGCGTCTTCACCAATCTGCTCATTACATGTCATCAGACCTACATCGGTATACAATTTTGCAGTGGAATCATTGTAGTTACCGGTTCCCAGATGCACATATCTTCGGATACCATCTTCCTCCCGGCGAACTACAAGGGTAATTTTACAGTGTGTCTTTAATCCAACCAATCCATAGATTACATGGCATCCTGCTTTTTCCAGTTTTCTCGCCCAGATGATATTGTTTTCTTCATCAAAACGTGCTTTCAGCTCTACCAGAACCGTAACCTGTTTTCCGTTTTCCGCAGCCTGTGCCAGTGCTGCTATGATCGGAGAATTCCCGCTTACCCGGTACAGGGTCTGCTTGATAGCAAGGACTTCCGGATCTTTGGATGCCTGTTTGATAAAATCAACCACCGGCTCAAAGGTCTGATAAGGATGATGAAGGAAGATATCACCTTTGCATATGGCAGCAAAGACATCTTCTTCCTCAAGAAATTCCGGTACCGGCTGAGGGGTATATTTTGGAGTCTTATAGTCCTCAAATCCATCCAATCCATAGACCTTCATCAGTACGGTCAGATCCAGTGGCCCCGGAATTCGATACACATCTTCCTCATCTACCATCAGCTCTTCTTTTAAGATTCCTAACAGTTTCTCATCGGCGCCCTCTTCCACTTCCAGCCGGATGACCTGGCCCCACTGCCTCTTTTTCAGCTGCTTTTCGATTTCCACCAGCAGATCTTCTGCTTCATCTTCCTCTATGGAAAGGTCTGCATTCCTCATAATCCGGAATGGACACACATAATCAATATCATAATTTAAGAATAATTTGTCAATATTTCGTTCAATAATCTCTTCCAGGAATATGACGGATGTGACTTTCTCTTCTTTTCCGGGAATCGGAACCACTCTGGGAAGTACCGATGGTACCTGTACTGTGGCAAATTCCACTTCCCCCTCTCCCTGTTTTTTATGCACCAGCGCTCCCAGATTCAGGGACTTGTTACGGATCAGCGGAAATGGTCTGGAAGAATCCAGTGCCATGGGCGTCAGAACCGGATACACATTGTCCATAAAATAATGGTCCACATATTCTCCCTGCTGCTTTGTCAGATCTTCATGACACTGCACGATCTGGAGACCCTCTTTTAAAAGTGCCGGCACCAGCTGATGATTATAGACCCGGTACTGCTGCTCCACCAGATCGTGGGTTACCACATTCAGCTTTTCCAGCTGTTTTTTCGGCTTTAAGCCTGCAATATCAGGCTTGGTATATCCTGCATTCACCATATCCTTCAGGGATGCCACCCGAACCATAAAAAATTCGTCCAGATTAGAGGCTGTAATACTCAAAAATTTCAGCCGGTCAAAAAGCGGTATTTTTACATCTTTTGCTTCGCCAAGTACACGTTGATTGAAAAGCACCCAGCTCAATTCCCTGTTTTCATAATACTCCGGATTTTCAAAATCATGTTTCAGTTCCATATGATATCTCCCAATTACAGCGTTTTCTTCTGTTTGATGATTGGACGTATATTATATACTTCTTCAAAGAAATCTGCCCGTTGTGTAAACAGGCCTTTTTCCAGCGTGATATCTTCCGCAGTGTCTACCTGGATCATCAGCTCCCGATCCTTCAGGGTTGCCTTGACATTTTTGAATTTCTGTTTGTGACTCCGGTCAAGCCCATTGGCCACCTTCAGAATCGCAGACAGCTTTGCAATCACCAGATATGCCTCTGCATCCAATGTGGTTCTGCTTCCCCAGGAATCAAAATATTCAAAAGGAAGATGATTATACTGTACCACATTTGCCACAATCTCTCTTTCCCTGTGGGAAAGTCCGATGATTTCCGATGACATAATAATATGATACGAACATTCCCCCAGATTTACCAGACTGATATATTTTCCGCAGTCATGAAGAAGCGTAGCGAGCTGCAATAACAGGCGTTCTCTTTTATCCAGCCCGTGTACTTTCTTCATACTGTCAAAAATGGTAAGTGCGATCTTTTCCAGAGTTTCGCTACGCTTTTTACTTCCCATGTAACGTTTGCTGATATGCTCTGCACTGGTGATGATATCTGCTTCAAAATCATGTTCTGCACGGAATATCTTATTCTGCTCCCCATACTCATATGCAATACCATCACAAAGGCTTACACCGGGAGCCCAAAGCAGATCTGCTCCCATCATCTTCGCAGTCTGTTTTACCAACGTAGCTGAAATATAAAGCAGTCCGGCAGATTCTCTGGCGATATCCAGGGACTCCGCAATCTCCGTAACGGTTTTATTATGAATATCGTCCTGGAAGTCGAAATAGTCCTTTACTTTCATATAGCCAAAGTGCTTTCCGTCCATGGTATGTTTCTGGAGCACTCCGGTCAGATAATCATCTACTACAATAATATTCTTTATTTCCCTGTCCTTCAAATACATCTTCTTAAAAACAGACAGCTGGGAAGTGATCATTTCATCAATCAGCTCTTCCATTTTCATGGAAGAGGCATTCAGATGCATCAGTCTTTCCTGAAGTCTTAAAACCCCCAGACGCATATTCTGTGTGGTGGTCAGTGTTCCCTTTTCAAACAGAGACAGCTGGATACTGCCGCCTCCGATATCCAGAATGGCGGTATCCTGTTCCAGAATTTTATTAAATTCATCTGTTTTGTAAGCAACTGCCTTATAATTCATGAACCGCTGTTCCGAATTGCTGAGCACATCGATCTGAATACCGGTTCTCTGGGATATATGGTCCAGCAGGATTTTGGTATTCAGTGCTTCCCGGATTGCGCTGGTTCCATAGGCCTTATAGGCACTGACCTTATAGGTCTGCATAATCTTCTTGAACTCTTTCAAAATATTGCAGAGCTCGTTTACATTTTCATAGGAGATTTTTTCCGATGCATACGTGTCACTGCCCAGATCCAGTCTGTGCCTGATATCATCGATCTGCCGCATGCCGTTTTTGCCGGACATCTCATATATTTTCAAATTCATCACAAACGACCCAACGTCGATTGCTGCAAATGTTTTGATTGCCATTTTCCTATGCCTCTTTATACTGCTACTCTACAGCCGATGCACGATATCCGCTGCTCTGTGACTGCTGCACGATATCTGCTGTCTGTGACTACTACTCTTTTCCCAACAGATAGTCGATAAACTGCTGTGCGGTTCTGCCTGATATGCCGCCATGGGATAACTCCCACTTATTGGCTTCTGCCAGCAGTTCCTTTTCCTCCATATCTAACTGATAACGTTTTGCCAGGGTGGTCACAATTTCCTGGAATTCCCTGGGACTTGGTTTTCCAAAATAAATGGTTACGCCAAATCTGGATGCCAGGGAAAGTTTTTCCTGCATGGTATCGGATTTGTGCATTCCATTTTCGATTTCCACATCGCCTCTGTCTTTCCAGGTCTCTTTGATCAGATGTCTGCGGTTGGATGTGGCATAAATCAGTACGTTAGCCGGTTTTTTCTCCAGGCCCCCTTCGATCACCGCTTTCAAATATTTATACTCTATTTCAAAGTCTTCAAAGCTTAAATCATCCATATAGATAATAAACTTATAATTTCTGTTTTTGATCTGGGCAATCACATCATTCAGATCCTTGAACTGATGCTTGTAAATCTCAATGATGCGAAGACCTTTCTCATAATATTCATTTGTAATGGCCTTGATGCTGGAGGATTTTCCGGTTCCGGCATCCCCAAATAAAAGACAGTTGTTGGCCTTTCGACCATTTACAAATGCCTCCGTATTTTCAATCAGCTTCTTTTTCTGGATCTCATATCCCACCAGATCATCCATATGCACATGGGCGATATTGGTGATGGGAAGGATTTGTACCCCATTTTCATCATGAGCGATTCTGAACGCTTTATGTAAACCAAATTTGCCTACACCATAGTCTTTGTAGAACTGTGTCAGCGTATCTTTCATCTCTTCCGGTGTATGATTATCCCGGAACTGCTGTGCCAGGTCACAGATTCTCTGTTGGATTCTGGTATTGTAAACTTTACTCTTTTCATTGCTTCTCTGATAGTGCTCAATCAGTTCCCATGCACTTTCACCAAGGAGACCACACATGCCGCTGAAATCATAATCAAAGAATTCTTTGAATATAACAATATCATGCAGAACCGCCTGATTGATGCTGCCTTCTACCGGCCCCACCACTTCACAGGCTCTGCTGTAGCTGTTTTCATTATTTACCAGCAGATGTGCCAGAAAACAATGCCACAGATTTCCGTAAAATCCATGGTTTCCTGCCATCTCCAAAAGTTCATGGATACAGGAATAAAATAACCCACTTCGGTCCTCCAGATTATAATACTCATCATCGTAGTGGTCCATCAGAAAGGACATGTCCGAAAGAAGCTTTCCTTCCTCTTTGGACAGATCACGATATACGATCAGTTCTTTTTCTCTCATACTTCTATTTCCGCCTTAATGTCTCTGTCTTAATATTTCACTCTATTATCTCGCCTAATTTTTTCCCAACATTGTTTCTGGCTGTTTTTTCCGATTTAATAATTCCCCAGAATCCGCATGTTTCTGGCTTCGTCCCGCAGACCTCTGAGTGCATTTTTCACCGAAGAATCAGCCAGATTTCCATCGAAGTCGATAAAGAACCGGTATTCCCAGTTTCGATCTTCAATAGGCCTGCTTTCAATCTTGTTCATGTTCAGATTATTGTATATAAAGTGAGAAAGCATGTGGTACAGGGAACCGCTTTCATGGGGCACTTCAAAACAGATACTGACTTTTTTTGCATCCTTTTTGAAGATTTTCTGATTCGTCACAATGATAAATCTGGTGGAATTGGAGCTGGACTGATTAACACCCCGTTCCAGAATCTCCAGCCCGTAAATATCTCCTGCATGTTCACTGGCAATGGCCACCTGGGTTCTATCCCCTTCTTTTGCCACTTTCTGTGCTGCAAAAGCATTATTTTTCATGCTGATCTGCTGCCAGTTTGCATGATCATTTAAAAATCTGGCACTCTGCATCAGAGACTGGGGATGGGAATATACCCTTTTGATATCTTCCATTTTGGTTCCCGGAAGTCCCAGCAGGCAATGCTCGATCTTAATGATCTGCTCACCCACGATATAATTTTCAAATTCTACCAGCAGGTCAAAAATCTCACTTACCATGCCGGCTGTGGAATTTTCAATGGGAAGCACTGCAAAATCTGCGCTTCCTTCATCAATGGCACTCATGGCATCCCGGAAGGTATCCACATGGAAGCTGTTGACCTGATCCCCAAAATATTTCATCATAGCCGCCTGGGAATAAGCTCCCTCTGCGCCCTGAAATACCACTCTGGCCTTTTTCGTATCCAGATCATCCACTCCGATGAAAGGCAGCTTTCCGAGAACGCCTTTTTCTGTAAGCATCTGGTACTGCAGTTTTCGGCTCATGGACATAATCTGTTCAAAAAGCTCCTCGATTCCATGACAGTTAAATTCGTTATGTGTCAGGGAACGAAGTGTAGCAAGCTTTTCTTCTTCTCTTGCCTTATCAAAAACCTTTTTCCCCGTTTCTATTTTATATTCAGCCACCTGTTTCGAAACGTCCATTCTCCGCTCATAGAGAGAGACGATTTCCCGATCTATTTCATCAATTTGTGCCCTAAGTTCCAGTAAATCCATCTTCCGTAACTCCTTCACGTTTTCCTTATCATACTTTCCATCTTAGTATATTCGTTTTTGAACAGATATTCAAGAAAAAGCAGACATCTTACTCTTGCTCCCGGACAACAGGAAAGATTATAATAAAATTAGAAATTATTATAAAAAAGAGCACTTGCGACTCTTTATCACACAACTTTAGCACTTAAGCAGTATGCGAAGCATAAAAGTGTATCCGGGAGGTTTTTCATGCGTTCAAAAATCACCTATTTCATCCTGACTGGACTCTTCTTTTTGTGCGTCCTGTTTTACTGCCTGTTTTCCTATCGGAAAGCGGCTTCTTTTCGTCTGCCACCGGAAACCGTAGGCAATACAGCAGGAAATATCCGGGGTCGGGGAATGTTTTGTGAATATGACGGAAAAGTATATTTTTCCAATGCCTATGATAACGGAGCATTATATGTCATGAATCCGGATTGTACGGATATAAAGCGCTTATCACCTGCAAGTGCATCCTTTATCAACGCCGGTGGAAATTATCTGTTTTACTATACAGAGGGAACCAAAGGCGGGGTTGGTCTGGGATATGTCAGAAGTATGACAGGTATTTACCGCTGTACTCTCCAGGGGAAAGATTTCGAATGTCTTTCTGATGACCTGGCAACCATGGCTGTTTTATCCGGAGATTCCATATACTATCAGCACTATGATAATACTAATTTCAGTTCCTTTAATAAGCTCTCTATTGACGATTCCCAGACCGATGAGCTTCTTCAGAAAAAAATCATAGAAACTGCCTGTGTGGATAATGGAACGCTGTATTACAGCGGTACGGAAAAAGACCACTATGTATACGGATATGATTTAACTTCCGGCAGTACCCGCACAATATGGCAGGGTAACACATGTTATCCTACAATTATCGGTTCTTATATCTACTATCTGGATGTGGGAAATAATTACCAGTTATGTCGTTATGACAGAGCTAATGACACGATCACGGTTCTGACCCATGACCGGGTGGATTTTTACAATATATACGATCAGGTCATCTTCTATCAGAAAAATGATAAGAATTCTCCGGCGCTGATCCGTATGTCCATAGATGGAAGTAATCCGGAAGTGGTGGCAGAAGGTGTCTACAATCGGATCAATACCACTTCTACCTATACCTATTTCTATCCCTTTGATGAGGATGCTATTGTGTATCGTACCAGCACTTTTGGACCGATCAGTGTAGATTCCTTCCCGGAAGCATTGAACGCTTCCCTGGAAAACCAGTGAAAGAGATGCCGGAAAAAGCTGTCGCCTTAATGAATGAAACTTCTTAAAGCGACAGCTTTTCCAACATCTCTTTCATGGTCTGTCCTTTTAGCGGATGAATGTGATAGGGAGCAAGCTGCACCATTGGTTTTAACACAAAGCTGCGGTTTGCCATATCCGGATGGGGAATCACAAGCTTGGGATCGGTATGAATCAGGTCATCGTAGAACAGTATATCCAGATCCAGGGTACGCGGGCCCCAGTGGATCTCCCGTTTTCTTCCTGCCAGATTTTCTTCCTGATGCAGACGGTCCAGTAATTCATAAGGATTGTATAATGTCTTTACACGAATTACCCCGTTTAAAAAGTCGTCCTGCTCAACGCCACCATAGGGCTCCGTAATATAATAATCAGACACTTCCATCTGTTTGAAACATTCATCTTCTCTCAAATGCAAAATCGCCTGATCCACATAGGCTCTCTTATCCCCCATATTGGATCCAAACGCAATAAATGCATCATGCCATCCCCGGTGTATTTTTACGGAAACGGATTGAAACTCCAGATCGATAGGTGCTTCCGGTTTTCTGATTTCCAGATCAAGACTATGAATCCCTTTAAAGTGTAAAAGAAGTGCCTTTGCCAGCTGCTCTGCTGCCATTTCAATCAGATCAAAGGTATGACTTTGCATGTAATCTGCAATAAATTCACAAACCAGTCCATAATGTACGGTTTCTTCCAGCTTATCGCTTTTTCCGGCAATGGAAAGATCCGTATAAAGCACTGCATTGACATAGAAGTTCTGCCCCTTGTCCTTTTCTTCCTGAAAATATCCATGATGGGCAAATATCTTTAAATTATCGATTCTGATTTCATCTGTTTTTTTCATCTTTTTACTCCATGCCAGAGTCCTATTTGCTCTGAACATATTCTCTATAATTTATAATACGACCTCTTATTCATTTACTTAGTTTTTTCATTGACTGATTTTTCATGATATCTGCATTATAAATACTCTTTTATCTTCATCGCCATCTTAACTGCTCTGCTGTTTTCTTTCACATCATGAACCCTGATAATGCTGCAGCCTTTCAAAACACCCACAACAGTCGTCGCAAGTGTCCCTTCCACTCTCTGATCAGATGGTAAATCAAGAGTTAATCCAATCACAGATTTTCTGCTAGTCCCGAGAAGTACCGGACAGCCCAATTCTCTTAATCGATCTACCTTGGCTATAATTTCCACATTTTGCTCGTAAGTTTTTCCAAAACCTACACCCGGGTCCAGAATAATGTTATCCTTTGCAATACCTGCATGTTCTGCAATCTTCAGTGTTTCTTGCAAATCATCCAACACATCTTCCATGTAATTTCGATAATCAGCTTCTTTCCTATTGTGCATCAGACAACATGGCACCTGATATGCGGCAATCACCTTTGCCATTTCACTGTCATACTTTAGCCCCCAGATATCGTTGATTAAATCAGCCCCTGCCTGAAGTCCTGCTTTTGCGACAGCTGATTTATACGTATCCAAAGAAATCGGAATATTAAATTCTGTTTTAACTTTTTCAATAACAGGAACAACACGGTGGATTTCCTCTTCGTCGGAAAGAAGTGTATACCCCGGTCTGGTAGACTCCCCACCGATATCCAGAATATCCATCCCTTCCTCCATCATCTCTTCCACATGCCGGAGGGCACGGTCCATGTCATTATATTTTCCGCCATCAGAAAAGGAATCCGGTGTAACATTCAGGATTCCCATGATATAGCAGTTATTCATTAAATCAAACTCTCGATTTCCAATTTTCATAATAAGCAATTCCTCTTTTCACTATAATTTCTTCATGTATAGCAGTCTCTTTATCCTTTTGTCAAAAGCTCTACCTCTTTAGTACGATTTTAATACATTAGCATGCTTTTAATACATTAGTACGCTTTTAATACATCAAAATCCGGTTTTTCTTATTACAATCCCAGTCACACTCCGGCTCGGCATCACAGGCATAACAGGTTCTGCTCATCTTATCTGCCCGGTAGATCAGGCCATCCATAGTAGGTGCTGTACTGATTTCCTTATCCCGGTGATGGAGGATTGCGGAAAGTATTTTTTGCTTTTCCTGCTCAGAAAAACCACAGTCATCCAGAATAGCCGGTGCCAGCTGAAAAGAAGCCTGTTCATGAGGTGTGCCGTTTTCATACTGCAAAAACCGTCCGATGTCGTGAAGCAGTGCTGCCGCATAAAGCAGTTCATCTTCTTCTCCAAGTCCTTCTTTTTCATTTAATATAATAGAAAGCCTTGCCACATCCAGGAAATGCCGCATATCATGGCGACAGAATTTCCTGTCCTGTTCTGCTTCCCGTGTTTTCCACACATATTCTTTGTACAAATTGTGATTTAATATCCGGTTCAGTCTTTCCGTCATCTGATTTCTCCATTTATATACCAGACGGTATCACACCCCTGCAAATCAACATGCTTTCTATGCAAATCTGCCAATTCCATAAGCGATTTCACATACATTACATCCGAATCATGTTCATAAATGTGCTCTGTAAATCCTGATTTAATGCAAACTCACCTTTGGTGGAATAGGTTATGGTTTTACTTCCCGGTTTACTGATTCCCCGCATGGTCATGCACATATGCTCTGCCTCTACCAGCACCATGACTCCTTTAGGTTCCAAATGATCCATGATTGCCTGGGCGATCTGATCCGTCATCCGTTCCTGTATCTGCAAACGTCTGGCATACACTTCCACACACCTGGCCAGCTTGCTCAGTCCTACTACTTTTCCGTCCGGAATATAGGCGATATGGACTTTTCCATAAAAGGGAAGCATATGATGTTCACAAAGAGAATGAAACACGATATCCTTTTCCAACACCATTTCTGTATTATCGGTATGAAAGGTCTTTGACAAATGCTTCGACGGATCTTCCTCCATTCCGGCACATAACTCTTCATACATTCTTGCGATACGATCCGGAGTTTCCAGGAGTCCCTCCCGTCCGGTATCCTCGCCAATTCCTTCTAATAACAGCTTAATGGCCTCTTTTACTTTTTCCTGATTTACCATGCTGCCCACTCCTGTCTGCCATGATTTTTTTTAGTGCCCCTAAATAGGACAAGGAACCAAAGGCTATGATCACATCCTCTTTACCTGCCAGAAGATATGCCATTTCCACAGCTTCCTCCAAACTGGAGGCTTCCGTCACGTTGGGATGATATTCTTTCACCGCCAGTGCAAGTTCATGGGATGACAAGGTTCTCTTTCGATCCGGCGTAGCAATGGTTATGATCTGCTCCGCATAAGCACTGGTTTCTGCAATGATTTTCTCATATTCCTTATCTTTCAATATTCCCATTATATAGACAATCTTTTTATTTGTAAAATAAAAGTGTATGGCCTGTGCCAGTCTTTTTGCCGCATCCTCATTATGTGCACCGTCTACCAGAAAATACGGTTTTTTCGCGATAATTTCCAGTCGTCCCGTCCATTTGGTCTGAAAAAGTCCCTTTCGGACCTTGTCCTCCGGAAGCAAAAAGCCTCTTTCTTTCAAACATTCCACCACTTCCAGTGCCAAAGCTGCATTATCTATCTGAACAGTTCCTGCAAGGGATATCTCCATACGTCGGTAAACGTTACCGCTTGCGCAGCCATAATCAAACTGCTGCTTCTCCAGACCATATTTTACTTTTCCTAGCCGATCCTTTGATGCAAACAGGATTTTTTCTGCTTTCTTATTTCCTGCTTCCCTGTTTAATACCTGTTGTACCTCTTCCGGCTGCCAGATAGATACTACATCCGCCCCCGGCTTTATGATCCCGGCTTTCTTTTCTGCGATCTCAGATAAAGTATTTCCCAGAAAAGCCATGTGATCCATACTGATCGACACAAAAACGCTTACCAGTGTGGTTTTCACCAGATTAGTGGCATCCATATCTCCACCCATTCCGGTTTCCAGTATGACAACATCACAATTCTTATCCTGAAAATAACAGAATCCGGCGGCTGTTTCCAGCTCAAATACCGTAGGATATGGATATCCCTCTTCTTCCATCTGATCTGCTGCTTCCCGCACTCTGCTCATTACATCTGCATATTCTCTTGCCAGAATCAGCTTCCCATTTATCTGTAATTTTTCTCTTTCATTTAAAATAACAGGTGATATGTATGTTCCGACATGATAACCTGCGCTTTTCAGTATGCTGGAAAGATAGGCAATTGTAGAACCTTTTCCGTTGGTTCCCGCAACATGTATGAATTTCAGATGATCCTGGGGATTCCCCAGCCTTTTGCATAATTCCTTTATTCCATCCAGTCCAAGCACGCTTCCTCTGCCGGATTTTTTCTCCAGATATTCCCTTGTTTCTTTGTATGTCATTTGTTTCATATGGTATTCGATTTCCTTATGATCCTTTTTCTGTATATTTTCCTCTATATGGGGCATTTTATCTGATATAAGTGTTTCATTATTTTTATATTATATTACATTACGTTTCCATCAACCTGGGCAGGCAGAAAACAGATGATATATCTTTCTGCCGGAAAGGAATCTCATGCAATCCCAAAAAGAAATCTCTCTTTCCAGACTCTTCATCCACTGTGGCATCCTTGGATGGTGTTTTGAAATATTATACACTTCTTTAAGAATGCTGCAACGCAGAAATTACCGCCTGCAGGGCACCACATCCATCTGGATGTTTCCAATTTATGGCTGTGCTGCCTTTCTGCGCCCCCTGAATAAAGTAATGCACCATTTTTCTGTCTTTTTCCGTGGCAGCGTCTATGCTCTGCTGATTTACACAGGAGAATATTTTTCCGGAAAGCTTCTGGACAAAAAGCAGATGATTCCCTGGAATTATGACCGGGCCCGTCTCCGTATAGGCCGGTATATCCGGCTGGATTATTTTCCGTTCTGGTTTCTGGTTGGTCTGATTTTTGAACACTTTAATCTGCATAGTGGCTTTTCCGGCAGTAAAAAGACGGTATGATCTTTCATACCGCCTTCGTACTTTCAATTATCCAAATAATCCGGAACTCCATCTCCATCCGCATCTAAATCCGGATTTGCTCCAATATTTAAAGTATTTAAGGTTCTGCGTTTTATTCTGGCAGTTTCCGACATCTCCAAAATAAAGTTTTTCACTTCTCTGGCATTTTTGATATGCTCGATCAGAAGCTTCGGATCGGTGGTATCCCCTGTATAGCACACAACCGTCCCCAGTTTGAAAATTCTTTCCCAGAAAGAAGTGGTCAGCTCCACATCCTGTACTTTATACATATAGCAGTCATTTTCCTGAGTACTCAGAAAACCTGTATTAATGGTAATCAGGTCTTCTTTTACCGTATATTTTGTAAATGTCCAGGGCAGCCCCAGAAAAACCCATCTTTTCTTTTCTACAAATTCTGTTCCCATACGCTCATTCCTTTCCAATACCATTCTCTCATACTTTGCAATGCCGATTCTTTTATTTCGTGTGCCGGTTTCTTTCCTTTGAAATGCCGGTTTTTCATTATTTGCATGCCAATGTATGAAACGTTTCGATTTCCGTATATTCACAGTATAATAGATTACAGGAAAATAATCTATCTTTTTTTCAATAGAAACCACTCACTTTTCAATTGAAAGCATTCACTTTTTTTGCTATACTGTTTCTAGTTTAAAACAAAACCAAAAGAATATCAGGAGGAAATCAAATGACCGCAAAAGAATGTATTATGAGCCGCAGAAGTATCCGTCAATTTACCGATCAGCCAATTGATCATGACGTATTAGCTGAAATCATCGAAACTGCTTCTTTTTCTCCAAGCTGGAAAAACACACAGATTGTTCGTTATATTGCAATCGAAGGTGATCTGAAAGCAAAAATTGCAAAAGAATGCACAGATATGTTTCCAGGAAATGGTAAAATCATGGACGCTGCTCCGATGCTGATTGCAGTAACTGTGATCAAAAACAGATGCGGTTATGAAAGAGATGGTTCTTTTACCACTCCTCGTAAGGATACATGGCAGATGTTCGATGCCGGTGTTGCCGCTCAGACTTTCTGTCTGGCAGCACATGAAAAAGGAATTGGCAGTGTTATCCAGGGTATCTTTGACGAAGCAAAAGCTGCTTCTATTTTAGGTATTCCGGAAGACAGAGAATTAGTTGCTTTTATTCCGATTGGATATCCGGCAGAATCTCCAGTTGCTCCAAAGAGAAAATCCGTATCCGATTTATTATCTTTCCAATCATGATATTGATAGAACGAAGGAATTCTTTTTCCTTCGTTCTTTTTTGAGCAGAATGTTGTTTGTTTAAAAACTCTGAATGCATTTTGCAGGTACATCCGGAGTTTCTGCCATATTAGTTAATTTGAAGGAGGAATTGTCATGAGACATCTTATGAGTCCACTGGACTTTACTGTGGAAGAATTGGATCAGCTTTTTGATCTGGCAAATGATATTGAAAAGAATCCTGAAAAATATGCCCATATCTGTGCGGGCAAGAAACTGGCGACCTGCTTCTATGAACCCAGCACCAGGACACGTCTCAGCTTTGAAGCAGCCATGCTGAATCTGGGAGGCAGTGTAATCGGTTTTTCCGATGCAGGCTCCTCTTCTGCTGCAAAGGGTGAAAGCGTGTCGGATACCATTCGTGTGATATCCTGTTTTGCAGATATCTGCGCCATGCGCCATCCAAAAGAAGGTGCGCCTATGGTAGCTGCCACCCGTTCCAGAATCCCGGTGATCAATGCCGGTGATGGCGGACACCAGCATCCTACCCAGACACTAACCGATTTATTGACTATCCGTTCCCTGAAGGGCAGACTGAATAATTTTACCATTGGTCTCTGCGGGGATCTGAAATTTGGTCGTACCGTCCATTCTCTGATCAATGCACTGGTTCGCTATTCCGGTATTCATTTTATCTTTATTTCACCGGAGGAACTTCGTGTACCTGACTATATTACAGATATGCTGAAAGAGAAAAATATTTCCTATGAAGAGGTCATCAGTCTGGAAAGCTGCATGCCCCAGCTGGATCTTCTCTACATGACCCGTGTGCAAAAAGAGCGATTCTTTAACGAGGAAGATTACGTCCGCTTAAAAGACTTCTATATTTTAGACAAAGCTAAAATGGAACTGGCAAAAGAGGACATGCTGGTGCTTCATCCACTGCCACGTGTCAACGAAATCTCTGTAGAAGTAGATGATGACCCAAGAGCAGCTTATTTCCCACAGGTTCAATATGGTGTGTATGTTAGAATGGCACTTATCCTAACCCTGCTGGAGTTAGTGTAATGTGTGTACACTGCCGGCCTACATAGATGACGTTTTCATGCTCGTATTTCATTAATAAAATAAATGATTATCAGAAAGGATTCAACCATATGTTAAATGTAGGAAAAATCGAAGAAGGCTTCGTTCTGGACCATATCAAAGCCGGAAAAAGTCTGGATATATACTATCAGTTACAATTAGATAAATTAGATTGTACCGTAGCCATTATTAAAAATGCCCGCAGCAATGCAATGGGTAAAAAAGACATCTTAAAAGTAGAATGTGACATTGATACCCTGAACCTGGATATTCTGGGATTTATTGACCCAAACATTACGGTAAATGTGATCAAAGACGGGGAAATCGTAGAAAAAAGAGATATTTATCTTCCACAGGAGATAAAAGGGGTCATCCATTGTCATAACCCGCGCTGCATCACTTCTATTGAGCAGGAATTACCTCATATCTTTGTTTTGGCGGATGCAGAAAAACGCATCTACCGCTGTAAATATTGTGAAGAGAAGTATTCCCGTCATAGTAAGAAATCTTTGTAAAGACTGTTCGGAAAATTTTACCCAAGAAACATGTTTTCCTAAAGCTGTACACCGGAAATGGCTTGTTCTTTTTATACCAGACACTGTTAGGAAAAATCCGTATAAAGATTTTTTCTCCAGTGTCTGTATGAAAAGTAACAAGCCTTCCCGCTACGCTACTTTATTTTGAAAGCAGGATACGATCATTATCTAACTGTTCGCCCACCTGCACCTTAAATCTTTCCAGCAGATCCTCTACTGTCATATTGGCACGTTCTTCGCCGCTTACATCCAACACAATATTACCACCATTCATCATAAGCGTACGGTTTCCCAGTTCCAGAGCCTGATGCATATTATGGGTAACCATAAGGCAGGTGATATTTCTTTCTGCCACAATTCGTTTGGTCAACATCAGCACCTTTTCTGCTGTGGCCGGATCCAGAGCTGCTGTATGTTCATCCAGCAGAAGAAGCTTCGGTGTCACCATGGTTGCCATCAGAAGGGTAAGTGCCTGCCTCTGTCCACCGGATAAAAGGCCCACCGGATTTTTCATCCGGTCTTCCAATCCCATATCCAAAAGGGCCAGATGCTCCCGGAATCTTTCCTTATCTGCTTTTGTGATTCTGCCAAACAAAGAATGTTTTCCGGATGCTCTCATATAAGCCAGAGCCATATTTTCTTCTATGGACATATGGGGAGCAGTACCCAGAAGCGGATCCTGAAATAGGTGTCCGATCTCCTTACTGCGTAAATGTTCTTTTTTAAAGGTGATATCTTCGTCATCCAGAATGATTCGTCCGCTGTCCACATAAAAGGCACCTGTGATGGCATTAAACAGGGTGGATTTCCCGGCTCCGTTGCTTCCGATAATGGTGGCAAAATCCCCGGAATCCAGATGCAGACTCACATTTTGAAGTGCTGTCTTTTCATTTACCGTACCCGGATTAAAAGTTTTACTAATGTTTGTAATCTGTAACATATCTGCACCTTCCTCCTATTTAGTCGCCTTGGAAGCCTGTTTCATCACATCCTTGCGATGTTTGTAGAAACCTGCTTTTTCCTTTAAATAAGGGAAAGAAATCGCAATAGCTACAATCACTGCCGAAACCAGTTTCAGTGCTTCTGCAGGCAGATTCATGCGAAGTGCAATCGCTACGATAAATCGGTACAGGCAGCTGCCCAGTACCACAAAGATGACTCTTTTAAAAATGCTTCCTTTTTTGATCAGGGATTCCCCGATGATCAGACTGGCAAGTGCTATGGTCACCTGTCCGGTACCATAATTGATATCACAGGACTTCTGATATTGCCCCAGAACTGCACCGGAAAGTGCTGTCATGGCACTGGAGACGCAAAGTCCCACGGTAATGGTAAATCCGGGATTAATACTGGATGCCTTTACCATATATTCATTGTCCCCGGTTGCACGAATGCTGAGCCCCAGGCTGGTATTTAAAAACCATGCCAGAAACAGGCATACCAGCAGAACAATACATACAACAATCCCGATTTTATACCAGCTGCGATAAACCTCCGACTCGGACAGATCTTTTGCAAGACTGAACACGGTTGTACTGTTAAACAGGTTAATATTGGATGAAAATCCCATGACCATCAGGTTGATGGTATACAAACCGGTATTTACAATAATTCCTGCCAGAATCGACTGTACTCCCATTTTGGTCTGAAGAAATGCTGTGATGAATCCACTGGCAACTCCGGCCGCCATAGCAGCGAAAAATGCCAGAAACGGATGTCCTGCCATGGTTACCACTGCTCCCACTGCACAACCCAGTGTAAAGCAGCCATCCGTGGACAAATCCGCGATATTTAATAAGGAAAAAGATACAAATAACGCCAGGGCAACCAGGGCGTAAATACACCCCAGTTCCAAAGCGCTTTGTACAATTGATAAGGTCAAAAATGATGACATAAAAACCTCCGAGCCGGATTACCGATTACTTTTTATTCAAAATTTTCAGCTGTAATCGTCTCTTTCAATTCTGTACACATATCTGCAAACATACTGTAATCTAATTTGATTGCTTCTGCAGTTTCTGTATTTACTGTTGCAATACCGTTATCCATGGTAACAATCGGTGTACTTGCAGGATCTGCACCATTTACTAAAATATCGATTGCCAGATCAGCTGTAGCTGTACCAAGATCTACATAGTTTACACCATATCCGCAGAAAGCACCATTTAATGCAAAGGAATCTGCACCAGCGTAGTGTGGAATACCTGCATCAATGAATTTTTCAAAGATAGATAATTCTGCTGTCATAATAGTATTATCGGTTGGAGTGAACACTGCGTCAACCCCTTCTGCTACTAAAGCATCTGCTGCCAGCACTACTTCGTCGTTTGTAGTACCTGTTTTTTCTATTATAGTAACACCTTTTGCTTTTGCGTAAGCTTTTGCTTCTTCAATTGCTCTCTTGGAAGCGTCTTCACTCTTATTATAAAGAAGACCAACTTTTTTGATGTCAGGATTTGCTGCAAACATCAAATCAAATACTGCATTGGTATTCAGTGCATCAGAAGTACCGGTAATATTGGCACCCGGTGCATCCAGAGATGCTACAAGACCTGCTCCAACAGGGTCGGTAACTGCGGAAAATACAACCGGAATCTGATTGTCTTCTGTAGCAGCCTGCATGATCATGGCTGTTGGTGTAGCGATCGGAATGATCAGATCAACTTTATCTTCAATCAGATCCGTAGCAATCTGATTCAGTACTGTGGAATCAGCCTGGCCATTGGATTCCAGAATTTCAAAGGTTACGCCACAGTCTGCTTCTTTTGCCTTCAGTTCTGCAATGACAGCTTCGCGAATCTGATTCAGAGAAGCATCATCAACAAACTGAACAAGACCAATTTTGTAAGTTTCACCGGTAGCTTCACTGGCACTACCCTCAGCGCTGTCTGCACTCTCTTCTGTTTCTGCAGCAGCTTCTGTTCCGGAACTTTCTGCTGTGGTGGATGCACTGCTTCCACATGCTGTTAAAGAAACCATCATAACAGCTGCCATTAACATAGATAACATTTTTCTTTTCATTTTGTTTTCCTCCTTAAACAAAAATAACCGCCCCAAGCAATTGCTTGAGACGGTAATAAACTGGTTATTATCGCGGTACCACTCAAATTGGTTTTCACCCACTCTTTTCACATACTATCATATGTGCCTGATTGATAACGGGTTAGGTTCCCGGCAAAGCCTACGTCTTACGATTTCAGTTTGCCCTCGAAAGTCCATTCGATAACATTCACTGTGCCGCAATCCCACCACCTGCAGCTCTCTGCATCAGTTCCTGATATGTACTACTCTTTCTCATCGGTTTAATCTATTCTATTTCTTTTTTGTTACTTTAGTACATTCCATCAAAAAAGTCAAATACTTTTCAAAAAATTTTCATCAATAACACTTTTTGCAATATTTTTAACAGGAATAATGGTGATTTATGCCAAAAAATTTGATATTCTGGTTTTATAAAATTTTTATATATCGTATGTAAAACATAGAAGGGAGTTTTATTATGGAGCATATTTTTGAAGCAATCAATAATGTCTTTGGCTTTGTAACGCCATTATCAGACTTTTTTTGGGAGTTTCCCACAAATTTCAGCTGGTATGCCAACATCCCGATTCTTGGAAATTTTTCATTAGCTATCATTCTTCTGGTAGGTTCCGGAATCTTCTTTACCATCAAATTAGGATTCATCCAGGTTACTCATTTTAAAAAAGGAATCAAACTGTTAACCAAAAAGAAACGGGATGAAATCGGCATCTCCTCATTAGGTGCCTTTTTCCTCAGTTCCGCCATGCGAGTTGGTCCCGGTAATATTCTGGGTGTAACCGGTGCCATTTCTGTAGGCGGACCGGGTGCACTGTTCTGGATGTGGTTATCTGCCTTTTTCGGCATGTCTACTGCTTATGTGGAAGCCACACTTGCGCAGATGTTTAAAGAGAAAAAAGAGGATGAATTTGTAGGTGGTCTTCCATATTATGGCCAGAAACTTCTGGGCAACAAAAAAATCGCAGGTATCGCACTTTCTGTTATGTTCATCGTGTACGCCATGTGTTGTCTTCCTGCTCAGGGTTTCAACGTTGTCAGCTCCATCGGTCAGATGGGTGAAATGATTACCGGTGGCAGTATATCCACAACATCCGCATTTTACTACATAACAGCTGTTATTCTTATTGTATTTACTACATATCTGGCTTTTGGCGGGATCAAAAAAGTAACCAAAGTAACCGATGCCGCAGTTCCTGTTATGGCAGTCATTTATGTCCTTACTGTACTTTTGCTGATCCTTACCAACTTAGGTTCTGTTTCATACTTCTTTACTGCGGTATTTGGTGGTGCCTTTACACCACAGGCTATCTTCGGTGGTGCCTTTGGTACGGTTCTGGCACAGGGTATCAAACGTGGTCTGATGAGTAATGAAGCAGGTCAGGGTACCATTACCATGGCGGCTGGTGCAGCTAATACAGAACATCCATGTGACCAGGGTATCGTTCAGTCCATCGGTGTTTTCCTGGATACCATTGTTATCTGTACTTTAACAGGCTTTGTGGTAGTTATGGCCCATGTCTGGACCGGAAGTGAAGGGGAAGCCTGGATGGCTCTGGATAAGCTGCCGAAGTTCCTTGCTTCTGCATCCACACTTTCTCCTGGTTCCGGCACTCTGGACAGCATAGTAATCTTCCTGATCACGGTTTGCTTCTGCTTATTTGCATTTACCTGTCTGGTTGGTTTCTTCAGCTTTTCAGAAATCGCTGCTACCAGAATTACCCGTAAGAAATCCTTTATCAACTTCATCCGTATCCTGGGCATATTCATTGCTACCTTTGGTATTTTATGCTCCATGGCAGGATTGGAGCTTGGAAACCTTTGGGCAATCTCAGATTTAGGAAATATTCTGATCGTATTTGCCAATATTCCACTTTTATATCTTGGTTTCAAATATGTAAAAAAAGCAACCGCTCATTACAAGAAACATGATGATACTCCATTCACTTCTGATGTTGCAGGTACACAGTGCAGCTATTGGGATGAAGCAGCTAAGAAATAAAATAAAAAGGGCAGCTACCGGTAGGCAGCTGCTCTTTCCTTAGGAACCACAAAATTTTTCTCATAATAGGCAGATGGTCTGGACAGTTCATTGTACAGCCTGTCATAGCCTAAAGTTTCTACTAAAGTGGGTTCATCCGAAAACAGATTGGTTCCCAGTCCCAGTTTATTTCCCGGGATCTCACATCCCATGCTGGCTAATGTGGTCGGGAAGAAATCCAGTGTAGTATAAGTATGAGGGTTTTCTCCGTCATAAGACACCTGGGAATTAATAATCGTACTAAATACTGTTCTCTGATAGGCAGGGTCCAGTTGGGAAATATAAGCACCACCCATATTCAGATGGTCTCCTGCAATCATAATCACCGTATCTTCATAATAATCCTGCTCACTGAGCCATTTCACAAAATCATTGATAATCACATCCGAATTGGAT
>JBJENT010000006.1:0-5384 GCA_051880335.1 Lachnospiraceae bacterium
TTAGGTAATAAAAAACACCGTATTTATGCGGTTTGTGGCGTTTTACAAACGCCTATATTATAAATACATAAAGAGGAGGCAGTATGTCTTATAAAATTGTTGTAGATAGTTGTTGTGAATTACCGGAGAAATATTTAAATGATCCTCGTTTTGAAAGAGTTCCACTTTCTCTGGAGGTAGGAGATTATCATACACTGGATGATGAAAATTTTGATCAGAAGAGCTTTCTTCAGAAAGTAGCGGCTTGTCCCACATGTCCTAAATCTTCCTGTCCTTCACCGGAACGTTTTATGAAAGCTTATCAGGCTGATGTGGATCATGTGTATTGTGTTACACTATCCTCTCATTTAAGCGGAAGCTATAACAGTGCAGTTCTTGGAAAAACATTGTATGAAGAAGAATTTGGGAAAAAGCCTATTCATATTTGTGATTCGGAATCTGCCAGCATCGGGGAAACACAGATTGCCATGAAGATCATGGAATTAGAAGAGTCGGGCAACCTGACTTTCGAACAGATCGTTTCCGAAATAGAAGCTTTCCGGAGCTCCATGAACACCTACTTTGTTCTGGACAATCTGGAAACCCTTCGTAAAAACGGACGTCTCTCCTCTGTGAAAGCTTTCATTGCTTCCACTCTTTCCATCAAGCCTGTCATGGGTGCCATTCGCGGCGTTATCATCCAGAAGGGGCAGGCGGTAGGCATTAAAAAAGCCCTGTCCAAGATGGCAGATACTATTATCGCGGAAGGTCATAACCTGGAAAAGAAATGTTTGTACATTTCCCACTGCAACTGCCCGGAACGTGCAGAACTGATGAAAAAACTGCTGCTGGACCGTTGCGCATTTAAATCTATCCAGATTTTAAATACCGCCGGCATCAGCTCTATGTATGCTAACGACGGCGGCATTATTGTTGCAGTGTAAAATCAAATAAAATGTTCTTTGCAGGCAAAACATTTTGTTCCATTTTGCATGGCTCTGAATAGTTATATTCTGTATAGTTATATTCAGAATTGTTATAATTTATAAAGTAATGATCTGAATGGGTCCTTTTATCAGAAAAATAATCAGTGCAATCTGAAGTACAAAGATGAGGGGCATGCCATATAGGAAATACCAATGTCTTGTCTTATGATGAAACACATGCATTCCTATAGTCCCTCCAAGTGCTCCGCCAATGATTGCAATAATAAATAAAGTAGCCTCGGGAATTCTCCAGGCTCTTTTTTTTGCTTTCCATTTATCGATTCCCATTAAGGCAAAATCAAGTACATTTAAAGCAACAAAATACAAAATAAGCCACTTGAATACTTCTGCTCCCGGCATTATTCTTCTCCTCCGTATTTTTTAAAACAAATATTCATATCAACCGGTTCTGAGATTCCCGGTACTCTTCCCTTTTCGGAATATTGCAGCATTTGGAACGCATAGGGGTAATAGATTGGCAGACTATAGGATGCCAGCCATTTATCATACTCCTCCAGCTGCGTAATATCCAGCATGAGCAAAAAGCTTTTCATATTTCCATATATGGCAGGCTGATACCCGGCCTCAGCTATCTTTTCCAGAAAAACTTTTGCAAAGGTAGTTCTCTGTTCTACAGTAAGGTCTTTTGTTCTGCAGTTGGAAGAGGAAACTGCTTCAATATCCAGATATACGGGATACGCCAGAGATACCTCTGCCTCCTGCAGCTGATCGATCACAAATTGAGCTTCCTCCAGAGCCTCTTCCTCCGAAACTGCCTGGGAAAAGAAATAGGTTCCCAGATCAATCCCCTGCTCTGCAGCAGCTTCCACATTGGCCGCAAAATTCGCATCCTCTATGATAGCACCTTCACTGTATCCTCTGATACCGGCCCGGATAATCGCAAACTCAATTCCTGATTCTTTTACTTTTTCCCAATCAATATTTCCCTGATATTTTGAAACATCGATTCCTTTATATGTAGCGACCTGATCATCCTGATAGGTTAGAACATCGTTCTCTTCCATGATAAATTTATCATTATCATAGAGGTTGGCACTCAGGGAATCATCTTTCGCAATGAAATGATATTTTCCCGAATCAACCAATACCACATAATCCGGATACAGATCCCGGAATACATCCAGAGAGCTGTCCCCGTTCATAAGTCTCTGCTGAAGCGTATCCAATACTCCTGCTTCTCCTTGTGCCGATGCACTCTCTCTGGCAGCATCCATAAGTGCATCCACCTCAGCCTGACTGTATACACTGTCTGAAAATGCTTCTGCTGTATCCCCATCCTTCCGGTCCTCTGTTTCTTCCGGCATATCCTCTGCAAAGGTTATTGTGTTTTCCCCGGCGTATTTATAATGGATACAGATCAGAACGCTGAGTACAATCGTAACACATGCTGTAAAAACAGACAGACAGGTAATAGCAAGCATTACTTTTATTCTTTTTTTATATGTTTTATATGGATTGCGGCTTTCTTTATTGACCGAAGAAGTCATGCCATTTTTCATTTAAAAACCTCTTTTTTTGCATCTTTTTGACATAAATGTCATGCATATGACACATATGATTTTCATATTAGACCATAATTCATTGTATGTTGACTATATTGGTAACATACCATTAACATCAAATCCATGCAAGAGGATTTCTCTTCCATTCCCCCATTTTATATAATTCTTAAGAACTTCTTTATGACTTCTTCATCTTAGGTTTGAAGATCAGACTTGCAAGATATCCAAAAATGAGTGCCGCACTGCTGCCTACTGCTGCTGCCTGAAATCCTCCCATAAACAGTCCCATGAAGCCATTTTCGTCAACGGACTCCTTCACGCCCTTCATCAGGTTGTGCCCAAATCCCAAAAGAGGTACTGTTACACCGGCTCCTGCATACTCTGCCAGTGGGTCATACCATCCGAAAAAGTTGATCAGCGCCCCAAGACACACCAGAAGTACCATAATCCGGCCTGGCATCATTTTTGTTTTCTCCAATAAAATCTGTGCCAGTGCGCAGATCAGTCCTCCTACCCAGAATGCATTGATATAATCCATATAAAAAACCTCCACATTTTTTATCAGTATGTGGAGGTTTTCCAAATTTATTCTTTTTATTTGTATCTATCCTGATTGTCCTTAACTATCCAGAGCCATACAAAATGGAATAATCTGTTTTGCTTGCAAAGAACATTTTATTCGCTTTTATCTGGCGGGATAATCACCTTCTCAAAGATTTCATCTACAATATTGCGTATGTCTTTCCCATGGCAGGATATGGTAAAATCTGCATATTTCTCATATAGCGGCACTCTCTCCTGATACAGATCCAGAAGTGTCTGGCCCTCTCTGAGCGTTACCCCTCTTTGTTCCAGATTCCCAAGTCTCCCTGCTATCTCCTCGTAGGAAAGCTGCAAATAGATGACGCTTCCAATATCTTTCAGATGCTTCATCGCATTTTTTCCATAAACTGCGCTTCCGCCGGTTGCTATGACAGAGTGTTTTGTCTCAATGGATGCATTGATCTCATCTTCGATTGCCAAAAAGCCATCCACACCATGTTCTGTGATCAGCTCATGAAGGAGTTTTCCTTTTTTCTCCTGAATGACCAGATCGCTGTCCAGGAAACGATAACCACACTTTTTTGCAAGTACTACTCCAACCGTACTTTTACCTGCTCCCGGCATCCCTACAAGCACTATGTTCTCCCTGTTGCTCATCGTAAAAATTTCCTTCCGCCTAAACAACTGCAATGATTTCTACTTCACAAAGAACATTTTTCGGAAGCTGTTTTACAGCCATGCAGCTTCTGGCCGGTTTGCCGGTAAAATATTTTTCATATACACTGTTAAATGCACCGAAGTCACCCATATCAGCTAAAAAGCAGGTGGTCTTAACAACATTTTCATATGTAGTTCCTGCTTCTTTCAAAATTTCTCCGATATTTTTCATAACCAGTTCTGCCTGGCCTGTGATGTCTGCTCCCTCGATTTCACCATTTGCCGGATTGATGGGAATCTGTCCGGATGCAAATAAAAAACCATTTGCAATAATTCCCTGGGAATATGGCCCGATTGCTGCCGGTGCTTTGTCTGTAGATACTTTTTTTAACATTTTTTCTCCTCCTATAATGCTTTATTCATCAAATTCAGCGGTTACATAAAAACCTCTTGAATTTTCGATCACTTTTGTTACAATTCCTTCTCTGGCCAGCATGCGCTCCGGAAAAGGAACATTTCCGGACATGGCAAGGGATGGATCAATGGTGTAATAATAGTTACTGGGCAAAAGGCCTTCCGTAACTGTAATGTGGTCCCCTTCCTTTAAAAGGCCCGGGCGTTCCATTTTAAACTCCATGCTTCTCATGTCTATTTTGTCCTTTCTTTGAACATACGTCACCTAACTCATGGCTAAAGTCACGAGCGTGCGGTGGAAATTCATCAAACAGATTATAGCACAAAATAACAAAAAACCCAGCAGAAATTCATCTGCCGGGTTCTCAATTCAGGAAAAATTCATTACTGTGCAATCGGCTGTACCGGTTTGTATGGATCAAATGCACCATGAGGAGCATAAATCAATGCATACAAATCATCTGCTGCAAAGTAATTTGTTGTAAAGGTAAGGGTAATCGGATCGGCATCCGCATCTGTCAAATAAGTGAAAGAACCATCTCTGTTGATTCTTACCATCGCATAATCTCTGGTGTTTGCTCTGACAGAGGATGGAATGGATACCATAAACTGAATGTCATCCGTTGTATTTTCTACCATCTTATATGCTTTACCCTCATATTTGAAAAGGTTCAATGTAACGGTTGTTACCAGTGTACCATTTACCTGTGTAATGGCATTGTTCAGAACAGCTTTTGCAAGTTCACCATAACCATTATTTTCATCTACAAATACAAAAGAAGTAGCATCATCATAGTAGCTTACATCCACACCTGTATTGTGGTCGATTAGTGACTTGGGAGATGTAGGAATAAGCGCTTTGATGCTTCCTGCATAAAAGTTTGTTCTGACCGTTGGTGCAAAAGTTAAATCATTTGATGTGGTTACTCTGTTTGTATACTTCTCCGGTGTGCTTCCATCAATCCACGCATTTTTTGCATATACCCTGCCAGATGGAATCATGGAAACCAAAATACCAGCTGCCAATGCTACAGCGGTCATTTTTTTCATAAACTTTTTCATTTTTTCGTGCCTCCATATTATTCGAATCAGCTTTTTGGGGCCACCCGCCCTTTATATATATAGTATAATCATAATACTAAGTTATCTTGTATTATGTCAACTTTTTTTTGCAAAAAAGCGCCCATTTTAAGCTGATTTTTCAATATTTTATATTCTTTTATAACCTTTTATAACTTTTCTATTCTTTTATAACCTTTTATAACTCTTTATTACCTTTTAT
>JBJENT010000007.1:0-5333 GCA_051880335.1 Lachnospiraceae bacterium
CTATAGACTGATGGGAGGGGAAACAAGATGAGACGCTGGGCAAGTTATTTTTTATCTATGATCATAGTGTTTGTTGTACTCATTATACTGGATTTTGGATTAGTAATGGGAGTGAGTATGGGGACTCATGGAGATAGATATTTTGTACCAATCGGCAGGATATCTGATAGTATAACAAAGGAAAACGACAGCTATGTGATAGAAGAAAAGCGTTTAGAGCAATTGGATGAGCTGAATGCGTTTCTTTTCATCATTGGTGAAGATGGTCGAATTGCATGGCAGCATAACAAGCCGGAGGATGTTCCGGAACTCTTCAGTTTGACTGATGTGGCAAGGTTCACCAGGTGGTATCTGCATGATTACCCGGTATATACATGGGTAAGAGATGATGGAATATTGGTCATAGGTCTTCCAAAGAATTCTCTTTGGAAGTATACACTGGAATTTCGACTGGAAACTTTGAAGACCATGATTACTTACATACCATATCTGGTGCTTGTAAATATACTGCTCATTGTTTTGATTCCTGCCTGGATTACAAAAAGGTGGGTTCATATCAGGGAAAGGCAGAGAACAGAATGGATTGCAGGGGTGTCCCATGATATTAGAACGCCTCTTAGCATTGTAATGGGAAATGCAGAGAAGGGCGGAATTATAGAAAAACAGTGTTTTAAAATCAGAGACCTTGTTAACAACTTAAATACGGAGAATAAGTTGGAGGCAGGAACCGGCAAGTGGAATGAAACGGAAATAAAGTTGGCAGCACTTATCAGAGAAATTGTATGCGATTATATGAATTTAGGGGAAGAGCAGTATTCCTTTGATCTTGATATTAATGGCGAATTAGAGGATGCTGTCATTTGTGCCGATGAAAGTCTTATAAGGCGTATGATCGATAATTTGATTTCCAATGCAATTGACCATAATGAATCAGGATGTAAAGTGGAAGTATCAATGAAAAAATATTCAAAGGGCAGAATCATGCTTCGCATTACAGATAATGGGAAAGGAGTATCAGAAGACTTATTGAAAACCATGAATGGTCGATTGAAACATGATTATCTGCCAGAGCATGGACTGGGAATCAGAGTTGTGAAACAAATAGCAAAAAAGTATCGATACAAGGTGAATTTTAAATCGGAAACAGGAAAATATTTTGAAAGTAGCATATTGGTGCGTTGGGGACGTTTCTTTTGACCCTAGCATCGTGGACAAAAGAAACGTCCCCACGACAGCCTTGACTTTTAAATCTTACAGGTGTAATATTTGTGGCGAAGTGAGATATAAAATGAAAAGGAAGAGGTTACCTTGGATCAAAAGAAAAAATGGCTATGGGTGATGAAGCTGTCTGCAATAGGACTGATGCTTCTTTTTGGTTTCCTGTGGTATCATGACCAGTTCCATAAAGAAACGCTGCCGGAAAAGGAAACGAAGCTGGAAGACGAAACGAAGTTGGAAGACGAAACAAAGTTGGAAGATAAAACGGAGGACTCTCATGTTTCCTTGGTAAATAAGCAGGAAGATGATGCAGAAATATTGGATGCCTGTGTAAAGCTATATGAAGAGGCAGAAGAGAAACAGATGATAAATGATCTGGAAACGATTCGTCATATCATCAAAGCTTTTGGGGAAAAGGGATATTCTGCTGTTGACAGCAAAAATCAGATTGATATGACTGAGCCTGAGCAGGTACTGCAGTTTTGTGAAAGTGTGAATACAAAGCAGGAAGCAGAAATAATGATTTGGGAAGTTGGTTATGATGGGGGATTTGCAAAGTATGATCTGAAAACGAAAGATGACGTGATAGATGTGGTCAGGAAATATTTTGAGTATCAGGATGGAAGCATACAGGAAAAAGTCACGGAGGAGTACTCGGTGGAATCCTGGAAATATACAGAGGAGGGATATTTCATGTTTTCCGGTTCCTGTGCATCGGAACAACAGTATGTGCTTTCATTAAGCGACACTACGGAACATAAGGCATTTCGGGTACTGCCTCTGGAAGAAAAGTATCGGGAATGGAATCGAAAATACCTGTTACCGATTGGGTATGCACGAAACAATATGTTTATCACAGATTGGAGTGAAGAGGATTTTGGGGAACTGGATTTCTATGATGTGTATGACTTTTCTTATCCAATCGTAAATGGAAAGAAGGTTCCTTATGAGGCAGATGAAAATTTGTCAGTCCGGGCTGTATATCAGATACCAAAGGACGAGTTTGAAAGCGTTGTTATGACATATTTCAATATTGACAGTCAGACGCTGCAGTCCAAAACGGTCTATGACGCCGTAAAAGAAACGTATGAGTATAAACCAAGGGGATTGTATGAGGCAGAGTACCCGGAATATCCCTATCCGGAAGTGGTGGGAAATCGTGAGAACCGGGATGGAACCATGACACTCCTGATTCATGTAGTATTTCCCTATGCCGGTAATTCCAAGGTTTTTGCCCATGAGGTAGTAATCCGGCCTTTGGAAAATGGGAGCTTTCAATATGTATCAAACAGGGTACTGCCTTCTGGGAACAATGAGGAGGAGACATGGTATACACCTCGGATGACGGATAAAGAGTGGGAAGAAGAATTTTATGAATTTGAAAAAGAAACACATTTGGGGGATTATGGCGCTTCTCCTTGGGGGGCTGCTGTGTGCCTGTGGGAAAGAAACTGGCATTTCGAAAGAAAGTTTTTATGCAGAGAAAACAGAGAGTGCTGCTCAGGCATCTATAGATAAAGAAGCTACACAGCAGTGGGAAAAAGGCTATGAGCTTCCACTGGATGAACTGGAGAGACAGGAAGCGGAGGATGACTGTAAAAGAGCCATGTTGGGGGAACTTAAGGAAACAGGATGCCCGGTTACCACGAAAGCCATTTATTCTGATATGGAAAATTATGAAAAGATGGATTTTTTTCTTGAGGGCTGCGAAGCGGGGAAAAGCGGCAGCATAGTGACTTACGAGATATATGATGATGGCACAGTGGGGAGAATGAAATATATTTTTGACGGAAAGTCCATGTATGTGGTGAGCGCAAAAGGTGCATGGAATGAGGAAAATGAGCCGGTGATGTCCTACATTTCTTATAACCGAATCAAAGAATGGAAATACACCGATAAAGGCTGGTTTGGTTATAAAATCTGTGTGCCTGAGCCACCGGAGGTTACAGAGATTGTGGACGGAAGCTGTCTTGTCAGAGTAATGCCAATGACACCGAAAGCGCGTGAAATGTCTGAAAAATGTGTGCAGGTTATCGGTTATCAGGGAAATAACCTTTTCTGTTCTGATTGGGATGCTGATCACATGGAAAATCTGGACTATAATGGCTTGTACGAATACCTGTATGTCATGAAATATCGGAAAACCTTTGATGGCAAAGCTTATTTTGGCGGAATACCGGAAGATGAATTTGAAAACCTGATCATGGAATATCTGCCGGTAACTGCAGAGCAAATCCGGGAATATGCAGTATTTGATAAAGAAAAACAGACTTATGCGTGGGCTGGGATTGGAACTACTAACGTTACGCATACCTATGTTGGTTCTTCGGTACCGGAAGTTACGGATATAAAAGAAAATGAGGATGGTACGACTACTTTGACGGTGGATGCGGTATGTGATATGGTGGTGTGCGATGATGCATTGATAACCCATGAACTTACAGTAAAATTTGATCAGGATGGAAGTTTTCAGTATTTGAGCAACAAAATTCTGGGGGATGGGAAGAAAAATATACCGGATTATTCCTATCGCTGCCAATATTTGAAGGAAAACTATCAATATATGAAGTAGTGCAAGGGAGATTGGATGAAGCGTGGATCAGAAAGAAAGACTGGGAAATTTGAAGGAAAGCGTAGAAGAATAATTGTATGAAAAAAGGGATAAAAACATTTTTTGTTATGATCGGAATAGTAGCCGGACTGTTGGTCATTTTGGTAGCCGGTTTCTTGTATAAGATAGAATATAAATATACAGACATTGATACCCAGACATCACCGGATGGGCGGTGCCGGCTGCTGTTGCAGATGAAGGGAGAGCCGGACTGGCCTTTTGGCAGTACTTACGGTAGAATCATAGCCCGATACGATAATGAAATCATAAAGAAACTTGATTTTGAAATCCGGGATGATGGAGCCATGCTTCAAAAGGGAAACTGGAATGTTGTCTGGGGACCGGCAGGGGTTCAGATTACGTTGCAGGGAACTGAGCAGGAGGATCAGATCATACAGATTATGTATGATGGTTCGGAAGAATTTGCCGGTTATGGTGAGGAAGAGATCACTTCTGAAATGAAGCGCCGCTATGGAGATGTCAAAGCCTGTGACAAAGAGGGAAATCTTTACTGCTATGATACAGGCAGGTTTGTTTTCTATGTAAAAAATGATCTGGTGCTGAGCGATAATTATAAAATGGAACAATTCCGTTATTTTACGGATGCGTATTTTGCAGGACGGAACCGGGCACATAGCTATGAGGAGATGGGCGGGAAAACAGAAAAAACGTATACTCCGATGATTCCCTTATACTCTGCCAGCAGCGAGGAAAAGGAGTGGTTTTGCTCAGATGTGACAAACTGGCTTCTGTATGTGATGAAAGAACTTCCCTATGAGGAAAATGAAGATCTTTATAAGATGATAGCAATAGATTATGAAGGAGAATCCTTCTATTATTTGTTTGGAAATATGAAGGATTTTTCAGAAGAAAATGTTTCTGTTGTATACAATGATTTATATGATTTTGTTGAAAACATCGTGTCAGAGAGTTATGCAGAAAGAGTAGCGGGGAAAGATAATTCCGAAAATGAAACGATCCAAACAGATTCAAAAACTGAAATGGAATCCGGAGATACGGAGTCAGAGGAAACAGAATTGACGGAAGAAACCATACAATACTACTTGACTCTGGAACCGGACTGTACCTATGAAACTGCCGGTGGAATAGAGTACCGGATGATTCCCGTTGACCGGGCATGCGGAAGCAGTTTTTATGTGTTAGTTGCTACTGCAGATGGTGGCAAAAGTGCTGTCATGGCCAATCCGGACCCTTATCTGGGCAGCGGCGGGGCTGCCAGATGGATCAGCTTTTTACAGGATGAAAAAACAGGGTTCTCCTGTCTGGCATACAGCGGCGGAGCATATGGAGCACTTTATCGGACAGAGGATGGCGGGAAAAGCTTTGAAAACATAGAATATCCGTCTGCCAAAGTAAAGCTTCCGGACGGAACCTATTACAATCCTTTCGTGATGCCGGAAAAGGTCTATGAAAAAGATGGAAAACTTTACATGGAAGCCGGCCAGGGGGCAGATGGAGATTATCATGGTGCGGAAGGCTTTTG
>JBJENT010000008.1:0-5291 GCA_051880335.1 Lachnospiraceae bacterium
AATAACACATCCCATGGTTACAAAGGGGAAAGTATCACCAAAACTTTTTATTCCAGTTGCATATGTAACACAGGCATATATATCCGCAATAAGCAGAATCGACTGTACCACAGCATAACATTTTTCGTAACGCTTCTGCTGTATCTCATTGATATAGATTACAAATGGGAATGGCATCATCATAACATTCAAAAAGGCGGCATCACTGACTACAGAAGTATTCGAAAAAATGAGCTGCCTGCAGGTTGAATTGGTAAGCAGCCAGAAAGACACCAGTATGACAGCAAATCCCAGATATCCCAGCACCATCTTTCTCTTCCGGACCACATTGTACCAGATACTCAGGACTACTGTAATGATTCCCAGAATCAGGGTTACCACTGCCGCAAACAGTTCTAGAGCGCTGTCTCGCAAAATGAAGCTCCAGATTCCCATTTCATTTCCGATATAAGGCTGATAAAGAATTCCTACATCTTCAATAATCTCAACTCTTAAAGTCTTTCCTGCATCCGCCGCGGTTATGGGAATCGGAAAATAACATTCCGGACTGTTACCGCCAAACCATCTGCTGTCCGTCGTATCATAGTCATAGATCAACTGTCCATCCAGATATGCCCGAAAATCCATGCCTCTGTACATGAGACAGGTCACTCTTTCATCCAGACCGTCCGGAATCACAGTCTCCAGTATTCTGCTATTGTCATTCAGTGTTCCCGGTACTTCAATCGGAGTCCGGCTTTGATCCGCACCCACCTGATACCAGGGTTCCTGATATTCCTGACAGATATTTCTGCCATTCAGATATTCTCTGGGCAAAAAGCATTCTCCCAAAATCACATATCCAATTACAACTGCTGCAAATATTCCAAACAAATATTTTACAATTTTCATACAATATTTCCTGTATACTCTTTTGAATCACATTTACATTAACATGTTTTGTATTCTTCTGAATCACTTTCATACTAACATGTTTTCACACCTTCCGGTTCACAAAAAGGTGTAGAACGTTCAGTCCGTCCTGCACCTTTTTATGTCTTTTACTCTTCTGTCTTTTCTTCTGTTTTATCTTCCGGGACAACAATAGCAATACCCAGTTCGTCCAGCTGTTCTTTATCTACCACATTTGGAGCATCACTCATGAGATCAGAAGCATCCTTTACTTTCGGGAATGCAATCACTTCTCTGATGCTGTCTGCATGAGTCAGAAGCATTACAAAACGGTCTACACCATAAGCAAGTCCTGCATGAGGTGGTACACCATACTTAAATGCGGTCAAAAGGAATCCAAAACGTTCCTGGGAAACTTCTTTGGACAGTCCTAATACCTCAAACATTTTCTCCTGAATATCATTCTGGTGAATTCTCACAGAACCACCACCCAGTTCTACACCGTTTAATACGATATCATACGCTTTTGCACGTACACGTCCCGGATCAGAATCAATATACTCCCAATCCTCTTCCATAGGCATGGTAAATGGATGATGCATTGCTTTGAATCTGTTTTCTTCCTCAGACCACTCCAGAAGTGGGAACTCTGTTACCCACAGGAAATTGAACTGGTTCGGATCATACAGACCAAGCTGTTTGCCCAGTTCCAGACGGAGCTGGCCTAAAACGCCCCAGACAATGGTATTTTTATCTGCTGCAAACAGAAGCAGGTCTCCGTTTTCACCGTCCATTGCTTTTACTAATGCGGATAACTGCTCTTCTGTCATAAATTTAGCAAAGGAAGATTTGATACTGCCATCTTCACCAATGCAAAGGTAAGCAAGCCCTTTTGCACCACTGCCTTTTGCCATATCCACTAATGCATCGATTTTCTTACGTGGCATAGCACCCTGTCCTTTTACATTCAAACCACGGACAGAACCACTATTTTCAAGAGCTGATGTAAACACGCCAAATCCACAATCTTTTACCACATCAGAAACATTGACCAGTTCCATGCCAAATCTGGTATCCGGTTTATCAGAACCATATCTGTCCATTGCTTCCTGCCATGTAATACGAGGAAGTGGAAGCTGTACATCCAAGCCGATTGCTTCTTTACAAACATGTTTGATCAAACGTTCATTGACATCCAATACATCTTCTACATCCACAAAGGATAATTCCATATCAGCCTGGGTAAATTCAGGCTGTCTGTCTGCACGCAGGTCTTCATCACGGAAGCACTTTGCGATCTGGAAATAACGGTCATAACCGGAACACATCAGAAGCTGTTTGAAAATCTGAGGTGACTGAGGAAGGGCATAAAAATTGCCCGGATGTACACGGCTTGGAACCAGATAATCTCTGGCACCTTCCGGTGTGGATTTGCAAAGGATTGGTGTTTCAATCTCCAAAAATCCTTCCTTTGCCATAAAGTTTCTCATCTCTGTCACGATTTTGCTGCGAAGCATTAATTTCTGCTGAAGGTCTGGTCTTCTTAAATCTAAGAATCTATATTTCAGACGGATTTCTTCTTTTGTCTTGGAATCAGCTTCTACCGGAAATGGCGGTGTTTCTGCTTCTGCCAGAATACGTACCTGTTTTGCACGTACTTCGATTTCACCGGTTTTTAAGTTTTCATTCACACCACCGGCACGTTTTTCTACGGTACCAACCACTGCTACTACAAACTCACTACGCATTTTTTCAGCTTTTGCAAAAGCTTCACTGCCGCAGTCTGCTTCTTCAAAAATAACCTGCAAGATACCGGAACGGTCACGTAAATCTACGAAAATAATACCGCCTTTGTTACGCTGTTTCTGAACCCAGCCCATCACTGTGACTTCTTCGCCTACATTGGCTGCAGAAAGTTCTGCACATCTATGGCTTCTCTTTAAACCTTTTAATGACTCTGCCATTTTTCCATACTCCTCTGTTTCTATATTTTCAGGAATCTTTTACCTTTTACCATGTACAAGGTACTAACTGTAAATCAACGGTATTTCTACCTAGAATTTCAGTGCTTCCTTATAAAATTCTTTAAATTCTGTATAGCCCTGCTGTTCAAGCTGCTGCTTCTGGAACTTTTTATTCTTATTCATACGGGTTACCAGAACTTTTTTGCCACTTTCTCTGGCCTGCTGAGCTTCTTTCATCACTTCTGTGATCACATCGGATGATACTCCTTTTTCCATCAGGAATGCAATCTTTTCGCTTGCGCCCGGTACCTTAAATCCGTTTTCCATGAGTAGCAGGATGATACGTTCAAAACCAATGGAGAAACCACAAGCCGGAACATCGTTACCTGTGAATTTACCCACCATCTTGTCATATCTTCCGCCGCCACCGCAGCTTCCGCCAAACTGAGGCATAGCGATTTCAAAAATAGTACCTGTATAGTAACTCATACCACGCACCAGGGTAGGATCAAATACCAGTTCAAAGAAGTCACCTTTCGCGGCATTTACGCTTTCCACGATTTCCTGGAATCCTTCTTTTACTTCCGGAGCCAGAACCCCATCCAGCTTGTCTGTAATATAAGCCACCTGATCCTCTGCAGTTTCCAGACCTTTGAACAGATCCATATACTTGTCTACCACTGCTGCATCATATCCGGCTTTCAGCAGTTCTTCCTGGACTCCTTCGATACCGATCTTATCCATCTTGTCCAGAATGATAAATACTTCATCATAGGATTCTTCTGCAAATCCGCTATAGGACGCCATAGCCTTCAAAATCTGTCTGTCATTGATACGAATCTGGAAATCTTTGAAGCCCAGCTTACCCAGTGTAGTGGTGGTAGCCAGAATCAGTTCGATTTCTGCCAGATTGGAAGCTTCTCCTAAAATATCAATGTCACACTGCATGAACTGGCGGTAACGTCCACGTTGAGGACGGTCTGCTCTCCATACATTTCCCATCTGCAGTGCTTTAAAAGGAGAAGGAAGTTCATTGGCATGTGCTGAATAGTAACGTACCAGGGGCACAGTCAAATCGTATCTGAGACCGCCATCTACCAGATCATCTTCTGTATTTGCTGTCTCCAGATTCAGTTTTTCTCCTCGTTTTAAGATTTTAAAAATCAGTTTCTCATTTTCACCACCTGCCTTGCAGTTTAAGTTTGCAAGATTTTCCACGCAGGGAGTTTCAATGGATGTAAAACCAAATTTGCCATAGGTATCTTTGATCACGCTGATCACATAATCTCTGATTTCCATTTCCTCCGGCAAAATATCTTTCATACCGGTAACCGGTTTCTTACTAAGTGCCATTATCTTCTCCTCAGTTTTTTCTTTCTATTTCTATTCCAACTTATTATACTACCTTTTTTCTCTATCCTTTTCAAGGTTTTCGAATCAGAAATTGAAATCGCTTTTTCTATCAAATCCAAGGCATTCTTTATCCGTAATCGAAATCACGCTTTATCTATAATCGAGATTATTCTTTATCCGTGATCTCACTATGCAGTGTCTGCAGGGATTTGATTTCTCCGGATTCATGGGATTTCAAGTAAGTCAATCCTTCCGCAGCTGCTTTTGCAGCAGCAATGGTAGTCATGTATGGAGTCTTTGTCTTAATGGCCGCTTTTCTCAGGTAACTGTCATCATGGACACTGTCTTTTCCTACCGGGGAGTTGATGATCAGATCAATTTCTCCGTTGGTGATTGCATCCAGTACATTGGGACGACCTTCATATAATTTCTTAATCTTGGTTGCCGGAATTCCTGCACCTGTAATCAGTTCATAGGTATTTCCGGTAGCTACAATCTTAAAACCATTTTCATGGAAGTTCTTTGCTACTTCCACTACTTCTGCTTTATCCTTACGGTTTACAGAGATCAGCACGGTGCCGCTTGTAGGCAATTTTGCCTGCACACCTTCCTGGGATTTCAGGAACGCTTCCCCATAAGATGGAGAAAGTCCAAGCACTTCACCTGTGGAACGCATCTCCGGTCCGAGAACCGGGTCCACTTCCTGGAACATATTGAATGGGAATGCAGCTTCTTTTACTCCATAATACGGAATGTTCTGCTCCTTCAGGGCAGGTACCGGTGATGGTCTGCCGGTTAGTTCGCTGGTGATAATATCTGTAGCGATTGGCACCATTCTTGTATTACATACCTTAGAAACAAGTGGAACTGTACGAGATGCACGTGGATTTGCTTCCAGTACATAAACCTTTCCATTTTCAATCGCATACTGCATATTCATAAGACCTTTTACATGCATTTCTTCCGCGATCTTTCTGGTGTATTCTTTGATTGTTTTAACGTTTTCCTCAGAAATATGAACAGAAGGAATGATACATGCGGAGTCACCGGAGTGAACGCCTGCAAGCTCAATATGCTCCATAA
>JBJENT010000009.1:0-5252 GCA_051880335.1 Lachnospiraceae bacterium
TGCATGGTATCCTGTAATTTCAGCTGACGTTCATCACCCATACGATTTATTTTGCCATGAATACCATCCTGTACTAATTGTTCCACTGTTTTCCCAAAAATATTAGTATTCCAGATGCCATCTTCTTCCGAACTGTTTTCTTTGATATAAGTAATCAAATCCTTCGCCTGTTCTTCATTTCCTACAATAGGGGCGATTTCTGTTTCTACATTGGCACGGATCATATGGATAGAAGGACTTTCTGCTTTGATCTTTACCCCATATTTATTACCATGTCGGATGACTTCCGGCTCTGATAAGGTAATCTCATCTGTTTCCGGTGTCACAACCCCATATCCACGCATGCGAACCTGCTCCAGGGCACTTTCCACCTTGACATATTCCTTTTTCATAGCTGCGAATTCTTTCAGCAGTTTCATCAGCTGGTATTCATTTTCGATCTTCTGCTCCATCATATCACTGAGCATTTCATAATAATATTTATCATGGACATCCAGCTGTATTTTTATGATTCCGTCCGCCAGGGATATTTCATCAATTCTCATTTCCTGAATATACGGACAGTCCCATAAAAGTTCTTTATTCATAAATTGCTGCATGGTTGTCACGGATTTCATCAGTTCCCGGATAGTCTTCATAAAAGACTGCTTCATTTCATGATCTGATGGAAGCATCTCCATCCATCTGGGCATGTAAAATTCCACCTGGGAAACCGGGAACTCATATAAGGATTCCTCAAGTATTTTTTTAACATCCACCGATTTCATCTGGGCACAGTTGATCGGTAAAACTGTCACATTATATTTTTCCCGCAGCATATCAGCAGTTTTTACCGTTTCTTCGCTGTATGGCTTTGTAGAATTCAGGATAATGATAAAAGGCTTTCCGGATTCCTTCAGCTGTTTCACAGTTTTGTCTTCCGCTTCCATGAAATCTTTTCTGGAAAACTCACCAAAACTGCCATCAGAAAAAACAGCAATTCCAATGGTGGAATGATCCTTTATCACCTTTTCTGTCCCGATTTCCGCTGCTTTGGCAAATGGGATCTCTTCCTCCGACCAGGGAGTTTTTACCATCCGTTCGGATTCCTCTTCCAAAGCACCTGCAGCCCCCGGAATCAAAAAGCCAACGCAGTCTACCAGACGAACCTTCAAAGAAATTCCGCCCTGTAAGGTAACACTTGCAGCTTCTTTTGGAATAAACTTGGGTTCCGTTGTGGTTATGGTTTTCCCAATCCCGCTCTGAGGCATTTCATCCATTGTCCTCTCTTTTTCGTAGGTATTGTCCATAAACGGAAGAACCAGTAAATCCATGAATCTTTTTATAAAAGTGGACTTTCCTGTCCGAACCGGTCCTACAACACCGAGATAGATCATCCCATCGGTACGTATCTGTATATCCTTATATAAATTGTAGTCTTTCGTATCTGTATCTTTTTTCTCTATTTTTCTTTGTTCAGCCACTAAATATTCATTGTCCACATTCTTACCCTTTACCCATCACGCATATAAATAAATGGTCCCTTCCATACTTAATTCAGTGTATGAACGAGACCATCTTAATATGCTTTATTTTTTGAGCTTAATCATTTTCTCCCTCTCCCGGGATCGCAACATCATCCAGTATGCCTGCCAGATAGGCCAGAACGATTCCATAATTTGACATGGGAATCTGCTGTTTTTTTGCCCTTTCGATTCTGGACAATACATACTTCCGGTTAAACATGCAGCCGCCGCATTGTATGACCATATCATATCCGGATAAATCCTCCGGGAAATCAGTTCCGGAAACCACCTGAACCGACAGATTCTCTCCGAATCGTTTTCTTAAGAGACGTGGAATTTTTTCCCTGCCGATATCTTCTGCCAAAGGAGCATGGGTACAGCATTCGGCAATCAGCACTTTGGAATCATTGCTTAAGGCTTCCAGTTTTTTAGCACTTTCCACATAATATCTGATATCTCCCTTCTGGGCTGCAAAAAGCACAGAAAAAGAGGTCAACAGGCTTTCCGAAGGCTTTTCCGCATAAACCTGCCGGAATGCCTGAGAATCTGTCACAATCAGCTTTGGCGGACAGGAAAGATAATCCAGGGTATGTTTTAACGTATCTGTAGTACAGCTGATAACACTGCATTTTTTATCTAACAATTCCCGCAGGGTCTGCACCTGGGGTAAAATCAGCCGGCCTTTCGGAGCCTGTATATCCTGGGGCATAACCAGAAGTACCAGATCACCCTCCTGTACCAGATCCTGTAAGATACTTTGGTCAAAAAGAGGCTCCGGTATAGCACGGAGAATACTTTCGTGAAGTTCCTTTAAGCCCCTCTTTTTTACTGCACTGGTAAATAAAATACTGCTATTTCCGGAGAACTCCTTTTGCAGTAAGGCTTTTATCTGTTCTTCTTCCTCTGTGGTAAGTTCATCAGCCTTATTTACAAGGAGAATCACCGGTGTGTTCTTTTCCCGGAGCAAGGCAAACCAGTTCTTTTCTAATGTTAATAAATCTATTTCCTTCGCAAATTCTTTCCCTGAAGCACCTGTCTCTATGAAAGAAGCTTTTTCAACCAAAGAAGATTTCTCATTCAAAGAAACTTTCAGTCGCTGCCCATCAAATATCAGCAGGGCCACATCTACTTTCTCCGTTGCCAAACGTGTCTTTTCCACACGTTCCTGTCCGATTTCACCCTGATCATCGTAGCCTGCGGTATCCCAGAATACGCAGGGACCGATTCCATGTAGTTCCATTGGTTTTTTCACCGGATCCGTGGTGGTGCCGGGCAGATCCGATACAATAGAAGTCTGCTGACCGGTAAAGGCATTCAAAAGAGAGGACTTTCCTGCATTTCTTCTGCCGAATAATCCAATATGAACACGATTTGATGACGGGGTATCCTGTAATGTTACTGCCATGTCCTAACCTCTTTTCCTAATAATTTCCCTGAATAATTTATGTATTTCTTTTTGTACATAACTTTTTAAGCGAAATCTTATCATTTTTTGAAAAGTATTGTATAATGCATCTGGCAAAATACAAAGGAGCATATCATCATGATACAAAAGAAATCAATTTTATATGTGTTAACAGCAGGTATTTTATGGGGATTCATGGGACTGTTTGTAAGAACATTGAATGCACATGGTTTTTATACCATGGAAATCACCGGTCTACGTTCCCTGGTGGCCATGATCCTGATGGGAATGTTCCTGCTGGTGTATGACCGCAGCCTGTTTCGTATTAAGTGGAAAGACCTCTGGTGTTTTATCGGTACCGGTATCATCAGTCTAACCTTTTTCAATATGTGCTACTTTAAGGCCATTACCATGACTTCTTTATCCGTAGCTGCCATTTTACTTTATACTGCTCCCTCTATTGTAATGGTATTATCTGTCCTCATTTTTCACGAACATTTTACCAGGCGAAAGGTTCTCTCTTTGTTTCTCGCCTTTGCAGGCTGTGTTCTGGTAACCGGTGTATTGTCTGACAAAGAAGCGGTCATCTCCCCTTTGGGTATCATCATTGGTCTCGGTTCCGGACTGGGCTATGCACTTTACAGTATATTTGCCCGTTTTGCATTGGAAAAAGGGTATCATTCCTTCACCGTGACCTTTTATACTTTGCTGACCTCTGCCCTGGGAACCATTTTCTTTTTGTCCCCATCCAAAATCGCTCTCAGCGTCTCTTCTTCCCCGGGAATCGCTATCTATATTCTGTTCCTCGGCTTTTTTTCCACCTGCCTTCCCTACATTCTGTATACCACAGGTCTGGAAAAACTGGAAAGCAGCAAAGCCTCTATTATTGCTTCCATTGAACCGGTAACTGCGACTCTGTTAGGGATTTTCCTATTCCAGGAACCGCTCACCGGTATGGGACTTTTCGGTGTTCTGATGGTACTATCCTCCATCTTCATCGTAAATAGTCCTAGGTGCTGACAAACCGGCAAAAGTATCTAATTTCTCTGATTGTTGCTGATCATTCTGCCAGTTCCCGAAGGATGTTATCCAGCTCCGGAATAGCTTTCTTCAGCACTGCCAGAGAACCGTCTTTTTTCATAAAACAATGGGTGGATGTAGCGGTTGCCCTTACTTCTCCAGTGTTCTTTTCTGTCATTTCATATCCCAGTATCAGCTTTACACCCCGATACTCTTTTACGGTAACCCGGATACATAAAACATCTGCAAAATAGCTCATTTTTTTATAATCACATGAAACATTGACAACCGGCGATACAATACCGTCTGCCTCGATTTTTTCCATAGGAAATCCAATCTGTTTTAAAAAATCGATTCTGGCCTCCTCCATAAAACGAATATAATTGGAATGATGGATGATTCCCATCTGATCGGTTTCATAATATTTGCATTCATGTTCATAAAGATTACATTCCATTTTACATATTCCTTCCTGTCCACACACATCACCACATCAAGCTCCATCGTCGTGAAACACTGAAGCTATGATAATACTATTTTAAAAACAGCCTGGCTGGGCCAGACTGTTTCGATTCTTTATTTTACAACGCGCACACGGAATACACCGTCCACTGCTTTTAATTTTTCTATCTGTTCTTCCGGAACTTTGGTTTCTACGTCAATCAGTGTGTAAGCCACTTCTCCACGGGATTTATTGGTCATGTCGGAAATATTGATGCCGGCATCACCCATTACTGCAGTAAATCTGGTAATCATATTGGCAATGTTTTTATGGAAAATAGCAATACGACCGGCTTTGCTGCATACACCCATATCGCAGGCAGGATAATTTACAGAATTCTTGATATTACCGTTTTCCAGATAATCTCTCATTTCTTCCACTGCCATCATGGCACAGTTATCTTCTGATTCTTCTGTAGATGCACCCAGATGAGGAAGAATGATACATCCATCCTGTCCGGCTGTGGTAGGATTTGCAAAATCGGATACGTATTTTCTGACTTTACCGGATTTGATTCCATCCAGCACTGCCTTTTCGTCCATCAGAACATCTCTTGCAAAGTTTAAGAGAATCACGCCTCTCTTCATCTTGGAAACTGCTTCCGCATCCACCATACCCTTGGTTGCATCCATCAGTGGAACATGAATGGTAATGATATCACAGTATTCATAGATATCATCCACGTTCATCACATGGTGCACATTTCTGCTCAGATTCCATGCTGCATTGACTGAAAGATATGGATCGTAACCATAAACCTCCATGCCAAGATCTACTGCCACATTGGCAACCTTTACACCGATTGCTCCAAGTCCGATAA
>JBJENT010000010.1:0-5245 GCA_051880335.1 Lachnospiraceae bacterium
ACTGCCTGCCCTGCGGCTCCTTTCACCAGATTATCCAGGGCACCCATCATAATGATGCGTCCGGTTCTTTCATCAATGACAAAACCGATATCCACGAAATTGCTTCCTTCCACCCATTTTGTTTCCGGACATTCTCCTTTTTTCAGCACACGGACGAAATATTCTTCTCCGTAATATTTGTCATATACTGCCTTGATTTCTTCGTAGGTTGGAAGGCTTTCGCTGCCATCTGCTTTTTTTACTTTATGTAAGGTGGCATATTCTGTCACCAGAATACCCCGGTTCATAGGAACCAGATGGGGTGTAAAGTTGAGAACCACTTCTTTTCCTGCCGCATAGCCCAGCTGCTCTTCGATTTCCGGTGTGTGTCTATGGGAAGCCACACCATAGGCCTTGATATTTTCATTTACTTCACAATACAGGTTGGGAAGCTTTGCCCCACGTCCTGCACCGGAGGTACCGCTCTTTGCATCAATGATCAGGGTGTCTGTGTCGATCAGTCCCTCTTTCACCAGCGGATATGCTGTCAAAATAGAACAGGTGGTATAGCATCCCGGATTGGCAATGAGCCTTGCCTTTTTTATGTCCTCTCTGTTGATCTCGCACAGACCGTAAACCGCTTCCTCAATAAACTGCGGTGCCTTGTGCTCGATTTTATACCACTGCTCATAAACGGATACATCCTTCAGCCTAAAGTCGGCACTTAAATCGATGATCTTTACCTTATTTAATATTTCCTCGGAAATCACGGATGCCAGAAATCCCTGGGGTGTTGCTGTAAATATCACATCCACCTGGCCTGCCAGTTCATCCATGTTGTCATCTTTGCAGATATCTTCTACTATCGTAAAGAAGTTTCTGTATACTTCTGCATATTCCTTATCTATGTAACTTCTGGAACCATACCATTTGATTTCTACCTCTTTATGTCCCATCAATAACCGGACCAATTCTCCTCCGGCATAACCGGTTGCTCCAATGATTCCTACCTTAATCATAATACTTCCTCCACAATGCTTCTTCAAAATGTTGACTCATGGTTTCCTATTATACTCTTTTTCCATTTTTCCCACAAGCGTATGATATATTGCATAATAATACGCCTTTTATGCATAATATGCAACATATTTATATAAAAATGCATTTTTTCTAAAAAATATACTTGCATTTATGCATAACAGGGTGTATATTACTGCTTAGCAAATGAGACAAACAAATAATCGTTTCATATCAGGAGGAATTTTCAAATGAAAGAAAAAGTAATTTTAGCCTATTCAGGCGGACTGGATACAACAGCTATTATTCCATGGCTGAAAGAGAACTTTGACTATGATGTAATCTGCGTATGTGTGGACTGTGGTCAGGGAAGCGAACTGGATGGTCTGGAAGAGCGTGCAAAATACAGTGGCGCTGAGAAATTATACATAGAAGATCTGACAGATGATTTCTGTGACAATTATATCGTTCCATGTGTGCAGGCACATGCAGTATATGAAAACAAATATTTATTAGGTACTTCAATGGCTCGTCCTGCTATCGCAAAACGTCTTGTGGAAATCGCAAGAAAAGAAGGTGCTACTGCAATCTGCCATGGCGCAACAGGAAAAGGAAATGACCAGATTCGTTTCGAACTTGGTATCAAGGCCCTTGCTCCGGACTTAAAGATCATCGCTGCATGGAGAAATGAAAAATGGACTCTGAATTCCCGTGAGGAAGAAATCGCTTACTGTGAAGCACACGGTATCAAGCTTCCATTCTCCGCAGACAACAGCTACAGTCGTGACCGTAACTTATGGCACATCAGCCATGAAGGTCTGGAGCTGGAAGAGCCTGGAAATGAGCCAAATTATGATCATCTTCTGGTACTTGGAAACACACCGGAAAAAGCTCCTGATGAAGGTGAATATGTAACCATGACATTTGAAAAAGGTGTTCCGAAGAGTGTAAACGGAAAAGAAATGAAAGTTTCCGACATCATCCGTACCTTAAATGAACTGGGTGGAAAACATGGTATCGGTATCATTGATATCGTTGAAAACCGTGTTGTAGGTATGAAATCCCGTGGTGTATATGAAACACCTGGCGGAACCATTTTATATGAAGCACACCAGCAGCTGGAAGAGCTGATTCTGGATCGTGATACCTATCGTGTAAAAGCGGATATGGGCAATCTGTTCGCTCAGATCGTATACGAAGGAAAATGGTTCTCACCTCTTCGTGAAGCAGTTCAGGCTTTCATCGAAAGCACACAGCAGTATGTGACCGGTGAAGTAAAATTCAAACTTTACAAAGGTAACATCATCAAAGCCGGAACTACTTCTCCATACTCTCTGTATAATGAAAGCATCGCATCCTTTACAACAGGCGATCTGTATGATCACCATGATGCAGAAGGTTTCATCAACCTGTTTGGTCTGTCCACAAAGGTACGGGCAATGAAGATGCAGGAAGTAGAAAAGAATAAATAAGATGACTTTAAGGGGTATCTTTCCATAACTTGGATATAGTTATTGAGGGATACCCCTTTCTTTTTTCATTTTTGTCCGTAGGAAAATTACCGCAAAAAAGCTTATATGGGCATTTTCATTTACCCCGCGTAAACCAATCCGTCAAACATCCCCCATATTTCCACCCCATTTATGGTGCTGCCATAGTTCTCATCCAACTGAATGGAGTACAATACATCTGTTTTCAAGGTGGTATCTTCGTTTATTTCGAAGCACCAGTCTGCTTCCGGATTCGGTACATAGTCCACTGCCTCAGCTACCAGCGCTGTGTCCGGTGTGGAATACATGATCTTAAAGTAGGTTCCTGCAGGAAGTACACTGTTTTCCTCTATCACGGTGCCATCCTCTTTTACAAGCTTGCAGGGCACATCTTCTTTGGCCAGAATCAGGAACGAAACATCTGCTGTATAGTATTCATCTTCTGATACCGGCAATCCGTTTTCTCCCACACGATATGTTTTTGTCCCACTGTAGGTACTGAGAACATCCAGTCTGGATGCCAAAAGGAATTTTTCCGGATTATTGAATACGGGAATCGTTGTCTGACCATAAATCAGATCCCCATCGTTCCACCCTTTATAATACTCCGGCGGATAAACATTTGGACTGTCATCCTGTGTGCCCTGAACAAATTCATTCTTTTCAAAGTCGAACATGGTCAACGCAACATAATCACTCTCATGATGTCCAAACATGTATAGATAGGTTTTTCCCCTGCTCTGTACCAGGTAATAGTCTGTATAAAATGCCCAGCTGTCAGAGTCCATTTGGTTTCCGTCTACGGTAATGGTAGGAGCGTAATAATCATTTTCATATTCATAGTTGGTGCCCAGCTCAACACGTTCCTCATTTCCATCCCCATTTACGTCCATGACAAGCTGTGCGTATTCTTCCAGCTGCATCACATATTGCTTCGGTGCTGACATATACTTTGCATCAAACAATTCCGGATACTCTGCAAAGGTCAAAACTACGCTCTGCGTCCCTGCTGCATAAGGAGCCAATTCATATTGATTAAAATATAGTGTCACTCCGGTATAATCCAGACTCCAGGTAAAATTATCCAAAGTATAACCGTCAATGGTAGTATAGATATCTTCAAAGAAAATATCCCCATAGTCCTCATCCAGTCGTTTTGCTACAATTTCTTTCATTTTCACATCATCTTTGATGACGTCTGATAACAGTATCAACTGTCCGGTTTCCACATCGTAGGCCTGTCCACCGATGTAATAGCTGCCATGGGCTCCGCCATAATAGCTCGCATTGGTCTCAACAAAACTAAACACCCTGTTATCCGACCTTAAAATCATACACTCTGATTTATCCGTCAAATCCATGGAAGGACTGCCATAGGCCAGCATATCTTTTAAATCCTGTATCAAATAGTCCATGGAAGACTGCTCTGCTTCTTCCGCCTGATCTTTTAACTCATGGAGAGTGTTTGCAAGGTTCGGATACTTTTTTCCACTTGCTTCATCCAGTTCAAAATACTGGCGCTTTGTCTGTATACAGGAATAACCGTCAGCACCCGGTTCCGAATACTGCTGTTCCAGACTGATTTTGTTCAGACTAAGCAGTGGCCCTTTCGCCTTTTTCTCATCTTCAGAATCCCCTGAAGTCCCCCCGTTTTGGGAAAGATCCTTGTCTTCATTATCTTCTTTGTCTTCTTCGTCGTCTTCCTCCTCTTCTTCCTCCTGCTGCTTTTTTGAGGAATTCGAGTTGTCTTCTTTGTCATTTTTCCCGCAGGCAGTCATCATAGCCAAAAGTCCTGCAAGTAATACCGCATAAACCAATTTCTTTTTCATAACTTCTTCCTTTCTGTTCAACAACTTAAAAAATCAAATTTCAGTTCCATCCATTATTCAGATTTCAGCTCCATCCAGTATTCAGATTCTAACTCCATCCACTACACTTCATAATCCACTCCCATTTCTGCGAGCATTTTCAGCATCTGTTGATCCCAGCCCTTTTCGGGATCCTTGTCCAGCAAAAGGCCCTGGTAAGAAACCCCCGTTGTGAGCATTACCTGCCCCTTTTCATATTTTACCGTGCACAGAAGGCCTCCGATCAGATTCTGATCTCCTGCCCCGATTTTTCCCTCCAGATACTGCCCTGTAAGTTCCGGCTTCTGCTGCAGGGTGATTCTCATATACACCGGAGTATGCTTTCCTTTGATCATCTGAAAGATCATCTGCTTCATATCCGTCCATTTGGCGAATTCATAGGGACATATTGTTTTGTCCTCCCACTCTTCCGGATCAAAAAAATCTTTCTGCATATGTCCGTCCACCACATAGGTGTTTGCAGTGATCACTTTTCCTTCCACAAACAGGAAATCCGCAAAAGCATCGGTCATCAAAAATTTATTCATAAAATCTTTACTGCTTTTGATCTTTATTCCAATCATCCCTCTTTCTCCCAAAAGTATTTTGAATATTCATTATATTGTACCAAATGTTATCCTTCCATGCTATATATTGCATACAAAAAACATATTCTTTTTCCTTGCTGCACATTGCATACAAAAAACATATTCTTTTCCTTTTCCAGAAAGAATGTTGTTTTGTTTTAAAAAAGAATGTTGTTTTCATATTGCATCTTGTGATTGGTCATGCTATTATAAGTAGTATTAAAAACTACATTGTAAAGTTATTAAAATGCACTTTAGTGGGTATTATAAATATAGGTAATTGCGAAACTCGCGATGCTCGTTCGCAATCTTGAACCAAAACAAG
>JBJENT010000011.1:0-5227 GCA_051880335.1 Lachnospiraceae bacterium
GATACTCCGTTCCGGTCTGGGTCTGCATCATATTCACAAATGGCTCCGGATTCTGTCGCATCAGAAGCAGACTGTTAAATGCCATCAGAAGCATCTTATCTTTATTATGTCTCATATCCGCCACATCCTGATCCATTGTCGCTTTAAAGTGGTCAATCTGAAAGATCATTAAATCCACCAGCCCGTATCCCTGAATCTTTACCTGATACAGAAAATCCTGATATTCCAGATAATATACAAATTCTTCAAAAATCTCTTCATCTGCAGTCAGTCTTTCCCAGAAATCCCGGCAGAAAGCTTCATCTGCACCGGCATATCTGCATAGTTCCCTTGCCCACAGGTGTGCTTTTTCCCGTTCTGCATCATCGATCACAATTTTCTCTTTCTCTGCCATGTTGTCCTCCGTTGCTTATTTCATGTTAAATCACCTTAAATTCCAGCCACTTTTTCTTACAGAAACGCCATACAAACATGGATGCCCTGAAAATCCAGTCGATTACCATGGCTATCCATACACCGATTGCTCCCCATCCCAGGTAAATTCCCAGAATGATACTGAATACGATCCGGAACATGCACATGGATAAAATGGATATGTACATGGTGAATTTTACATCCCCTGCTGCCCTCAGTGCGTTTGGCATAGTGAATGCGGTAGGCCATAAAAGAATGGCAATACCATTATGTATCCATACTAAAATAAAAGCATACCGATAGGCCTCCGGTGAAAGAGTGTAGATATTCAGAATCCAGGGCAGGGAAGATAAGATCACCACATTCACGCAGAAGGTAATAACATAGGTAATCTTCCATAATTTCTTGGTATAGTATACTGCCTGTTGCTTTTCACTGGCTCCCATACATTGCCCAACTACTGTAATCATGGCCAGGTTCATAGCCTGTCCTGCAATACAGCCCATAGAATCCAGGTTATTGGCCACCGCATTGGCAGCAATCTGGGTAGTTCCAAACAGAGATATGATACTTACCACCAGTACTCTGCCCAGCTGAAAAAGTCCATTCTCCACTCCACTTGGAATCGCAATATGTAAAATACGCCCCGCCATAATATGGTCCAGGGAAAACAGACGGCTGTAACGAACCGTGACCGGATTGTCCTTTCGCGCCACCAGAATCATCATATAAATTGCAGCCACCATTCTGGCTGCCAGCGTAGAAAGCGCCGCACCGGCTGCACCCATCTGAAATCCAAAAATCAGAATCGCATTTCCTATAGCATTAAAAATATTCATTCCGGCAGATACCTGCATGGATATCTTGGAATTTCCCATAGATCTGTAGATAGCAGCACAGGCATTAAATATCGCCAGAAACGGGAAAGAATATGCCGATATCAGGAAATAAACCAAAGCATTTTCCATAACCCCTGCTTCTACTTTTCCAAAAAGAAGCGATAAAATAGGTCCCCGGAAAGCAATCGAAAGAACGGTAAATCCCAGAGCAATCAAAGTGCTCACAGTAATAAGCTGCTCTGCTGCCTTACCGGACATTTTTTCATCTTTATGTCCCAGATACTGGGAAACCACCACTGCCCCGCCTGTGGCAATTGCAGCAAATATACTGATCAGCAGATTATTGATCATATCTACCAGGGACACCCCAGACATAGCCTCTTCACCGGCATAGGATATCATCATGGTATCCACCATACCTACAGTAACTGCCAGAATCTGCTCAATAATCAGAGGATAAATCAATAATCTGAGCTGTTTTCCGGTAAACATGGTTCCCTTTATACTGTTTTTTTCTTTTTGCATCCATGCAGTTTTCATATCTATTCCCAGCTTAATTTTTAAGTCCCTTTTCGAAATTGTATTCCCGAAAAAGGAATTTTTAATAACAGAAAGAAAAGCCCGGTCACTCCTGTCAGGATTCCCGCGCTTTTTCCAGTAAAGCAATCAATGCTTCCTCGCCTTCACTTACCCACGCATCCTCTTCTTCGGCGTTCAGCCCAAGGAACTGGCATAATGTTCTTGGGTCTTCATCATGAAGTCCCCACTGATAGCTGTATTCGTCGATCTCTTCAAAAGGAATTTCTCCCGCAAGATAAGCTTCTTTAAAAGTCTTTTCCATATGATTCTCCATTACATCTGATGTTTCACCACTTCATATTCATTGTCGGACTGGTAATATGGACAGTCAAAATGAGTACAGGTCAGAAATCTGGCCATTTCGTCTTCATCCAGATCAACGTCACACTCATAGCAGTCATAATCTTCATCATATATGTAATTATTGCAGCTGTCGCAGCTGGTTCCTCCTGCCATACCTGTCTCCTTCTTTAGTCTCCTTCTTTACATGGATAAACTGCCGGCAGGAACACCTACCGGCAGTTTGGATTATACTATGATATGTTTTATTCTTCAATAAAATCTTTAATAGCATTCAAAATGGATGCTGCTTCATCTTCCGAAGTCGTAAAGTGCAGCTGAAGTACAGCACTCAGATCCAGACTCAGGATACCAAGCATGGATTTTGCATCAATGTAATATCTTCCCTGCTCCAGGTCGAAATCACATTCAAACTTGCATACAATTCTGTTGAATTCTTTGATCTTTTCAATACTATCCAATTTTACTTTTACAGTTGTCATCTTTTCTACCCCCAATATGTATTCTTATTGTTCATAGTCTTTTTATCATGAAGAACTGTTAACTATAGTATAAGATTGGGGACGATTTTATGCAAGTTTTATTCTGCGATACTTTTTCATTTTTCTACAGTTTTTCCCGTATTTTACGCTTTCTATACAGAAATTACCATTTTTCGCAGTTAATTTTCCCAGGGAAGCTGTCCCATCAGGGTATAAAGCTCTTCTCCTTCTCCCGGAGCTTCTCCTTTATCCAGGTACTTTCCATCCGCATCGATTTCACCAAAAGTATTTCCTTTTCCCTTTTCGCCTTTTTTGATAGCGTAGCAGACTGCCTGTCCGGTCACGGGATTTAAGAACATCAACACACTGGTGATACTCCCGATCAGGCAGTTCTTTTCCGAAAGTCCGATTCTTAAGAGACGGATGGTATCGCTGATGTTTAAAGACATCACTTCAAAATCACCAGCTTCATAGGGAAAAGCTTCCTGAACGGTTTTATCCTCTTCATAAAAATCACGGAAGATCGTGCAAATTTTCTCTTCTCTGTCTTCTCCCACAAAATCCAGAAATGCTTCCTTTTCCCGGAAGAATCTCTTTGGAATCTCTACTCCTGCGATTCTGTTTCTGAGAATCGCCTGTTTTTGTTTCGGGGATAATTCTTCCACCTTCTGTACTGCTGCCATAACCGGAGAAGTTCCCTGAAATGCAGCCTGATGTAAAATCAGATTGTCCGTAAAGGGATTCACTACGATTCCATTTAATTTAGCTTCCGGTCTGGATGCCAGTTTAGCACATTCCTTAAATGGAACAAACAGCATGGCCGGATATTTCTGTCCGGCAGGAATCTGCTCTTTGGAAGTAAAGACCGGGAAAAAACTTTCTCCGTTACTGTTTTTAAATACTACCGGCTGGGGACGCACCTTTCCATCCATTTTCACAGTACCGGCTTTTGCCAGTTTTTCTACCGCTTTCTTATCTACATTCGGTGGCAAAAGTGCCGGCTGCATGATCAAGGTCTTGTCCAGAAGCTGTAGGATCTTCATCATATTCTCTTTGGTCTGCGCATCACGAAACACTTTGATCAGCGCCTCTAATTCTTCATTATGAAGAACCGGTTGTTTCATCTGTTCTGCCATATATTTTCGCCTTTCTTTCTCTATCATATTTCTGATCATTTATTCAATCTTTTGTTTCAATATCTCGTCTTTCCATATGGAAAGTAACGATAGCCAAAACCATTGTAAGACGAAAATACATTTTTGGCAAATCCATTGACACCGCTTTATCCGTGTTTTATCAATTCCTCATTGCTGAGCTTCTATACATCCAGCTTCATATCTCCGTCTGAGATCAAACCTTTCTTTCTCATGATTTCTGAGATCACAAAGGCGAGAATGGCCGGCAGGATCACATGCATCACAATAATCTCAGCCAGTACCACTGAGGAAGAAAGCCCTTCACTTACCATGGTCTGATATGCATTGATCTGCCCCACCAGACCTGCTGTTCCCATACCGGAACCGGTTGCATTATTGGTCATATGAAGAAGGCAGGTAGAAACCGGTCCCAAAATAGCTGATGTGATAATCGCCGGAAGCCAGATGATCGGTTTTTTCACAATATTACCAATCTGTAGCATACTGGTGCCAAGCCCCTGCGCTAACAGACCATTTACTTTGTTTTCTCTATAAGAAGCCACTGCGAAGCCTATCATATTAGCACAGCATCCGATAGTAGCTGCTCCTGCTGCGATTCCATTCAGTCCCAGAATAATGCCAAGCGCTGCGGAGCTGATCGGCAGGGTAAGGATAATACCCATCAGGACGGAAACCACAATACCCATCAAAAATGGTGCCTGTTCTGTTCCCCAGTTGATAATCGCTCCAAGCCAGGTCATAAAGCTGGATATGCCAGGTCCAAAGATCAGTCCGATGGCAGAACCGGATACAATGCATACAAAAGGTGTTACCAGTATATCCACTTTTGTTTTTCCGGAAACCAGCCGGCCTATGTACACACAGGTAATCGCTGCCAGAAAGGCCCCCAGAGGTTCGCCTACACCGGCAAATACCATAGTTCCATCAACCAGAACGGATCCGGCAATAATCTTGCTGGCAAAGGCTCCTACCATACCGGCAGTTGCTGCGGATACCACAACTAAGGGACTGGATTTGAGACGCTGTGCAACTCCGATACCAATGCCTGCACCGGTGACCACTCCTGCCACCTTACCGATCAGGTATAAATACTGTCCGACCATACCCGGAATCAGATTTCCCACCTGCTGAATAATGGTTCCGATGATCAATGTGGCAAAAAGACCGGTTGCCATCCCGCTTAATCCGTCAATAAAAATTTCCTTTAAAATTGCTTTTACTTTTTCCATGTTTTCTTTCTGCAAAGTTTCCGGATATTTTTAATATCCTTTTTGCTTCTCTCCTTTTTTGATTTCTTATCCTTCACACCAGGCTGTAAAGTCATTCTATTTACAGCTGTCTTGTCAGTGAGGTGTAAAAAGAAAACAATAGAAAAATACTGTCATATTTTCTATTGCTGTCTTTTGATACCGTCATACAAGATAGCACACTTTTTACTCAATCACAAGTTTTTTGT
>JBJENT010000012.1:0-5215 GCA_051880335.1 Lachnospiraceae bacterium
AGAGATCCAGCATATGCTTTTCCCGTTTTTCCACATAGTTTTGCAATAAACTCTGTGTTGTCTCATTCATTTCTGCATCATACAGAAGCCTTTGCAACGCAATTTCCAACTTCTTGGATTTCACTTGGTTTACATAACGTTTCTTTTGCTCATCCAGATCTTCTACATCAAACCAGCCGATAAATGCAGGAACAAATCGGACTGCATCATCTTCTGCCAGATATTCACAGAGTACCTGATCATATTTTTCAAGCCACTTTTTCTGTCCTTCTTCTGTCTGAAGTTTGCCCAGGTTCATCAGCTGGTCATTTTCGAAATTGCAGAACATGGTGGCAAGGAAATATTCCAGTCCTTCATAAAGAATATCTGACATCACATGTACCCGGGCAAGCTGATCACATCCCATAAAAACCTGTTTTCCAAATGCTATGGTTTCAGCCGGTAACGTGATTTCTTTTAGGTTTTTCATATGAGCAAAGGCCCAGTCTCCGATTTCCCGAACGGTATAAGGAAGCCATAGTTTTTCTACCGTCTTGCAGCTTAAAAATGCTTTTGCTCCTATGACATTCATAAAAAGTCCATCTACCTGCTCCGGTAAATGGACTTCTTTATCCGCTCCGCTATATTTTGTATAAGTGTAATATGTATCCTGTTTATTCATACTATTGTTCCATTATCTGATTATTTCTATTTCCCGTTTTCTATTTCTCCAAAAACATCGGCGATTTTTTTGCTACATTGACAATATGGGCAATGTTCTGCTCCCCTGCAAACCGGCTGGCATCCGCGAAATCTTCTGTAATCGGCAGCCATACAAGAGGATTTACCTCTTCCACCAGTTCTACCATATTTTCCAGTTTACAAACATATAATTCCAGCAGAAAATCCTGATCATAATAGGTCAAATCCATCATATGATGCAACCGGACCTGCCGGGATGTAATCCCGGTTTCTTCCCGGAGTTCACGATAAGCCGCATCCAGATGGTTTTCCCCATTTTCCACTTTGCCACCCACGAAATTATAAAGTCCGAGATAGGGTTCTTTCACTCTTTTGCAAAACAGGATCTTATCTTTTTCCGGATTAAAAACAACCATACAATTGTATATTTTCATGTTTTCATTCCCCTATATAATGCACCCATTTTCTGTGTCTGAACACATACCATTCCATCAAAAGCCGGATGACTTCCTCAAAAGAAAGCAGTAGATACACATATGGTATAGACCATTTCAGTACATAGGCGGCCAGAAATCCAAGTGGTACACCGAATCCCCAGGTTCCTATGATGTCAATGTACATGATCAGTTTTGTATTTCCTCCACTTCGGATGATTCCACCACCCAGAATCATATTGGTTACCTTAACCGGTGCATATACTGCAAATGCAATTAAAAGAAGCCTTGCAGTCTGCTTTACCTCTTCTTCCACATGATAAATGGAAACGTATAAACCGGAAAGCAGAATCAGCAGCACAGATAAACCAAGCGCTCCTATTATACCATATAGAACCAGTTTTTTCCCGTCTTTATATGCCTTTTCAAAGTTTTTCTTCCCCAATTCTTTTCCAATCAGTACTGCAGCAGCACCGGACAGTCCGCTGAGTGCACCGATAAAGAGACCCTGAACCGGACCGGTTAATGTCATTGCGGCAAAACTTTCCGTCCCAAGATGCCCATAAATGACAGCATATACATTTTCTCCAAGACTCCATAAGAATTCTGTTAAAAGAATAGGAAGAAGCATGACCAGATACTGGTTCATGGTCATTTTCCCCAGATGGAAGGAAAAGCAGGTCTTTTTCTGCTCCTTTTTCACACACCAAAGCATCCCAATCACTATGAGAAGCATGTTCACAAGCTGGGAAATCAGGGTTGCATATCCGGCTCCTCTGGACTGCAGTCTGGGAAGTCCCAGCTTTCCAAAGATCAAAATGTAATTCAGACCGGTATTGCACAAAACCGCCAGAAAGCTGGCATATAAAGGCAGCGATGCCTTTTCATGACATCTCAGCCATGTGGCTGCAATGGAACTGATCGCCATGGGTATAAAAGTAAAGGATATGATCCTAAGATAAACTGCTCCCTCTGCGATTGCCGCCCGGTCCTTTGTGTAAATCCCCAGAATCGGCCCTGCAAGGCAGATGCTGAGCACTGTAAACACAGCTGCCACAGCCATAGCTGCCATGGTATTTACCCAAAAGCTTTTAAAAGATTCTTCTTCCTCACCGGCACCGATATACTGTGCAATCATAATGCCTGCCACAGTACTGATTGCTGCTGCAATCACAGAATATATGGTAGAAAATTTGCCTGCGATTCCCACAGCTGTGATGCTGATGCTACCCAGCTGGCCGATCATGACCTGGTCAATCATACTGAAAGATGACTGCAGCATGCACTGAAGTGCCACCGGGATTGCCAGCTTACTAACCGACTGTAGGAAGGATTTTTCCTCACATGTTTTGTTTTCTTGCATTTCCTTCTACCTCTCATTTCCTTCCATTCTCAATTCTGCCACACTCTCTCTTACCACCAGTTCAACCGGCAGTACAATATGGCTTTCCACATGTTCTCTGTTTTTCATGCCTTCCAATGTCTTTATGGCTTCTTTGGCACGCAGGTCCGCATCCTGCTTTATGGTAGTAAGTGCCGGAACACAATACTCCCCAACCGGGCTTCCGTCAAAGCCGATGACGGAAATGTCCTCCGGAATCCTTTTCCCTTTGCTCTGCATAAATCGAAGATATTCAGCTGCATAAAGATCAGACACTGCAAATACCATGGGATATCTGCTGAGCTCATCAAAATATTCTTCGTAAAACCGGATTCTTTCCGACTTCTTCATGGGAACCTGCCACCTGTCCACTTCTCTTTCAAATCCTTTTTGAAAACCTTCCATACGCTCCAGATCCATACAGATATGGTTATCGGATAGGCACAACGCCTTTTGAAATCCACACTCTCTGGCATACTTTCCAGCCTGATACCCACCGTCAAAATGATCAATGGTCAGATTCACAATATTGTTTGCTGTCTGAAAATATCCGTCATATACCACAAAAGGAATATGCATTTTATCCCGAAGATTCTGATAATCAGCCTCACAAAAACCGATCAGTATGATGCCATCCATATTCCACATGGAGGCAATCTTTTTGACTACATTCCAGTCGGTGGTGGTTTGAACCATCATAAAATAACCGGCCTCATTGGTTACTTTCACTAGCGCATTTAGAGAAGCCGCAATAAAACCATCCTCCAGGACCTTTCCTTCATATTTTGGATGATCATTTATCAGCACGCCAATGATTCTGGAATTATTCTGCGCCAGCAATATCCCTGCCATATTGGGGATATACTGCATCTCCTCCAGTTTTTGCTGTACCATTTTCACCGTTATATCGGATATTTTCGCTGTTTTCCCGTGGATTACATTGGATACGGTGGCGGTGCTTACCCCCAGCTCCTCTGCAATATCCACAATCCTTATACGCTGCTTCTCCATATCTGTCTCCGTTTCCTATCTGTTTACCAATCTGTTTTCTGTTGATATATCCTTAACCTATTTACAGTTATTTTCTTCACATTCCCTATTACCTATATTTTCCTACAACTAATATTTTTTCTACATCATATGATATTGCAAAACCCAGTAAAAATCAAAGGTTAATCGCGTAACCTATTCCAAAAAAAACAGGCTCGCATTTAGTACATTTGCACAAAACACGAGCCTGCCATATAACTGATGATTACTTATTCTTATAAAACGTCGGCACTTCATATGCTATTCAACCAGCAGTAAAGCCGCCCTTATCAGCCTTATAATGTTCACCGCTGGGCAATGACCGAGGATGAAATTTGTTGCAAAACCACAGAAACAAGATTTACTGTCTGTAGAGTGAAAAGTTTCCGTACACAGTAAGATTTGGCAACAAGCTAAAATTGATTACTGTCTGTAGAGTGAAAAATTTCCGTACACAGTAAGGTCTGGCAACAAGCTAAAATTGATTACTGTCTGTAGAGTGAAAAGTTTCCGTACACAGTAAGGTCTGGCAACAAACTAAAATTGATTACTGTCTGTGAAATAAATTGTTCCTGCATACAGTAAGTTTTGTCCACCCTCAATGTTTTTCTGGACGTTCCTCTGGAAAAGATTAAACCGCCGTGAGGCCAGTATTTGCAAGCTCTCAAGACGGTTTACATCAATACTTTTTGTCCTATAACTCCTATCTTAAGAGCGCGTTCTGATGAGAACAGCATATTCATTTAGGACACAAATTCAAAAAACCAACCCCTTCACTTTCAACAATGCCTCTTTCAGCCCATCCATATCCAATCCGGAATAATTCACCAGAAACCGGTGGGTATTATCTTCTCTGGGAACATGATAAAAATCCGCCAGGGGCTGAAGTCTTACCTTATGTTCTATCAGCTTTCTTTCCAGTTCTTTATCTTCCATGTTGGTATGCAGTTCCAGCAGGAAATGCAGACCGGAGTCTTTTTCAATGATACTGCACTGTTTCCCGGAAAAGCACTCATGGATGATATCCAGTGTTTTTTGTCTTTTCCGCACATAATAAAGTCTTGTCCGGTTAATATGCTTTTCAAAATGCCCTTCTTTGATAAAGGTTGCCAGCGCATATTGTTCAAAATTTGACACGGTACAGGAATAAAATCCCAGATTTTCATAATATTTATTAGCCAGATGAACCGGCAGAACCATATAACTGATACGAATGGTGGATGCCAGGGATTTGGAAAAAGTATTCATATAAATTACTTTTTCATCCACATCGATACTCTGCAGGGTAGGAATCGGCTTTCCGTTTAATCGAAACTCACTGTCATAATCATCTTCCACGATATATCTTCCCTGCTCTTCCCGTGCCCAGGAAAGCAGCTCATATCTCCTTGTTATGGGCATAGTGATTCCTGTAGGAAAATGATGAGTCGGACTAATATGTGCAATATCTGCCTCCTGGTGAAGCAGCTCATCTACGGATATTCCCTGCTCATCCATATCGGCAAAGACACACTCTACCTCATTGCTTTTATAAATCTGATAGGTTTTCTGATATCCCGGATTCTCCAGACAATATCTTTTTTCTTTTCCTAATAATTTAATCAGCAGACCATATAGGTATTCTGCTCCGGCTCCGATGATAATCTGATCCGGATCCACATTCATGCCACGGAAAGAAGATAAATGTCCT
>JBJENT010000013.1:0-5205 GCA_051880335.1 Lachnospiraceae bacterium
GAAGTATCGACGATCCGGCTTAAATCATCATTTGTTACAATTTTTTCAGGTGCATATCGGCCGGTGGCCACAATATGTAATCCCTTCATGTATATCCTCCAACTGTTTTCTTTTTTATTCCATGACACGGAACTGCTCATCCATGGTTCTGAATTTCTGATATCTGCTCCTGGCAAGCTCTGATCCACTCTTTGCACATAACGTTTTCAGTTCCCTGCACAGGAGCTGGTCGATTCTCTCGAACACGATAGTAGGTGCTCTGTGTGCCCCTCCCAGCGGTTCCGGAATGATTTCGTCGATCACACCAAACTTAAGCAGATCATCTGCGGTAAGCTTCATCACTTCGCTGGCCTCTTCCTTGCGGGAAGCATCATTCCACAGGATACTGGAAAATCCTTCCGGTGAAAGGATGGAATATATTGCATGTTCCAGCATGAAAACTTTATTGGCAACACCGATTGCCAGAGCACCGCCACTGCTTCCCTCTCCGGTCACAATCGCAATGATCGGAACCTGCATGCTGCTCATGGCCGCCAGATTCCTTGCAATAGCCTGACTTTGTCCATACATTTCCGCTTCGATTCCGGGATATGCTCCGGGGGTATCTATAAAGGTAATGATCGGTCTCCCGAATTTTTCAGCCTGAGTCATCATGCGCAGTGCTTTCCGGTATCCTTCCGGTCCCGGCATTCCGAAATTGCAGGCTATGTTTTCCTGCAGATCATTTCCTTTCCGATGTCCCAGCACAGTAACAGGAATACCATGAAAAAGTGCGATTCCTCCAAATATGCTTCCGTCTTCTTTTCCCAGAAAATCACCTTTTTGTTCAAAGAAATCGGTAAAAAGATAGTCTATATACTGATTTATTTTCGGTCTTTTGGGATGTCTGGCCAAAAGAACTTTATCCATTGGACCAGGCTTTTTTCCCTGTGCCAGGATTTCATCGATCCTGCTATCTATTTCTTCCATTTTATCCGGTCTCCTTTTCTATCCGGTCGTTCCATCGACTTACTTTCCGGTCTCTCTTTCCGACTTTCCTCGGCCTTCTATCCGGTCGTTCCATTACAGCATTCCGGAAAGTGCTTTTTAATCCTTTACTTCTGGTGTAAGGTAAGGATCTGGCTGATCACCTGACGCATTCTGCTTCTCGGTACGATCTGGTCCACAAACCCATGCTCTTCCAGATATTCTGACCTTTGGAATCCTTCCGGAAGCTTCTGTCCTATGGTCTGCTCAATCACACGTGGGCCCGCAAAACCTACCAGCGCCTTTGGCTCAGCAAGGGTAATATCCCCCAGTCCTGCAAAGCTGGCACTGACACCACCTGTTGTGGGGTGGGTAAAATAGGCAATATATAGCCCGCCTTTTTTCTGAAACCGTTCGATTGCTGCACTGGTTTTTGCCATCTGCATCAGAGAAAGGATACCTTCCTGCATTCTGGCACCACCGCTTGCAGTAAAAATGATCAGAGGGAGATTATGTTTCTCCGCATACTCTACTGCAAGAGTCACTGTTTCACCCAGCTGGATGCCCATACTTCCCATCAGGAATTTACTGTTCATCACAGCAATCACTGCTTTTTTACCCTCTATTTTTCCAACACCGGTAAGTACCGCTTCATCCTGTCTGGTTTTTTCTCTAAGATCTGCTTTTTTCTCCCGATATCCTTCGAATTCCAATGGGTCGATTTCCGGGAAGTGATAGCGGAATCTTTTAAAAGATCCTTCATCACACAAGGCAACAATTCTTTTCTCCGGTGGCATTCCATAGTGGTAACCACATTCCGGACAGACATAAAGATTATCTCTTAAATGTCTTTTGGTAAATTCTTTATGACAGGTCGGGCACTCTACAAAAAGTTCCGGCATCTTTTTTTCTTTTTCCCTGATATCAGCGTCCAAATCCGAAGCGGTATCATTTCCGCCATTTCTCTGCTGTTCTCTCAGTACTCTTAATTTTTCGAATTTTCCTTTTCTTTTCTCCAAAAGATTATCCATTATACCGGTCCATCCATTTCTTCATGGGATTCATCCGATTCTACATCGGTTCACCCATTCCTTCATAGGATTCATCCGATTCTACATCGGCTCATCCATTCCTTCAAGGGGTTCATCCGATTCTACAAGAGCATCCCACGCTAACAGCTCGTCCAGATGTTCTTCGATAAATCCCACGTTATATTTTCCTTTGATGAAATCCGGATGATGAAGCACCAGATAGTCAAAATCTCCATTTGTGGTAATGCCTTCGATTACCAATTCCTCCAATGCTCTTCTCATCTTACGGATCGTATCCAGTCTGGTTTTTCCATGTACAATGATCTTGGCCATCATGGAATCATAAAACGGACTGGTTTCATATCCATTATATAAAGCAGTATCAATTCGCACTCCGGGACCACCGGGGAAATTCAGGAAGCGGATCTTTCCGGAATTGGGCATAAAACCCTTTGCCGGATCCTCTGCGTTAATACGACATTCCATTGCATGCCCCTGGCATACGATATCTTCCTGTTTATAAGAAAGTGGTCTGTGGGATGCAATACGAAGCTGCTCTTTCACCAGATCCAGACCTGTGACCATCTCTGTTACCGGATGCTCTACCTGTATTCTGGTGTTCATTTCGATAAAATAGAAATGTTCCTGCTCGTCCAGTACAAATTCTACTGTGCCAGCGTTGGTATATCCGGCTGCTTTTGCTGCGTTTACAGCGGCAGTTCCCATCTGCTCCCGAAGCTCCTGCGAAAGAAGCATGCAGGGACTTTCTTCAATCAGTTTCTGATTTTTCCTCTGGATGGAACAGTCACGTTCTCCCAGATGAACTACATTTCCAAACTCATCTGCCAAAATCTGAAATTCAATGTGGCGAGGATTTAAGATCAGTTTTTCGATATACATCTCATCATTTCCGAAGCAGGCTCTGGCTTCTGCCTTTGCTTCTTCATATGCCTTTTCCAGTTCCTCCGGTTTATAGGCTCTTCGCATACCTCGTCCGCCACCACCGGCGGATGCCTTCAGAAGAACAGGATATCCGATCTCTTCTGCGATCTGTTTTACTTCTTCAAAGCTTTTCGGAACTTCTTTGGAGCCCGGTACTACCGGGACATTTCCTGCCATCATCATTTTACGTGCGGCAGCCTTATTTCCAAGAGCATCGATGACATCTGCTTTCGGTCCGATAAATGTAATGCCGCTATCCTCGCACAATCTGGCGAACTCGCTGTTTTCTGATAAAAAACCAAATCCGGGATGAATCGCATCACACCCCGTATTGATTGCTGCTGCCAGAATATTTTTCATATTTAAATAACTGTCTGCTGCTTTTGCCGGTCCGATACACACGGATCTGGTAGCCAGCTTTACATGCATTGCTTCCGCATCTGCTGTAGAATATACAGCTACTGTTTCAATATTCATTTCTCTGCATGTCCGTATGATCCTTACTGCAATCTCACCACGGTTAGCAATTAATATTCGTTGAAACACGTTTTTAACGTCCTTTCGGTTTTCTCTTCAATGTGTCAAAGGTTTACCTGTTGTCTGCACTGTGTTCTGCCTGTTGTCTGCGTTATATCCTTCCTGTTGTCTGCGCTGTATTCCGGCCTGAGGTTACTCTATGACAAAAAGAGGTTTATCAAATTCTACCAGGTCACCATTTTCCACCAATATCTCTTTAATCACACCGGCTCTCGGTGCTGCCACTTCGCTCATCATTTTCATTGCTTCGATGAGGCATACCGTATCACCTTTTTCCACTCTGCTTCCCACCTGTACAAAAGGTGCCTTATCCGGTGAGGCTGCGGCATAATACACACCAACCAGTGGTGCCTTTATATAATCTACATGAATCTGTGGCATGCCATCAGCTTTTGTTTCTGTCTGGCCTGGCTGCCCTGCTACCACCTGCTGGCCTTGTGCCTGCTGGCCTGCCAAAGGCTGACCTATAGATACCTGTCCCGGCATCACCTGCTGGCCCGGTACTATTTGCTGTGCCGGTATCATCTGCTGTCCCGGTACTATCTGCTGTCCCTGCAGGATAACCTGCTTGCCACATGCTTCTGCTTTTTTCAATTTTAAATTTACTTCACCCATCTGCAGTTCCAAATAAGCACTTTCAGATGAATCAAATTTGTCCATAATTGTTAAAATATTTTCTAAAGTCATATCTTAGACCCTTTACTGAATGGTTTTCTGCAAGCAATATCGTTACTGAAAACAATATTGCCTGCGAAAAAGAATTTTCCGCAAGCATTTCTGCCTGCGGAAATCATTATTTGTTGCTTTCCAGATAATTAACAATATCTGCAACCGTTTTCATATTTGCCATTGCTTCTTCGTCAATTGAGATACCTAATTTTTCTTCTAATGCAAGGTTTAATTCAACTGCATCCAGAGAATCAGCGCCAAGATCATCAAAAATATTAGCTTCCATAGTTACTTTGTCTGCATCACAGTTTAATGTGTCAATCATGATTTCTTTTACTTCTTCAAACATTTTGGTATCACCTTTCATTTTTGAATTTTATCTAATAATTTTTAGTTAAAACATTTTAACTATTTTCCTATTTTATACATCGCTAAAGATTTGTCAACTATTTTATCTAAAATTTTTTAATTTTTTTTGTATTAAAATAGGTACAAAGTTTTCTTGCACAAGAAATAGGCTTTGCCTATTCAACTCCCCTTCCCCTCATTCTTGAAGGGTAAGAAATTTCTTTTAGTCACCTTTTCTTCATAATAAGCTTACGATTTACCTACTTGCGCCCGCTTTTCATTCTCAGTAGGCATGCTTTTGTTGTTAATCTCTAAATCTTACCTACCGACAGCAATTCTTAAATTTCAGTAGGCATATCTTCTGCTTTTTCATCTCAGAAACTACCTACCGGCAATCATTCTTGAATTTCAGTAGGCATATCTTCTGCTTTTTCATCTCAAAAACTACCTACTGGCAGTCATTCCTGAATTTCGGTATGCAGTTTTCTGCTTTTTCATCTCAGAAAATGCCTACTGAACAGCAAATTGATAGTCGAGTAGGTTCAATGATCCCAAATGTTTCTTTCAGCCTCATCCAAAGAAAAAATCAAAGAAATTTCCTATTATATAAAAAACCCATCCTGTCTTGTAAAACAGGATGGGCTGTACTGTTACTATTTTTTAGCTGTAATTTCCGAATCATAATAAAACAATTATATAATGAAACAATCAT
>JBJENT010000014.1:0-5191 GCA_051880335.1 Lachnospiraceae bacterium
AAAAAGAACGCCTGTAGAACCGTCAGATACCAGTGAAACAGCACCTACGTCTACGTGTCCTCTTTCTATATAAAACTCTTTCCAGTTTTTTCTAAGTTCATCTGATGTGAATTGTCTCATCACTGCCTCCTAATTAAAACGTAAATTTATCTGCAAAATAAGCATCCAGATCTGCGATTGCAACACGTTCCTGTTCCATGGAATCACGGAAACGAACGGTTACTTTCTGGTCTTCTTCTGAATCAAAGTCATAAGTAATACAGAATGGAGTACCGATTTCATCCTGACGACGATATCTCTTACCGATGTTACCTCTGTCATCAAATTCACAGTTATATTTCTTAGACAGCTCTGCAAAGATCTTTTCTGCACCCTCATTCAGCTTCTTGGAAAGAGGAAGTACACCGATTTTAACCGGTGCCAGTGCAGGATGGAAATGCATCACTGTTCTGATATCAGGTTTTTCTTCTGTTCCAATGTTTTCTTCATCGTATGCTGCACAAAGGAACGCTAAAACAACACGGTCAGCACCCAGAGATGGCTCTACTACGTATGGAACATATTTCTCATTCTTTGTATCATCGAAGTAGCTCATATCTTCGCCGGATACGTTCTGATGCTGTGTCAGGTCATAATCTGTTCTATCAGCAATACCCCAAAGTTCGCCCCATCCAAATGGGAATAAGAATTCGATATCGGTTGTTCCTTTGGAGTAGAAGCAAAGTTCTTCCGGAGCATGGTCACGAAGTCTCATTTCATCTTCTTTGATACCCAGAGAAAGCAGCCAGTCACGACAGAATGCTCTCCAGTACTGGAACCATTCTAAATCGGTACCGGGTTCGCAGAAAAATTCCAGTTCCATCTGTTCAAATTCTCTTGTACGGAATGTGAAGTTACCCGGAGTAATCTCATTACGGAAAGATTTACCAATCTGACCGATACCAAAAGGAATTTTCTTACGGGATGTTCTCTGTACATTTTTGAAGTTTACAAAGATACCCTGTGCTGTCTCAGGACGAAGATATACTGTGTTTTTGGCATCTTCTGTTACACCCTGGAAGGTTTTGAACATCAGGTTGAACTGTCTGATATCGGTAAAATTGTGTTTTCCACAGGATGGACATGGTACGTTATTGTCTTCGATGAATGCTTTCATCTCTTCCTGAGAAAATGCATCAATTGGTTTTTCCAGTGTGATATTGTTTTCTGCAGCAAAATCTTCAATCAGTTTGTCTGCACGGAAACGTTCTTTACATTCTTTACAATCCATCAGGGGATCAGAGAAACCACCTAAGTGTCCTGATGCTACCCATGTCTGAGGATTCATTAAGATGGCACAGTCTACACCCACGTTATATGGATTTTCCATAACGAATTTCTGCCACCATGCTTTTTTTACATTGTTTTTCAGTTCTACCCCCAGTGGACCGTAATCCCAGGTATTTGCAAGACCACCATAGATTTCAGATCCTGGAAATACAAAGCCTCTGGCTTTTGAGAGTGCAACAATTTTCTCCATTGTTTTTTCCATAATTAATGTTTACTCCTTTCATAAACCCCTTAATTGTCTAATATGATATACGCCAGATCCGATGTATTACCAATCCAGGCATCCTTTTTGTCCTGTATCACAACATTATCGGAAAGTGCATAAATGGAATCATAGGTCCGGATGATCACAGGTGCACCGATGCCCTGCTGACTATCATAATTCATGTTCGGATCATAAATAATCATCTTTTTATCGCCATTTTCCAGAATCGCAGTATGATCCAGAAGTACACTGTCATTTTCCCGTTCATGCAATGTTACATTCAGAGAATACCCTGCATCATATGCCTCTTTTACGGTGCCAAAAAAGAATTCGTTTTCTTCTACCGAGTGGATATTCTGAAATTTTTTAAAGTCTTCCACTGTGGGAAATGACATCTGAATCAGGACTTTATCCTCTCCTGTCATTTCGACCTTACTTACCTTAACATCCTCCGCAGTATCCGTTAACCGGTTTTTCTGATAGGATGCCACTTCACCAAGAACCATCTGCTGCAGATCATCCACATTATATTCTGCACCAAATTCTTCCAGGATGGTATGTTCTACAGTGCCCTTTTTATCAATGGATATCGTTGTCATCTCTTCGGTTTCTTTTCCGCAGGCGGTGCAAAGAAGCCCTACCACAATGCCAAGTAAAATATACTTCAATTTGGTCACGTATCCATCTCCCTTCCATATGTTATATTTTTGGACACACAAGCACTGCAAGAAACCTCTTCCTTGCAGGCATAACAAATATTATTATAATCGACTTACTACGGTTTTTCAACAAAGATTTTCGAGAAAGGAAAGACTGTGAAAATCATGATTCCAGACCTGCTTCTTATAGTCCTTTACGATTTCCGCCAGTTCCTTTTGTACGTCCTCCCGCAAAGTAAAGGTATACAGCTTTTCTATAGGAGAATCCATAATATACTGTATGGTATATGCGGTGGTATCCAGCAACCCTTCCTTCTTCGGAATGCCCGGAAACTCCCCATTCACCACCATAGATTTACATTCAAAAACAAGGCGCACCAGTTCATTTGGTATCTTTTTATGTATTAAAGCTCTGACCGACTGATATAGCAGCTTCAGCATCTCTGCATCATCGTTGTTCTCTCTGGTATAATAATCTGCTACTTCCAGAAAATACATCCCATAATATGCGCCTTCCAGATCCGTCCGTAATTCTTCAAAATACTGGGAAATTTCTGCATCTGCAATCGTATATGCAGTCCGTCCTTCCAACAGTTTAAAGGTCCCGAAGCAGAAAGGATTGGTCGCTGCCATAAAACGATTATTCATTTTTCTGGAGTTTCTGGCAAATGCAGAAATCTTTCCCCTCTGGCTGGTTAATATGGTAACCGCCCTATCATACTCACCTACAGGAACCGCTTTGATCACCATCCCTGTCACCTGCACGAAATCCCGCATGCATCGTCCTCTCTTCAGACCTGTCTTCCTGCTTTCTATAGTGCTTTTCCTGATTGCAGCTGCTTTTGTACCGCAGGTAATCTTCTATCTTTCCGGTCTGCATAAATCTTTCAAAATCCCGTTTATCATCCATGACGCTTACCCCACTTCTTTTTCTCTTGTTTTGGAACCTTCAGGTTCATTTTTCACCCTGAAGGAACCTAATAATAGGGTTCGCATTTTTCCTTTTTCTATTCTGTATCTTTTGGATTATAACCGAAATTTTTCAGGAGAATATCACTGTCTCTCCAATCCTTTTTTACCTTCACCCAAAGCTGTAAATTCACCTGACATTCCAATAAATTTTCGATGTCTCTACGTGCCTGGGTACCGATTTTTTTCAGCATGGACCCCTGCTTTCCGATGATAATTCCTTTATGGGAATCCCGCTCGCAGATGATGGTTGCCTGTATCTCACAAAGGTTCTTTTTATATTTCATGCTTTCAATGGTCACTGCAATCCCGTGTGGGATCTCATCTTCCAGGCAGCGAAGGGTTTTCTCACGTATCATTTCTGCTACGATCTGTCTCTCCGGCTGATCTGTGATCGTATCTTCATCATAAAATGGTTCTCCATAAGGAAGATATTTCATAATGGTTTCTATCAGATCTTCCTTATTCGTTCCCTTTAATGCAGATACCGGTACGATTTCTGCAAAATCATATTCTTTCCGATAGGTATCTATGAAAGCTAAAATCTCTTCTTTTTTTACGGTATCGATTTTATTGATCACCAGAATGACCGGTGTATTTACTTTCTGCAGTTTTTCGATAATATGACGCTCTCCTGCGCCGATAAAATTGGATGGTTCCACAAGCCATAAGATCACATCTACTTCATTCAGGGTATGTTCGGCAACGCCAACCATATAATTTCCCAATTTGTTTTTGGCTTTATGTATACCCGGCGTATCCAGAAAAACGATCTGACCTTTCTCATCGGTGTACACCGTCTGTATCCGATTTCTGGTGGTCTGAGGTTTGCTGGATGTAATCGCAATTTTCATCCCAATCAGCTGATTCATCAACGTGGATTTTCCCACATTTGGTCTGCCGATCAAGGTGGCAAATCCGGCTTTATAGGATGGTGTCATTCTTCTTTTCCTCCGTCCCTTGGTGCATATTCTGCGGTGGCATATTCTGTGTTACCACCATCTGTCCCTGCTTTTTTACCTTTGATTTCTTTGCTTTTGGCTCGCTTAATTTCAAAATCAGTTTTACCAACAGGAAGCAAATCAGACCAAGGATAGCTAAGATAACCAGGATCACCACAATAAACGGAATGCTCACAATGAATCCGATTGCAAAATCACGCAGTCCTGATCCAACCCGGTATAAGTTTTCCACAAAACCGCTTCGGATGGCATCCCAGGTACTTTCCGGTACTGCCGGGGATACTCTTTCCACTTCTGATATGGAAAGATAAATAGTGCTGTAATTGATCTGATTATCAAAGGTCCGCAGCTGGGATTCCATACTCTCCAGCTGATAGCGGACATCTGTCAGTTTATCTTCAATCTGTAAGATCTCTTCCAGTGTTTCGGCCTGATCCATCAGTTCCAGAAGTCTTTCTTCTTCCGATCTCAATGCATTTCTATGGCTCTCCAGATCCACATAGGACAAGGTAACATCCTCTACAGATTTGGACTTATTGGTAATGTTGGAATTCTGATCCAGCATATCCACAAAAGAATCCAGTTTTTCTGCGGGAATACGTATGGTTAAGCTGGCATTTCTGGTCTGGTAATCCTCTACATTATAATAATTGCCATTCCACTGATTGCTGCTTTCGATATATCCGCCCGCTTCTGTCACTCTGCGCTCCACGTTCTGCATAAGGGTGTCGAATTCTGTCGTTTCCACATCCAGATTCATGGTTGTGATCAGCTTACGGTTTGACTGTACTTCCGGCTTTTCGGCGGAATCATAACTGCCGGTTCCTTCGTCCCAGCTCTCGTCATAAGCTTCTTCCGGCATGCTGTAATCATCATAAATATAATCTGCCGCTGCTGCACTTTCTACTGCGGCTTCCGAACTATTCGCATAGTCGGAAGAGCCACACCCTACCATACAGGCAGCAGAAATCATACTTACCGTAATGATCTGCATAAACCATCTTTTACTTTCCCTATGATTTCTTTTTTTCATAAAAAATCTGTCCCTATAACTGTGTTTTAATGAA
>JBJENT010000015.1:0-5166 GCA_051880335.1 Lachnospiraceae bacterium
AAGAGTGTGCAGAATTATGTAAACTATTTGGCCGGGAGAACATCGCGAAAATCACCGGTGTGGTACCCCATGAAATGTACAGCTTTCCAAAAATCATGTGGCGGAAAAAGCACACACCGGAAGTCTACGAAAAGTGCCGGTATATTTTTTTAATGGAAGATTATGTGGTATTTATGTTAACCGGAAACCGGCAGATCGATTATTCTCTGGCGACCAGAAGCATGGCCTTTGATATTGAAAAACTGGAATGGAGAAAAGAATTCTTTGATGCAATCGGTGTTCCGGTGGAACAGATGTCCAGTCCGGTTCCCACCGGTACAGATGCAGGATGTGTGACCGAAAAAGCATCGGAACTTACCGGTTTGTCTACACAGACCCATATTGTAAGTATCAGTCATGATCAGGTAGCGGCAGCAGTGGGTGCCGGAGCCTTTGACGGAGAAGTGGGAGTGGATGGAGCCGGAACGGTAGAGTGTCTTACTCCGATTTATGATCAGATGCCGGACATACAGGATATGATGGATGGAAAATATGTGATCGTTCCTTATGTGATTCCTGGAAAGTATGTGACCTATGCATTTTCCTATACAGGTGGCGCACTGATACAGTGGTGCACTGATCAGATCACAAAAAAGGAAAAGGAACTGGCTGGGCAGCAGGGAATATCGGTGAACTCCTATCTGGAAGAAGCCTACCGAAAAGAACGAATGGCGGAAGGACTTGATCCGGAGGGACCATCAGGCATGCTTCTGCTTCCTCATTTTGCAGGTGCTGCTACCCCTTATATGGATACCGGTTCCAAAGGAGCGATCCTGGGCATGACAACAGCTACAACAGCTGCCGACATCTACCGGGCCTGCATGGAAGGTGTTACCTATGAAATGTATTTGAATTATAAAAATGTTGCTTCTTCCGGGGCAAGTCCCAGGAAACTTCATGCCACAGGCGGTGGAGCACATTCCAAAATCTGGATGCAGATGAAGGCAGATGTACTGGGAATCCCGATTGTAGCGCTGAAAACCGTTGATGCAGGTACTGTTGGCTCTGCCATGCTGACCGGAATCGCCATCGGAATATTCCGGGATTTGGAAGACGCAGCAGACCATATGGTGGAGAAAACCGTCACTTATGAGCCCAGAATGGAATATCACAGAAAATATATGGAAATGTTTGAAAAGTATGAAAAAATATATGCTGCAGTAAGATGTTTGATGTAGGTACTTTTTCTTGATAAAAAAAGCCCATTGGTATAAAATATTCTATGAGGTTTTGAAACAGAACATCATTTTGAATATGGAGGAAGACAATGGATTTTTTAAATAAACTTAGCGATACCATTACAGAGGCAGGAGCTGCAGCATCTGAGAAAGCAAAAGAAGTTTCAGAAGTAACAAAATTAAAATTAAAAATCAGAAAAAGTGAAGCAGCTGCACAGGAAGTTTATGCAAAAATCGGCCAGTCCGTATACAAAAGCATAAAGGCAGAAAAAGAGTTTGAAGATTTTACAGAAGAGGTGCAAAAAATCGATGACGCAAAAGCAGATATCAAGCTTTGCAAAGCGTACATTCGCAGTATAAAAGGTGTGGATGTATGCCCTTCCTGTGGAGAAGATGTGGAAGAAGACTCTGCGTTCTGCAGACATTGCGGTGCCAAAATGGAGGCCAATGAATAAGAAGCTTTTACGGTGCAAAATGGAGGCCGGCGAATAACAGGCTTTTAACGGTGCCGAAATGTATGCTGGCGAATAAAAAGCCCTTAAAAGGTACAGATTAGAGAAGATATATAAGTGAGGCGGGAAGAAAATGGAATCAAAGTTTTCCAGAGTAAAAGTAAATAACGAAATGGAATTATGCAGGGTTTCTGATCTGAAGGTAAAAGAAGCTGTGGAAAGAGCGTTATTGGGAGCGAGAATTTCCTATTTTATCAAATGGGAAAAAGGCGGATTATTTTCCAGCAGCAAAAAGCCAAGCTGTGTATTCTGTATCAATGAATGGCAGGTAGAGGCAGCAGAAGCCGCTATAAGTGATTTAGGTGATGAGGCTGAGAGCAAGATCAAATACATTATGAAAAAAATAGATAAAACACTTTTTTAGGGAGAGAATATGAATTATTTAGCACCTTCTATATTATCAGCTGATTTTACAAAATTAGGAGAAGAGGTCGCTTTGTTAGAGCAAAGCGGCCTTAAAATGTTACATATAGACGTTATGGACGGTATGTTTGTTCCAAGCATCTCTTTTGGCATGCCGGTAATCGAATCTCTTCGTAAGAAAAGCAATATGTTTTTTGATGTGCATCTGATGATCGAACATCCGGAGAGATATATCGAAACTTTTGCGCAGATCGGTGCTGACGGTATCACTGTACATGCTGAGGCAACACCTCATCTGGACAGACTGGTCCATCAGATTAAGGATTTAGGCAAAAAGTGCTGTGTAGCGCTGAATCCTGCCACACCACTGAATGTGCTGGATTATGTTCTTCCGGAGCTGGACATGGTTCTTATTATGACTGTGAATCCGGGATTTGGCGGACAGAAATACATCGAAGCCATGAGTGGCAAAATCCGTACTCTGCGGGATAAACTGGATGCTATGGGAAAAGACACAGATATTCAGGTAGATGGTGGCGTAAAGCTGGATAACTGTAAAAAGATCATGGATGCAGGCGCCAATGTTCTGGTAGCCGGTTCCAGCGTTTTTCTGGGAGATATTGCGAAAAATGTGGCTGATTTTAAGCAGATCATACAGTAAAAGATTATTGTATGAACGATTATCCAATGTGAATGATTGTTGTGGAAATGATTATGATAGTGAATGATGATTGTAGAAATGATTATTACAGTACTTGAGAATATATGAGTCAGTTAAAGGAAGAGAACAAACAACTGAATATCGTGGATGGATATTTATTTATGTCTGCTGATGATGCGGATCTGGCGGGGATCGAAGAAAAGAAGATCGCATACCTGATGGAGCACCTGAAAAAAGGGAATGCCGAAACCATGAGGAATGTATATGATAAGGCGATTGAGACCAGAACCTTTCAGACACCGGTGGGGCTGAATTTTATGCACAGGATGCGTAAACAGCTGATCAACTCGGGCTATACGGAGAAAGAGATACAGCCGATCCCATTGTATGAATCCTATTCCAATAACATCCGGGAGGAGGCTCCGACCACAAAGCAGCGGATCAAACCTTCTGAGAAAAAGGAAAAGGTCGATAAAACGAAAATTTCTATTTTTTTAAACATACTTTTAGTACTTATGGTGATTGGAATGTTTTTCATTGCAAAAACAGGTGATAATCCCAATGTGATTAATTATGAGGTAGCCATTCAGGATAAGTATGCAGCATGGGAGCAGGACCTGACAGAGCGTGAAAGTGTAATTCGGGAGAAAGAATTAGAACTTGGTGTGAGATAATCAGAACTTGGTGTGAAAAAATCAGAGCTTGATAAAAAATTAGAGTCTGGTGAGAAAATAATGGATAAGATTAAAATTTTAGTAGTAGATGATGAAAGTCGAATGAGAAAACTGGTAAAAGACTTTCTGGTAAAAAATGAATACGAAGTGCTGGAAGCCAGTGATGGCGTGGAGGCACTGGATATTTTCTTTGATAATCAGGATATCGCACTTATTATTCTGGATGTAATGATGCCCAAGATGGATGGATGGCATGTATGCAGGGAAATCAGAAACTACTCGAAAGTTCCGATTATCATGTTGACTGCAAAGAGCAGTGAGCAGGATGAACTTCAGGGATTTGAACTGGGAGTGGATGAATATATTTCAAAGCCTTTCAGCCCTAAGATCCTGGTGGCAAGAGTAGAAGCAATCCTTCGAAGAACAACCCAGAGTCAGGCAGACAATGTGATTTCGGTGGGGGGAATCGTATTGGATAAATCAGCACGTCTGGTTACGATTGATGGGAAAAATATAGACCTTAGTTTTAAAGAATTTGAACTTCTGGCATATTTTATGGAGAATCAGGGAATCGCCCTGTCCAGGGAAAAAATTCTGAACCATGTATGGAACTATGATTATTTTGGTGATGCCAGAACTATTGATACCCATGTGAAGAAGCTCCGCAGTAAAATGGGGCAAAAAGGCGACCTCATTAAAACAATCTGGGGCATGGGGTACAAACTGAGCGTAGACGATGAGTAAAGCAAAAGCGGCATGCAAGAGCCTTCCCGCACTGGCCAAAGTACAGGGAAGGTTTTTGCTATGTTACACATCTCTATTTTGTTATGACCGAAAAGGGACAAAATACAAGGCATATTCTAATCATTTATGTCAATTAGGTTGCTGTAATATTTGGTTTTCCCAGACAAAACATCATCATAAAAACCTTGTTTCCAGTCGATGTAATCAATACAGTCCTGAACCTGTTTTAATTGTTCTATTAGAGCATTGCGTTTGATATCAAGAATTGCTTTTCGTTCCGGAATAGTGGATTCTCCCACAAGGCAAAGATTGATATATTCTTTCATTTCAGAAATACTCATTCCACAATTTTTAAGGCAGTTTAAACTTTTTATCCAGGAAATATCTCTTTCGTCAAAGATGCGGCGATTATTTTTGTCCCGCTTGACATTGGGAACAAGTCCCTGATTGCAGTAAAATTTCAGTGTTTCATATGGCAACTGTGTCTGTTCACAGGCTTGTTTCATCGTAAACATATTTTTCCTCCAAAATATAAAAAACACTTGACCGGTAGTTACTACCGGTTGATACGATTGAAATGTATCATAGATACAGAATAATTTCAAGGAGGATTTTTTTATGGAATATAGGATTTTAAGTAATGGCGTAAAAATGCCACAATTGGGATATGGAGTATATCAGGTGACCAGGGAAGAGTGTGAACGCTGTGTGTTGGATGCTCTGAAAGCAGGCTACCGCTTGATTGATACGGCTCAGTCTTATTTTAACGAAGCGGAAGTGGGTTCTGCCATTAAAAAAAGCGGAATTCCTCGTGAGGAAATTTTCCTTACCACAAAAGTATGGATCGAACATTATGGCTATGAAAATACCAAGGAGTCTGTACTTGAATCCATGAAGAAACTGCAGACGGAGTATCTGGATCTTGTACTTCTTCATCAGCCATTTGGTGATGCATATGGAGCATGGAGAGCACTTGAAGATTTGTATGAAGAAGG
>JBJENT010000016.1:0-5121 GCA_051880335.1 Lachnospiraceae bacterium
TGATGTACATAACGGACAAAGATTTGTATCCGTTACAGTTGTACTTGTACAATATTATTAACAACATCAATCAGGTGGAAGTTGCAACACAGGAGGGCTTTTCGTCACCGGGACTTTCAGAGGCGGTGAAAGCAGCTGTAGTTATGTTTTCCACAGTACCTATTTTGTGTATTTATCCATGGTTGCAGAAATATTTCATTCATGGAGTTACCGTAGGTGCTGTTAAGGAATAAAGAAACGATAAAGAAAAGGAAAAAACCCAAAATAAGGAGGACACTATGAAGAAGAAAATGATTGCTATGTTTCTAGCAAGCGCAATGGTTATGTCATTGACAGCCTGCGGCGGCTCTGCAGAAACATCCCAAGAAGCATCTACGGCGGAAACAGCAGAGGATGCGGGTGAAACAGAAAGTGCTGAAGAGGCACCGGCAGAAGAGGCAGCAACAGCTTGCGAACTTACAGATGGCAAGTTTGCAGAAACCAGAAAGATTACGGTTGAGGTTTATGATCGTGGTAACGATGGTGGTTCTGACCCGACCAACAACAAGTATACGGATTATATCAAAAAGGGTATGCTGGAAAAACACAATGTAGAGGTTGAATTTGTGGCAGTCCCACGTTGGACAGAGGTAGAACAGCTTAACAACCTTCTTGCAGCAGGTGATGCACCGGATATTTGCGTTACTTATGACTATGCAACCATCCAGACCTATGCAAACATGGGTGGTGTGCTGGATCTTCAGCCATATGTTGATGGTCACGCAGACGATGTACCAAACCTTTGGAACTGGTTGACAGATTACAACATTTATTATGACCAGGATCCGGAAACGAAAGAACTTTGGGCGATTGAAGGTAAACTTGCAAATTCAAACCGTGTACTTACGTTTGTTCGTCAGGACTGGTTAGACGCACTTGGCATGAAAGCACCTACCACAAAAGCAGAGTTTGAAGAGATGCTGATTGCATTCCGTGATAATGCGGATACACTGCTTGGTGCAGATGCAGATAAAATGATTCCTTATTCTGTAAGCTACGATGTGGGCTGGAGAGCAGCTACTTTAATAGAATCTTTCATTGATCCGGATATTACGGATGAGGAATATTATGTAAATGGATTTGATGACAGAAAGCTGACCCAGAATGGTACGAAAGAAGCTGTCAGACTTCTGAATAAGTGGTACAACGAGGGTCTGATGTGGGATGACTTCGCTTTATATGGTTCCGGTGATACGACAGAAGATGATATGATGAAAGCAGGATATGTAGGTGCATTTACACATAACTGGGATTATCCGTGGAGAAACGGTGAGGATTCTATCGCAGCTAATCTGGTAAGATTAGTAGGTCCGGAAGCAAAATATGTTGCAATAGACTGTTTTGAAAATGCAAATGGTGATTATGTGAAATTTGTAAATGGTACAGCCGGAGACAGAAAGATTTTCTTCCCCGGTACAAATGATGAGCCTCTTGCATCCCTGTTATATCTTGACTTCATTTCCACACCTGAAGTAATTGAATATCTTCAGATTGGCGATGAAGGCGTGACACACAATGTATTGGATGACGGTGGTGTGGAGATTATTGCAGCTACCGGTGATGATATCCAGAACTCCGGATTCAACATTGATTATACAATCACATGTAACGGTATGAATCTTACCGACGCAGAGAAAACAGCAAAATCTCTTGCGCACAGCTATGCAGGTGTTGATGCGGATGATGTGAATAAGGCAAATGAACTGGCCAAAACAAGTGCTATTCCGGCCAAAAACTTCAAAACCGGTGAAATTGTTGCGGAAAACGGTATGGGAACACCACTTGCTGAGAAGAGAGATATTGTATACGATACAGCAGTCAGTGCGTCTGTAGAGAATTTCGATTCTGTCTGGGATGCTGCAATGGCAGACTATCTGGGAGCAGGCGGTCAGGCAATTATGGATGAGCGTGCAGCAGCATGGGATAAAACATATGGTGATGCAACGGAACTTCCTGAATAAATAAAATACGACATGTATGGCAGTACGGTTTTGGTGGATTCCAAGGCCGTATTGTCATATAAACAGGTTGTTACGCAGAACCAGAATTATGATGAATGGGTATGGATATGAAAAGAAAATGGAATGATGGCTGGTTTTTTTATAAAGGAAAAATAGAAGATGATGTCGCAGCTGTTTTGCAAAAAAAAGAAGAGTTTCTTCCGGTCAGACTGCCCCATGATTATCTGATAGAGGATCTTACAAAACTTTATGAGGATTCTTCCGGCTTTTACTACAAGAAATTTTGCATCAGGAAAACAGATTCCGGAAGATGGTTTGTCACCTTTGATGGTGTTTATATGGACAGCACGGTTTATTTGAACGGGGTGCAGATTTTTGAGTGGAAGTATGGATATTCTTCTTTTACTGTTGATTTGACGAAGTATTTACGGGATGGACAAAATGAAATTGCGGTGCGCTGTAACTATCAATGTCCTAATAGCAGATGGTATTCGGGAGCCGGAATTTATCGGAATGTCTGGCTGCATGAATGCGGGGAGTATTACCTTGTGGAAGACGGTGTGTATGTGCATACCGAGAAAACGGATAAGGGCTATGAACTGACCGTTTCGACGGAAGTGGGCAGTAACGGGAAGTGCATTGATCCGGAGAAAGAAAAAAATATCCGTATTCAGCACTGTCTGAAGTGCAGATTAGAGAATACGGATTTGACATATACCATAAAAGAAAAAGAAACGAACATCCTTCAGGATGTTATAGAATGGGATTTTGAGCATCCGGTTTTATATAAATTGGAAACACTGCTTTATGCGGATGGAAAATTGCAGGATCGGCAGGCGTGCCGGATTGGGTTTAAAGACGTCGTTCTGACACCGGACAAAGGGGCTTTTCTCAATGGCCGTCCTTTTAAAATTCATGGTGTCTGCGAACATCATGATCTGGGAGCGTTGGGAGCCGCAGTTTCGGAAACAGCCATCAGGAGGCGGCTGCGGTGCCTGAAGGAAATGGGAGTGAATGCTATTCGGGGTTCCCATAATATGATGGCACCAGAATATCTTAATGCTATGGATGAAATGGGATTTTTGTTTGTTTCAGAAGGCTTTGATATGTGGAAGCGCCCTAAGAATCCTTTTGATTATGCCAGATTTTTTGATGAATGGCACAAAAAAGATATTGCATCATGGATCCGGAGAGACCGGAATCATGTGTGTGTGTTTATGTGGAGTATCGGAAATGAGATATATGATACGCATGTGGATGCTTCTGCGGTTGCCATGACAAGGGAGCTGATGGAGGAAGTGTATCTGCATGACACTGAGAAAAATGCTCCGGTAACCATCGGATCGAACTATATGGCATGGGATGGCGCAAGAAAATGTTCGCAGGTATATAAACTTGCCGGTTTTAATTATGGAGAGAAATTGTACGAAGAAGTTCACAGAGAGCATCCGGACTGGATGATTTATGGTTCCGAAACCTCTTCCATTGTACAATCCAGAGGAATTTATCATTTTCCGCTTCGGGCCAGTGTGTTGTGTGAGGAAGATTTACAATGTTCTTCTTTGGGGAATTCTCAGACCAGCTGGGGGGCAGCATCCTATGAAGACTGTGTCTGTGTGGATCGGGATATTCCTTATTCTTTGGGACAGTTTATCTGGTCAGGTCATGACTATATTGGTGAACCCACGCCATACCAGACCAAAAATTCTTATTTTGGCACCATAGATACCGCGGGATTTCCAAAGGACTACTATTATGTGTGGCAGGCGGCATGGCGAAGCGTAGAGGAATATCCCATGATACATATATGGCCATATTGGGATTTTAATCCGGGACAGGAAATTGATGTAAGGATTTGCTCCAATGCGCCTTATGTGGAATTGTTTGTGAATGGAAAATCCTGTGGAAAACAGGAACTGAACAATGCGCCGGGGAGTGGACATCATATCATTGCCGATTACTGTGTGGAGTATGAACGGGGTGAAATAAAGGCAGTTGCCTACAATGAAGCGGGAAAAATCCTTGCATGTGAAATAAAACATTCCTTTGGAGATACTAAGAATATTATAGTAAAATATTGTGATGAAGGGGATGAACTGCTTTTTGCAGAGATCAGTACGACGGATGAAGAAGGTTATCCGGTAGAAAATGCAAGAGATCTCCTGCGTGTGTGCGTGGAGGGGGACGGAGAACTCATAGGACTGGATAATGGTGACAGTACGGATTACGATTCCTTTCAGAACGATACGCGCCACCTGTTTAGCGGCAAAATGATAGCGATTGTGCGTAAAAAGCATGCAGAGGCAGAGTTAAAGGTGACGGCAGAAATGGTGGGGAAAAAACCGATCCGGAATATTTTGCTGGAATCGCCTCAGGGTCTTGAATTAAATCGGAAACAGAAAACGGTTCGGGTACGTGCAACCGCGTATCCAACGGATACAGATTATCCTGAGATAACATTTGAAGTGGTCAATGAGAAGGGCGTAAAAAGCAGTCTGGCGACTTTGGAGACTGAGGGCAACGAGGTCAATATCACCGCAATGGGAGATGGAGAGTTTTATTTATGTGCTGTGGCAAATAATGAAAAAGACTATGCGCAGGTGATGTCGAAGCTGAAGTTCCGGGTACAGGGAATAGGAACAAGATATGATAATCCTTATGATTTTATATCCGGCAGCAGTTATGTAAGTGTGATCGGCGAAGCTACCAATGGGAATGAAAAGGGGGTAGCTACAGCACGTGAAGCGGAGACATTGGTTACCTTTGATCACATAGACTTTGGAGAAACCGGATCGGATACCATAACCATTCCTATTTTTGCATTAAGTGATGATGCTTACCGGATAGAGATATATGAGGGTGCACCTGCGGATGAAAACTTCGAGCTTCTGGGAGAATTTATCTACCAGAAGAAATCCCGCTGGAACGTGTATCAGGAAGATACTTTCAGGCTGAAGAGACGGATGAAAGGCATCACGAAGCTTACCATTAAGACATTTCATAAGATGCATATCAAAGGTTTCTATTTTGCGTGGATGGAAAAAGCATATACCAGATTGTGGGCAGTAGAAGCAAACGCTTTGTATGGAGATCATTATGAAACAGCCGGAAAAAGAGTAGA
>JBJENT010000017.1:0-16070 GCA_051880335.1 Lachnospiraceae bacterium
TCCCAGCACTTTTGTGGACATTTTAAACGCTGCACAGGTGTAAGTTTTATTCAGTGCAACATCAAAACTTCCTATATAAGCACCATCCATGCAGTGGATGGCTACCGGTCTGCCTGCCTTATCGGAAACAGCTACCACTACAGGAAGTCCCATCTCTGTTGCCTTCTGCTCTACCTTTTCAATCAGGGCAGTGGCCAGCTTCAGGTTCATATCCTGCAGAGGTGTATAACTGCTTAGGACTGACTCTACTGTTTTTCTAATGATTTCTTTCTCATTCATAAGGGTTTCCCCTTCCGTTATTAAAGTCCTAACTGTTCCATAACTTTCTTTGTGATTTCAGCTACTGTATCAGCGCTTGCGCCTGATGCTGCTTTGCTGTGGCATCCACCACTGCAGGAATGGCAGCTTGGTTTGCCAGCTTTAGCGTTTGGACAAAGATCAGCAGGATGTTTACCTTTCATACCGAACTGTCTTCTGATCTCATACAGATCTTCTACCTGTTCCGGTGTAAATTCCTTAGGACCGCCAAGCATTTTTGCTTTGTATAATAATTCTGCATAGAATTCTACAGATTCCATCTTGTGGTATGCGGAAAGGAGGTCTGTACTCCATGTTAAAGCACCGTGCTGAGCCAGAAGAACCTGGTCAAAGTAAGGAAGATATTCTTCCAGAGAATCCGGAATTTCCATAGTAGATGGTCTGCCATATTTTGCAAGGGGAACACATCCCAGTGCAATAACTGCTTCAGGCATGATCGGCTGAGTCAGCGGAATACCTGCAATAGCAAAAGATGTTGCGAAAGTAGGATGAGCATGTACAACAGCACCTACGTCCGGTCTTCTTTCATATACTCTCATGTGCATTTTGATCTCAGATGAAGGTTTGAAGCCTTTATTTGCCTGAAGGACATTACCTTTTTCATCTACTTTACAAATGAATTCAGGTGTCATGAAACCTTTGGAAACGCCTGTCGGTGTGCAAAGGAATTCGTGGTCATTCAATTTTACGGAAATGTTACCATCGTTTGCAGCAACCATGTTTCTGTTGTAGATTCTCTTACCGATGTCACAAATCTGTTTTTTGATCTCAAATTCGTTTAACATAATATCTTTTCCTCCTTGATACCAACGTTAAATTTGTTGTATTATGTCCCCATTATAGGTTGTAAACACAACAAAGTCAACATTTTTACGTGTTGTTTTTATTGTTTTTTGTGGTTTTCTCTTGTGTTTTGGTTGTTTTCTTCCTTTTTTTACCTTTTTCGTCTTCAAGCCAGGGAAGAACGTCCCCTTCTTCGCTCAGATACTCCAGTATTTCCGGAATACCCTCGCCTGTTTTCGAATCAACCCGGAAGATTTTTTTGCAGCCTGCCAGTCTGAGCCATCGCTCTGCCCGCTCTGTATTTGCCCTGGGGTGATTGATTTTTGTGACGATTCCGATGCATTCCCGATTGGTGGATGAGGTGCAGCATGGCGGATACAGGGAATAGGGTTCAATTGCCGAAAGCAGAAGTCCGCATACATCTGCTTCATAGGTGTATAAGGCAAGTGCCCTTCCCAACGATGCTGTCTGTGCATACTCACCGGGCGTATCGATGACCACATCGAAATAATTCACATATTGGGTCTTATGATAGTGAATGGTTTCCCCTTTGAGTGCCTGCCTGAGTGTTGTCTTACCGGTTTCACTTCTGCCCACTAATATGATTTTTTTCATATCAGGTTCTTGTTATCTCGCAGATCGTATATTTTAATGTTTCATCTGCATAGTCCAGTATGGCCTGTACAGAAGCTTCCACTTCCGAGACTGTCCCGGTGATGATCAGGGAACCACTAAACCTGTCAACAAATCCAAGATCGATTCCGGAAGCTTTCATTGCGATATCTGCGATAATAATTGCTGTTTCCGCCGGTGATACGGTCATGACACCAATGGCTGATTTTGCATAATCGATGGCAGGATCCAATCCCAGCTTTTCGTAGAGGACGCGGTCCGGGTTCGCAATAATATGAGCCAGTGTAATCTGTTTGCCCGGAACCAGTTCCTGGACGATACGCTGTTTTTCTTCCGGACTCATGTTATCCGTATATCCCATGTCCTAACCTCCTATCTGGCAGGTGAGCCTTGAGTTCTGCTCCACTACCCTTTTCAGCATATCCATATATTCGTTTGTCGGCGGCATGATATCACCCATCAAATATTCCCGTCCCAGGCCTTCATATTTATCCTGACCCAGTCTGTGATATGGCAAGAGGTGGATTTTCTTTACCCCCGGCAGTTTATCGGCAAATTGTGCGATGTCCCGAATTTCATCAGGCTTATCATTAAAGGTCGGAATGACCGGTACCCTGATGACCAGATTGGTCTGGCCGGACTCAGCTACCCTTCTGGCATTCTCTAACATCAGCTGATTGGATTTGCCGGTAAATTCTTTGTGCTTGTGTGGATTGATATGTTTGATATCCATCAGGTATGTATCCAGATAAGGGAGCAGCATTTCGATCTTTTCATAAGGCAGACCCGCCATACTTTCCATGGCCGTACTGATTCCGTATGCTTTGGCTGCCCGTAAAAGGTCTCTTGCGAACTCCGCCTGGCAAAGGCTTTCTCCACCGGAAAGGGTAAGCCCTCCACCGGTTCTGCGGTAGTAGGTCTGATCCTTCAGGACTGTCTCCATGACTTCTGCTACTGTTACATCCCGGCCGATGGTCTTTGGTTTTCCCTGTACCATCATGGTCTGTATCCCGTATTCCTGAGATTCCGGATTGCAGCACCAACGGCACCGGAGTACACAGCCCTTTAAAAATACAATGGTCCGGATGCCCTGGCCGTCGTGAATGGAGTATCTCTGGATATCAAATATTCTTCCTTTTGTCTGAAGATAATTCTCCATAAGTTTTTCCTTTATATTACTATATTACTTTATATCATCTATTTTCTGTTTACCTTAAAGCTCTTTCCCAAACACCTTACTGTTTCTAGAAGCCCTGCTCTGTACGTCTGATGATGTCATCCTGCAGGGATTTGGAAAGGGATGTAAAGTGTGCACTGTAACCGGCAACCCTGACTACCAGACTCTTATAGTTTTCCGGGTGTGCCTGGGCATCCAGCAGGGTTTCTCTGGATACTACGTTGAACTGTACGTGCATTCCTTTCTGGTCAAAATAGCTTCGGATCAGATTTACGAAATTGTTGATCCCTTCCTCACCGCTTAATGCTGATGGATGGAATTTCTGATTAAACAGGGTACCGTTGCTGGCAATTCCGTGATCCAGTTTTGCTACGGAATTGGCTGTAGCTGTCGGTCCGTTCACGTCATATCCTGAGGATGGGGATACCCCATCTGCTACCGGTTTGTGTGCCAGTCGTCCATCCGGAGTGGCTCCTGTCTGTCCACCCAGTGGCACATTTGCAGATACCGGATATACACCAGCCTGATAAATACCGCCTCTTGGGTTTTTGAACTTCTGCAGTGGCTTGGTGTAGGTATAGGCTGCCTCTCTTGCCAGCATATCTACTGTGTCAATATCATTTCCAAACTTATCCAGCTCACCGATCATTTCAAGCAGGTCTGCACACATTTTCTTATCTGCTTCGGAAAGCTGTGTATTCTTTACTGTCTGGGCAATGGTCTTGATGTCTTCATCGGAAACCGTTTTGCCGGCTTCCTGCAGCTGTTTTACAATCTGGGCTGTCAGTTCTGCAACGGTGATATCATCAAAGCCCTGGCCATAGTTCAGTGCTAATGCACGTTTGAAATCTACAAGGGAAATCTTCTTTTCATCATAAACCAGTTTTTTGATCGCATATAAGGAATCTGCTACGTTTGCGATACCAAAGCCCTGTGGTCCGGTAAAGTTGTAAATAGCTCCGCCTTCCTGAAGTGCTTTTCCTCTTGCAATACAATCGTCCACCATAGAGGATTCAAATGGAAGAGGACATCTTTCCATGTGGGCCATGTCAATGGCGTTATCTGCATTTACCAGCAGAGAAATCTGATATTTCATCTGGGCTTTATATGCTTCAAAGAAATCTTCAAAGGTCTTTAAGTCTTCTACCTCGCCGGTCTGGATACTGATTCTTTCTCCTTTATCCATACCGTTTGAGAATACCAGTTCTAACGGTCTGCACATATTAAAGAATGCTGCATCATGCCAGCCTTCTGTCTTTCCCGCCTTCTGAGGCTCTACGCAGCCGATGATGTTATAGGTTCTGGCATCTTCCAGACTGACACCTCTGCTCATCAGTGCCGGTATGATCACTTCGTCATTATAATAAGCAGGAAGTCCGATACCGGTTCTGGTCAGTTTTGCTGCATGTACCAGCAGATCATGTGGCGATCCGTTCCATACTCTGATGGAAAGAGATGGTGCCGGTAAAAATACATGCATGGAAGCGGTGATACACATAAAGGACAGATCATTGGTTACATCCCGTCCGTTTTCGTCCTGTCCGCCTACGATCAGATTCTGGAATAAACTGTATCCTGCAAATCCTTCTGCGCTGGCAGCATCCCTGCATTTATTCAGGTCATTTAATTTTACCCAGAAACAGTCTAACAGTTCCTGTGCAAATTCTCTGGTCAGTTTACCTGCATCCAGATCTGCTTTGTAATAAGGATATAAGTACTGGTCAAAACGTCCCGGGGAAATGGAATGTCCACTGGACTCCAGCTGCAGAAGCTGCTGTACAAACCAGAAGCTCTGCATAGCCTCATAAAAGCTTGTAGCCCCTTTGGCCGGTACTCTTTCACAGTTTTGTGCGATCTGAAGAAGTTCTGCCTTTCTGGCTGCATCCGTTGTTTCTCCTGCCATCTTCTTTGCCAGATCTGCATATCGTTTTGCATAACCGATGGTCGCATCACAGCAGATCAGAACTGCCTGCAGGAAACGGGAACGTTTTGCATAATCCCCATCACCAAAATCACATTTGTCCAGTTCTGCCTGCGCCTTCGCTGCAATTCCCTCAAAACCGATTGCCATGACTTCGTCATACTTTACGGTAATATGGCCTACACCATTATAGAAATAATTGCCCGGTGTAAAAATATTATGCTCCATGGATTTGAGTGTTTCCGGTGCCATATAGGAAGTAGCCAGTTCACTGGTGGTTCTTCCCTTCCAGTATTGGTTTGCTTCATGCAATTTCTTTTTGGTTTCTTCCGAAATATAGAACGGATCCGCAGCTCTGGTTTCTACGGTTTCAAACTCTGCCTCCAGCCATTCCCAGGAAAACTCCGGATAGGTCTGGCAGCCTCTTGGTGCAATGGTGGTAGATCCGACAATCAATTCTTCATCACGAATAATAATCGGAATATTTTCCAAAATATGCGCGTATGCTTTTGCACGTCTCATAATAACCGGTTCTCCTTCGGTCATTTTATAAGACTCTGTAATCAGCTCCGCTCTTGCCGATTCGATTTCCGGCATCTTTGCATAAAGATGTTCGACTAATCTTGTGATACGTTCGCTCTTTGCAATTGGCTCTGTGTAATAACCCATCTTCCGCTTCCTCCGTTTTCTCTTTATGGTTTCAGGACTTTCTTCCTTAATAATATTAGTATCTTAGTATTCTGTCTTTGGTAGATGACTTTTCTTCCCGGGACAGCTCTCTTTCCGACGAAAAACCCGAAAGAGGCTACTGCCGCAACATACTGGTATTATACCTCTGCTATAATGTGAAGTCAACAAAATCGTCACCTGTTTTTATAGTTTTTTGTGGTTTTGCAAAAGATTTTTTGTGGTTTTGTGTAGTTTTTATTGACAAACCAGCATACTTGTAACATACTGTTTTATAGAGTGTTGTGCCCATAGGATTTTGGTTCTTTATCACGTTAAACCAGCATAATGTATCCGGCACAGCACGTTCAGAAAGGGTTATTACATGATTCAATTTGATGTACATACCCATTCCATTTCCAGCGGTCATGGCAGTACCTGCACCATTACTGACATGGCAATGGCTGCCAGAAAAAAAGGGCTTTCCCTGCTTGGCATTTCCGATCATGGTCCTGCCACTTTATGTGCAGGCACTCCTTCCTATTTCAGGAGTCTGCAAATGGCCCCCAGAGAGCGCTGTGGAATTCGTATGTTGTATGGAGTCGAACTGAATATTTTAGATCATTCCGGCAAGGTAGACTTAGAAAAGAGCATTCTGTCCGGCATGGATTATGCCATTATCAGTATGCATACCAAAAATATAAAGCCGGGAAATATTTGTGAGAATACAAAAGCATACATCCATGCCATGGATCAGCCTAAAGTCCGCATCATTGGTCACTGTGACGATGTAAAATATCCTGTGGATTACAAAGCTTTAGCCAGGGAAGCCGCCGACCATCATGTCATGATGGAAATCAACAATGCCTCCATTATGCCGGGCGGTTATCGTGGAAACACGATTCCCAATATCATACATATGCTGTACTGGTGCGGTGTATACGACGTTCCTGTCCTGCTTTCCAGTGACAGCCATGGCTATAAGCATGTAGGAGACGTGAAAGGTTCTGAAATTCTCCTTCGTGCATTCCGGGAGTCCTTGGATTTTCCCCAGCATCTGATCATGAGTTATGATGCAGATCGTTTTATCAAGTATATTAACCATTATCCGTTATAAAAGGAAAGTGATCGTCCCTCCTCCCCCCTGGAACGATCACTTTTTTTGTGCTTTTGTTTCTATTTCTACACCACCCGTCGGATGGTAAGGATCGATCTGTACTGTGCATTGCTGACTTTGATCCCTGTTTTCTGGGTGCTGGCATGTACAATCATTCCACCGCCGATATACATTCCAACATGTCCATCATAGCAGACAATGTCTCCCGGCTCTGCACTTGCCAGGGATACTTCTGTTCCCACCGTGCGAAGCTGCCAGGATGTTCTGGGCACCTTATACCCAAAGTCTGCATATATTCGGAAAATAAATCCGGAGCAGTCTGCACCGTTCGTCAGGCTGGTGCCTCCCGGAACATAAGGGTTCCCAATAAACTGACATCCGTAGTTTGCCATTGCTTTTCCGGTAGAACTGCCGTTGGAGGCTGCTACGATGGCCTGCGCTGCAGCTACGGTAGAAGCTGCTGATGCACTGGGCGTATAGGTTGAGGTACCGTTTTTTGCAGCCAGACGTTTTCGCTCTTCTTCCTGAATCTGGGCAATTTTCTTATTATCCGCTGCAATCTGTTTCTTATAGGCAGATGCCTGAGCCTGTGCCGCTGCAATTTCTGCATCATAATTTGCGCTGGCTGCCTTTTTCTGGGCCAGAATACCATTTAAATAATTCTGCTGGGAAGCAAGCTCTGCTTTGTCTTCTTCGATGCTTGCCATATCACTTTCCAGGATTGCCTTGTCTTCTTCCAATCCGGCCTTCAGAACAGCGATCTCTTCCTCGATCGCCTGAAAGTTAAGCAGCATCTTCCGGTCATACTCATACAGATCCTCTATATATTCCACCTTGTTCAGCATATCACTGAAGCCTTTGCTTTCCAAAAGCAGTTCCAGATAGGACTCATTTCCCTGCTCATACATGTATTTAATGCGGATCTTCATGGCTTCATACTGCTGTTGCTCCTGTTCCACTGCAGCATCATAATCGGCCTGTGCCACTTCGATTTCAGATTCCTTCTCGGTGATTTCCGCCTGTTTTTCTGTAATCTGGTCTTCCAGAACACCGATTTCGGTATATAAATTGATCAGCTCTGAATCCAGATCTTCTATCTCTTCTTCCAGCAAATCCTGTTCTTCCTGCAATCCGCCGATCTGTCCATTCAGCGCATCCAGCTGCCTCTGGCTTTCCAGGATTTGTTTTTGGAGTTCTTCAATTGTATCTGCCCACACCTGCGTTGTACTTCCCATAAGCAATATGGTAAGCAGCAGCAGACTGAGCACTGAACGACATCGTCTCTTCATGTATTTCCATCCCTTATCCTGGTTTCACATCGCAGTTTTCATTCATTTCTGTAAGCTTCGATTTGTTCCGGTATGTTATGTTACGGTACATTTCCGCAAAACTGCTTAATTTGCAGTAATCTGTGCGTTTTCTTCCAGGAATCCGTATACCTTATCATACATCAGATTCCATCTTACTTTTTCCCTGCCGCCAACTGCAGCCAGCAGTTCCTCCATGGTTGCATATTCCCCAAGGCTGAGAGCCTCCTGCAATTCTGCTTCCAGCTCTTCATCATTCACTTTCAGTTTTTCCTTATTGGCAACATACTGTAAAGCCAGTCCTTCTTTGGCGCAGCCTTCTGCCAGAGTCCGAATAGTAGAATCCACTTCTTCGGCAGTCACATTATATCTGTTCATAATGTAGTCTTCCAGGCTGAGTCCGGAGGATTGTGCACTTAAGGTAAGGTCTTCTCTTAAATCTGTCTCAAAATCTGCCACCAGTGACTCCGGCACCTCTTTAAAAGAGCATGCATTCAGAAGTCCCGATGCCAGCTGGCTTTTTACGGAATAATCATACTGGCTGTCCATATAGGACTGTAAAACCTTTTTCACATCAGCTCTGTACTGATCTGCGCTGGTATATTCGCTGTCCAGATAGCCCACATTCGCATCGGTAAGTTCCTCCAGGATATAATTTACCTTTACTTCAAATACGCAGTCTTTTCCTGCCAGATCTTCTTTATACTGTTCCGGGAAAGTCAGGTTCAGTTCTACAGAATCTCCGACCTTTACGCCAACCAGTCCATCTTCAAATCCGGCGATAAAGGAACCGGAGCCAATCCCTAAAAACTGGTTTTGTGCAGTGCCGCCATCAAAGTATTCTCCGTCCACAGCCCCTGCATAATCGATATTAACCATATCTCCCTGTTTTACTGCTACAGAAGTATCTGTAATATGCATTTCTTCCACATTCTGAGCAGTTCTCTGAATGTAATATTCCACATCTGCATCGGTTACCGTGGCACTTGCCTGCACAGTGACCGGCATTCCTTTATAGCTATCACTTACTGTGACATATTTCTCTACTTTTGCGTCCTTCAGACTTTCTGCTGTCAATTCTTCATTTCCACATCCCGCCAGAATCCCTGCTAATACCAGCACAAGGCATAGAGCTGTCCATTTGTTTTTCATAAACTTTCTCATTCCTTTCTATATTTAGGGTAAAACCCGACTTAAATAAGCTTTTTAGCACAATATATTACATTTATACCACATTTTAAGCTTTCTTAAAAGCATTTCCAGCAAAAACCCAAAGTTGTTTCATCTTGCCATTCCATTAAATAAATGCTAGAATAACTTATTATTGTAAAGGAGGAGTACAATATGTTCCCTACTTGGTCTATCGTACTTATTATTATACTTGTTATTTTAATCGCTGCTATTGTTGTTCTGTATTTCCTTGGTAAAAGGGCTCAGAAAAAGCAGGCAGAGCAGCAGGAACAGATTGATGCATATAAGCAGAACGTATCCATGCTGATCATTGACAAAAAGCGTATGAAACTGAAAGAATCCGGACTGCCACAGGCTGTCATTGATTCCACTCCCAAGCTTATGCGCCGGGCGAAGCTTCCTATCGTAAAAGCTAAAGTGGGGCCACAGGTCATGACTCTGGTTGCGGATGAAAAGATTTTCGACAGTATTCCTGTAAAGAAGGAAGTAAAAGCAGTTGTCAGTGGTATTTATATCACATCCGTAAAAGGGCTTCATGGTAAAACCCAGGCTGTTGAGACTAAGAAAAAGAGTCGTTTCAAACAGGCTATTGAAAAAGCCCAGGAAAAAGCCGGCGTAAAGCAGGTAAAATAGAGACCAAATAAAAGAAAGAGCTGTCATTTGCGTGAATCCGTTCCGCCAGATGGCAGCTTTTTTGATGCCCAACCGCCCGCAGGAAGTTTTTTTCAGTCTGCAAAATATATCCCAGGGGCTTCTTTCCGGGTAGTATGTTTTTCCACGGATGAACAGCGGGGGCGGCGTGTCACTTTTCATACAGACACTGGGGGAAAAATCCTAAGATTGCCCGCCTCAAAAAACAAAATCTCGATTGGAGACGACATTTCAAAACGCGACTAACGTCTTGAACGGGTTGAAATGTCGTCTCAGTTTTGTTTTCTGAGGCGGGCAATCTTTATACGGATTTTTGCCAACAGTGTCTGTATAAAAAGGACACACCGCCTCCCGGTGTACAGCTTTGGAAAAATATACTTTATCGAAAGGAAAGAAGTTCCTGGGATAACAATATTTTGCCACTGATAAAAAACTTCCTGCGGGCGGTTGGGCACAAGAAAAGCTGCCTCTCAGCGGAATTCACGCAAGGGACAGCTCTTATTTTATTTGCTCTCTATTTTAATATCCATTTCGCAGTCAGACAGGTGTTCGCCGGCTGATTCCAGCCGATATTTGACCCGTATCTTTATCCGGTCCGTCTCTTCTTCCTTTTCCAGCTGCCGGGTATATACCGACATGGGAATCGGCCCAAAGGGTGTCCGGTAGTCTGCCTCCCAGTTTTCTCCCTGGACAAAAGAAGCTTCCCAGTTTACTGCCCCGGATTTTTTAAGCCGCATCTGATCCGCTGTAAGCTGCAGCCTGTTCTTTACCGTTTCCGTGCTTCCTTCTGCTTTTTCCTCGTACAGGACATATTTTTTCCCATCTTTTTCATAGAAATTACCTTCTACAGAAGAAGATAATATTTCCTTCTGTCCATCTGCACCCACCTGCGTGCTCACGATTTCAATGTACACCTGTTTTTTCATGCTTTTCTGTCTTTCTAGTACTCTTCTATGTTGATCACTTTTGCCGAAAGAATACCATATTTCAGGATGGAATTGGCAAATGTCTGGAAGCGTTCTTCTCCGTCACTTACATAGAAATGATGAATATTGGTACCAAGCCCCGGCTCTTTATCGCTGAGCAGATCTTCTTTTTCCAATAGGGCTTTCAGTTCCCGGGCAGTCTCATAGGCCGGATTTACCAAAGTCACCTGATCCCCCATGATTTTCTGGACCGTCTTGCGGATCAGAGGATAATGGGTACAGCCCAGAATCAGGGTGTCGATTCCGCTGTCGATGAGACTGGCCAGATATCTTCTTGCGATCTCATTGGTGACCGGGTCCTCCCACAAGCCTTCTTCCACCAGGGGAACAAACAGCGGACAGGCTTTTCCGATCACTTCCACCTGGGGATCCAGCTCTTTGATATATGTAGTATATGTTTCACTGGAAATCGTTCCACTAGTACCGATCACACCTACTTTGTGGTTTTTGGTGGCTTCTACTGCGGTTTTTGCACCCGGTTTCACCACACCTATCATAGGAATATCACTTTCTTTGCTGATATCTTCCAAGGCAAAAGCACTGGCGGTATTGCATGCAACTACAATTGCTTTCACATCCTGTGCCTTCAAAAAACGAACGATCTGCCTGGAAAATCTGGTGATTGTCTCTTTGGATTTGTTCCCATAGGGAACCCTTGCGGTATCCCCAAAATAAATGACTTTTTCATTCGGAATCTGATGCATGATCTCTTTGACCACCGTAAGTCCGCCTACACCGGAATCAAATACGCCTATGGATGCATCTCTAATATCTTTCATTCTTTCTTTTCTCCAATCCATTCCAGAATGCTGCATTTTATGTGGATATGATCTGTATCCGCACTTCCGATGTCAAAATACAGATTTTCCGCCGGAGAATCCTGATCATAGGATCTTTCCGTCTCTTCTGCATCATTCCGGTCTTTCTCTTCTACAACTTCCACGCAGTCTGTTGTAAAAGTATATTGGGGGAATACAATTCCCCAAAAGCCTGCCGACAGCATAACGCCGGTTCCCCAGGCCATCATGGCTTTCCAAATATTTTTCATGGTCATTCTCCTTTATGTTAATAGGAGTATGACCATTTTCTGTCCTTTCATACAAGTCTTCTATCATGCTCAATCCGGATCTGGCGAATAATGGCTGTTTCCTGGTTATCTACATGTATTTTGGCAAGGTCGGCTGCCTTTTCCTTGTCGCAGCGCATAATACTGTCATAAATTGCTCTATGCTCTTTGGCCAGATTATCGTGCTGTTCAAAATCTTTGATATATTCAAAACGATAGCGGAACATCTGCTCGGAAAGATTATGCAGAATCTGAATCAGCTTGGAATTTCTGGTGGCTTCTACAATGATATCATGAAAAGCCACATCCTGTTCTGCAATCTCTTTCAGATTTCCTGTTTTGGTAGCGTCCTCAAAATCCCGGCATGCTTTTCTCAGCATCTCTTTTTCCTCTCCTGTGATTCGGTCACAGGCAAGCTCTACACTGAGCACATCCAGGGCTCTGCGCACTTCCAGCACATCCTTCATGCTCTTTTCCGTAATCTCTGTCACCACAGCACCACGTCTGGGTATCATCTGAACAAGCCCTTCCAGTTCCAGTTTTCGGATGGCTTCCCGAATCGGCGTGCGGCTTACGCCCAGTTTTTCTGCCAGATGAATCTCCATCAAACGTTCACCGGGTTTTAAATTTCCGGTAAGTATCGCCTTGCGGAGTTTTTTGAAAACCACATCCCGGAGTGGAAGCAGCTCATCCATTTCTGTATCTATATTATGATTCATCATTGTTTTTCCTTTCTGAACACTGGCTTTCTGAACACCGGAAAGATGAAATATATACTTCTCCGGCCAGACCGCCTGCTGTTATTTCATCTGCAGCATCCTGTGCTTTCTCTTTTTGATCAAATATCCCAAATACGGTTGGTCCGCTTCCGCTCATAATGGACTGCAGCGCGCCGGCTTTTTTCATACAGCTCTCTATTTTCCCAATGATTGGATATTTTTCACCGGTAACGGTTTCCAGTACGTTACTCATCTTATGACAGAGCCCCTGCAGATTCTGATTCTCGATATCCTCCAGCATCCCATCAATGTCCGGATGTGTTTCCAGTTGATCCAGTTTCAGATTCTGATAAACATATTTTGTCGAAACATCGATATCAGGCTTTGCCAGCAGAAGAACGCAGGACGGTGGTTCTTTGATGGGTGTCAGCACCTCTCCGATTCCTTCGGAAAGTGCAGTACCTCCCATAATGCAATAAGGCACATCAGCTCCCAGTTTCACGCCTTCTTCCCTGAGCTGCTTCTGGGTAAGCCCCAGGTCAAACAGCGCGTTCATTCCCTTTAAAACTGCTGCGCAGTCGGTACTGCCTCCTGCCATTCCGGCCGCAACAGGAATGTTTTTTTCAATGTAAATATCTACTCCCTGTGCAATGTTATACTGATCTTTCATCAGTTTCGCTGCTTTGAAAGCCAGATTGTTTTCATCAGAGGGAATTTTTCCGCTGTTGGTATGAATCCGGATCTCATCCTCACTTAGCACTTTCATTGTAACAACGTCATGCAGCGATACGGTCTGCATGATCATTCGCACTTCATGATATCCGTTTTCCAATCTTCTTACCACATCCAGCCCCAGGTTAATCTTTCCGTATGCAGGATAAGAAATGGTATTGCCTTGTGATGCCATCCTTTGTTCACTCCTTATCTACGTCGTACTTTTATTTATATATGTATCATTATTTCTATCATTTATATCTGTATCACTATTTTTATCATTTCTATCTGTTCATGCATTTCAGTGTATATTGTATACAAAGATTGTATTCTATTATATACAATCTATCTATCAGAGTCAAAAAGATTTTACGATCAGGATTTTGTCTCCCTGATGCAGTTCCTCTTTCACCAATTCATTGTTTTCCTTTATACTGTCCAGTGAAACCATGAATTTTTTGCCGATATCCCAGAGGGTATCATTTTTCTTTACTACATATCCCACCATGCCGGGCATCTTCTTTGTACCGTCACTGCCCGAATCATCTTCTGTGATATCACATATCCGGTATTCCTGTTCCATCTGAAAAGCTGCCAGATCTACATTGAGTGTTCCCCGGCATTCCCACTGGTCTCCGTTTAGCGTCAGACCCAGATGATCCAGATTCATATCCAGATGACAGATGTTTTCCGGTTCGATTTCCGGTGTTTCCATAAGATAGTGGTATGGCATGCTTACATGCAGCGGCTCATAATTCTTATCTCCTGTTTCCATCAGAAAATCTGCTTCCACAGAACCCAGCAGATCCATTCCTTTTTCCTGTTTCTGCATGGATTCTTTTTGCACGCGAGCTGTTGCATAAACCAGTTTTGCATCACTGCCCAGCTCCTTGCGGTCCAGGGTCTCATTCAATTTACATCTGCCTGTACTATGGATCAGGGCGCTTTTATATAAAGTCTCTTTTCTTTCCAGGAACAGTTCATCTCGGGTTCCATAGCAGTCTGCCAGAATATCCATTTTTTTCTCTTCATACAGTTTCAGATACAGATCCAGGGACATTTCCAACAGGAACATTCTCTGCTCATCATCAAAATCCACTCCCACAGAAATATCTTCATTGCTGATCCTCCAGGTCACATCCGTCACCATATGCTCCTTGCAGCCCATGCAGTCCAAGCTACCATTGATCGGAATGGTGGCCACAAAGACCTGCAGCTGCCCATCCTGTTCCCCGCGGTAAAGGAAGAACGCTTTGACTTCTCCTTTTACAAAAAGTTTTTCTTCTACTGCCCTGAATTCCAGCTCCGGTACTGTGATTTCTTTCCAGACCAGCATCCCGATATTGGGATAATTTTGCGGGAGTTCCAGTTCCTCCTTCCAACGGAATACATCCCGTTTCATGACCACCAGATCTGCTACTTCCAGACTCTTTTTCAGGGTTTCCACACCGCTTCTTTCTTTGATGTCGAGGGGCATAGGAATTTCGCACATATTTTCCGCATATATATTCAAATTAAGTACTGCCTGGATACTCAGCTTTCTGGAATTAATAAGGCCGATAGTCAGATCCTCCAGATCCATTTCTATAGCGATCTGATCATCCGAAGCGATTCCTTCCATGATCACCTGCTCTTCAAAGGGGAGTTCCCCTTCCACTGCATCCAGTAAATTATCGTTTTCAGACTGGTATAAAATGCAGTAGAGCAGTCTTCCCTTCAAAACCACATGATCATTTACAGGCCTGCATTCATCCAGTTTCACAAAGCCTTTTTGACGTAAGATTTTCCCTACATCCAGTTTATCATCCTGTAAATTCTTATCATCTTCCAATGCAATCTGGCTGATGGCCCTGCATTTTATTTCATCCATACATATTTTGCTGTTTTCCAGTTCCACAAAAAAACCTCCCTGCACATTACTACTATTCATAGTATGTGGCAGGGAGATTTATTATTCCTCAACTGCGCCAATCAGCTCATTTATATCTTCGATCCGGTACTTCTGCATATAAGCTTCTATGCCCTCCACGATTTCCACTGTTGTATAGGGGTTTACAAAGTTCATGGCACCCACTGCAACAGCAGTAGCACCTGCAAGGAGAAATTCAATGGCATCTTCCGCATTTGCTATGCCTCCCATACCGATCACCGGAATTTTTACTGCATGGGATGCCTGATAGACCATACGGACAGCAACCGGTTTAATGGCTGGTCCGGATAACCCACCTGTCTTATTGGCCAGAGCAAAACGTCTGCGATGTACATCGATTTTCATGCCGGTAATGGTATTGATCAGAGAAATTGCATCTGCACCGGCCGCTTCCGCTGCCTTTGCCATCTCTGTAATGTCGGTAACATTGGGGCTGAGCTTCATGATCACCGGTTTTTTTGCATGCTTCTTGATCTGATCCGTGATAGAAAATAATGCATCCGCTTTTTGTCCAAAGGCGATGGCCCCTTCTTTTACATTTGGACAGGAAACATTGATTTCCAGCATATCTACCGGAGCATCATTACATCTGTCCACAACCTCCAGATAATCTTCTACTGTTTTTCCACAGACATTAACGATAATCTTTGTATCATACTGCTGTAAAAAAGGAACATCCCTATCCAGAAAAACATCAATCCCGGGATTCTGCAGTCCAATGGCATTCAGCATTCCGCCATATACTTCTGCCACACGGGGCGTTGGATTTCCCGGCCAGGGAACATTAGCAACCCCTTTGGTCACCACCGCTCCCAGTTTGTTTAAATCTACGAATTCGCCATATTCCATACCGGAGCCAAAAGTCCCGGACGCTGTCATCACCGGGTTTTT
>JBJENT010000017.1:16170-24788 GCA_051880335.1 Lachnospiraceae bacterium
CGCCATATTCCATACCGGAGCCAAAAGTCCCGGACGCTGTCATCACCGGGTTTTTAAAAGATACTCCTGCAATATTTACTTCCGTCTTCATCTATTTATCCTCCTGAACATTCTCATGCAATTCTCTTGATGATTCTCCAATTAATCCTGTCCCTTAATCCTGTATCAGAACATCTTCTTCTAAAATGGCAACATCTTCTGCCAGAAAAACAGGACCATCTGTACATATTCTGGCATTGTGCACATGAGAATGTTCATCTTTATGAATGGTCTTACAAACACATCCCAGGCAGGCTCCTACGCCACAAGCCATTCTCTCTTCCAAAGAAAGGTATGCCGGAATCTGCTTTTCCCGGGCAAACCGCTTAATTGCTTTCAACATAGGCATGGGACCACAGGTATAAATTAAATCAGCATTTAATTTATGTTCATTTATAGCATCCATCACATTCCCTTTTGTTCCTACACTGCCATCTTCTGTTGCAATATACACTTTTCCATACTGCTCCATGTCTTCCTTCAGGAACAGTTCTCCGTCACGATAGCCTAAAATAATGATTTTTTCGCAGTTTTTCAGGCTTTTTGCAAGTTCCAGAATAGGTGGAACACCGATTCCACCACCCATCAGAAATACCGTTTTCCCTTCTGCCTCCTGCAGTGGATATCCATTTCCCAGGATACCGAGGATTCGAACCCGGTCTTCTGCTGCATAAGCAGAAAATTCTTCTGTGCCTTTTCCTGCAATACGGTATACGATTCGAAGAGCCTTTTTCTCTCTGTCTACTTCACATATACTGATCGGTCTTGGTAATAAGGTTGACTGATTCTTCGGATAGACCCCGATAAAGCATCCCGGTCTGGCATTTTCTGCCAGTTCTGTCCGAATCCACAATTCATATACTCCTGTTGCCAATTTTGAGGCGGAAATCACCTCTGCGACCTCGCATTTTTTAGATAACATATGTTACTCCTCCCTATTTTACTGGATTTTTCGTTTTTCTAGTCATCAAGCTCATTCATACCCATACATTCTATATATGCAACTTTCCCATCAGAAATTGTGTATTCAACTGTTGATTTACAAGTTTTTCCCGCAAATGGAGTATTGGATGATTTTGAGTAAAATGTAAAGAAAGTCTGGGTGGAATCCGGGTCAAATATGACCATATCTGCCGGTCCTCCTTCTTCCAGATATCCGGCATCCAGGTGATACATCCGGGCCGGATTCCATGTCATTTTTCGAAGCAGCTCCATCATCGTCAGCTTCCTTGTTTTGACCAGTTCGGTTATTCCCAGCGCCAATGCTGTTTCCAGCCCAATGATTCCACTGGGTGCTTCCGTAATGGGCTTTGCTTTTTCTGCTCTGGTATGAGGAGCATGATCGGTGGCAATCAAATCTATGGTACCATCCTGCAATCCCGCCACAATGGCTTCCCTGTCTTTCTCTGTCCTCAGGGGCGGATTCATTTTTGCCAGGCTTCCGTATTTTTTTACTGCTTCTTCTGTCAGGGTAAAATGGTGCGGAGTCGCCTCTGCATGGATGTCTCCTCCTCTTTTTTTGGCTTCCCGTATCATTTCTACTGCTTCTGCTGTACTGATATGCTGAATGTTTATACAGGCGCCGGTCTGCAGGGCCAGTTCCAAGTCTCTCTTTACCATACTGATCTCTGCCATCCGGTCAGAGCCCTGTATTTTGTAATATGCTGCAGCTTCTCCTGCGTTAATGCCATTTTCTTTAATATAGGCCGGGTCTTCTTCATGAAAGCTGATCGGCACCTGCAGCCTTGCACATTCTTCCATGGCTTCCCGAACCACACTTTCTTCCAGAATCGGTTTCCCATCATCGGTGAACCCAACTGCGCCCTGCTGATACAGTTGTTCCATGTCTGTCAGTTTTTCTCCCCTCATTCCTTCTGTTACACTACAACAGGAATACACATGGATTGCTGTCTCTTTCCCTTTTTCCAGTACATACTGAAGGGTCTCAGGCTGGTCTACCACCGGATTGGTATTGGCCATCAGTACGACACTGGTAAATCCACCTCTTGCCGCAGCTTTTGCCCCTGTAAAAATGTCTTCTTTTTCCGTAAATCCGGGGTCCCTGAAGTGCACATGAACATCCACCAGTCCGGGCGCTACAATATATCCCTCTGCATCGATGATCTGCATTTCATGTTTGGGAAGCCGCCTGAAAAGCTCTGTCTTATCCAGCTGTTCTCCCATTTTCCATATTTTATCATCTTTTGTGATGATATCCATGGTCTTCTCAAGTCCTGTTTTCGGATCCATCACACATCCGTTTTTTATATACAGCATTTTCTCTTTATCGCTCCTTTTTTGGGATAAAATTTCTACTTTTTACTTGTATCTACTATTTATATTATAGTACACTGTTTTCATGGGTAAAATCTATAGGCATACTCTATCTTTTTTGAATTTATGGTAACTATTCAGAACCCCACTCGCCAAACGCAGCTTCGCTGCTTTCTTTTTGCTTGCATGGCTCTGAATCGTTACAATTTATGGAGGAATATTATGCGTCTGATTATCATTCTCTTATTTGTTGTACTGTTTTTGATTATCTCACTCCCTATTCAATTTGTAGAATGGATAATTGGAAAATTAAATCCTGATTTAAAAAGCAGGTCTTCCTTGGCTATTGTAAACTGGGCTTTTCGTGTTGTCACCTTTTTTGCAGGCACAAAAGTAACTGTGATCGGCGAAGAAAACGTCCCAAAGGATCGTGCTGTTCTATATATCCCGAACCATCGAAGCTATTTTGATATTGTTTTAACCTATGTTCGTGTTCCCAGACCTACCGGCTATATTGCAAAAAAAGAAATGGAACGCATCCCTTCCCTGAGTCAGTGGATGCGGAATCTGCACTGCCTGTTTTTGGACCGGGAGAATATTAAGGAAGGTTTGAAAACCATCCTGACTGCTATCGAGAAAATAAAATCCGGCATATCCATCTGTATTTTCCCAGAAGGAACCAGAAACACCGAATCCGATGAACTTCTTCCTTTCCACGATGGAAGTTTTAAAATCGCTGAGAAAAGCGGATGTCCCATTATTCCGGTTACCATCAATAATTCTGCCGCTATTTTCGAAGATCACTTACCCTGGATTCGTAAAGCTCATGTGATCATTGAATATGGCAGCCCTATCGAGGTCTCCCAGCTGTCTAAAGAAGAAAAAAGAAATCTTTCCAAGACGGTCCGTACAATCATTACAGAAACATATAAAAAGAACAAAGAACTTGTATAAGTTCTTTGTTCTTTTTTCATCAGTCTTTCAGTTTTTCAACCACTTCTGCAAATCCCATGCCATGGGATGCTTTGATCAGGATGGTGTCTTCCGGCTCCAGCAGACTTTCTATCTCAGACAGCATTTTGTCCTTTTCTTTATAGTATACCACTTTAACCGCTTTTCCTTCTTTTTCTGCCAGGCTTTCTGCTGCTTTTGCCATATGCTCCGACAGTTCCCCCGCACAGATCAAAAGATCGATTCCTCTTTCCACTGCATGTTCTCCCACCTGGGCATGCATCTTTGCCGCATCGTCTCCCAGTTCAAACATATCTCCCAATACAGCCACTTTTCTGGTATCTGCTTTTTCCAGAAGATCAATGGCTGCACAAGTGGATACCGGATTGGCATTATAACAGTCATCGATCAAAACTCTGTCCTTACAGGAGATGATATTGCATCTTCCATTTGTCGGCTGCACCGCTCCGATTCCTGCTGCGATTTCTTCTCCGGTAAGCCCAAGGGTTATCCCTACTGCAGTTGCTGCCAGAGCATTATAGATCGTATGCTCACCGGGAAGCGGAATCGTAGCTTCAAAGGTATCCTTTGGTGTATGAATAAGCATTTTGGTTCCAAATAATCCTTTGTTTTCCAGAGTTTCTGCGAAACACGTATTGCCTGTTCCTTTTCCATAGGTTATAACCGGTTTTCCCTTTACTGTTTCCAGGGTAATCAGTTTATCATCATCCCCATTGACAATAACGATTCCGTCTTCCTGCAGGAAATCAAAGATCTCTGATTTTGCTTTCAGTACCCCGTCTCTGTCGCCCAGAAATTCCAAATGGCACTGACCGATATTGGTCATCACCACCAGACTGGGTTTTACCATACTGCTGAGTCTGTGCATTTCACCAAAGTGGTTGATTCCCATTTCCACCACTGCCACCTGATGCTCTTCCCGGATCCGGAGCAGTGTAAGCGGCACCCCGATTTCGTTGTTGAAATTTCCTTCTGTTTTGAGAACCGAATATTTCTGTGCCAGAACACTGGCTATACATTCCTTTGTGCTGGTCTTGCCAACACTGCCTGTGATACCGATGATCGGTATCTGCAGAGAACTTCTATAAAATTCGGCAATATCCCTGAGTGCCTTCAATGCATCCGGAACCACGATATAAGGACCTTCTGCCCCTTCGGGAGCCACCTCGCAAAGTGCTGTAGCGCCCTTTTCAAGTACCTGAGGGATGAACCTGTGTCCATCTGTCTTTTCACCCTTTAAAGCTACAAACAGGTCGTTTTTACCGGCCTGCCGGGAATCTGTTACCACATGTTCGATTTCCATTTGTTCAATTTTGCCGAAAAGCTGTCCTCCACAGGCTTTGGCAATGTTTTCCAATGTCATATTTTTCATGAAGTTCTCTCCTCTTTCCTAATTCCTCCTGATGGATTCCTCCTGATGGATTCCTCTTGATGAATTTATGGTAACTATTCAGCCCCATTCACACTTCTTTTTGCTCATGTAGTTATGACCGAAAGGACGCCTGAATGATCTGTTCACACAGTTCCTCATAACTGGTTCCCTCTGCAGCCGCTTCCTGGGGCAGAAGGGATGTGGGAGTAAGCCCCGGCAGTGTATTGGCCTCCAGGCAGAAGATATCTCCCTCTTCGTTCATTCTGAAATCCATTCGAGCATAGTTCTTAAGTCTCAGTGCCATAAAAACTTTTTCTGCAGTTTCCTGGAGCTGTCTGGTTTTTTCTTCCGAAAGATCTGCAGGACAGGTCTCAACCGTACTTCCTGCCTGATATTTATTCTTATAATCATAAAATCCCTGTTTTGGCGCGATTTCAATAACAGGGAGCGCCCTTCCGTCCATAACACCAACTGAGAATTCTCTTCCTTTTATGTATTGCTCCACTATGACTTCCTGATCATAGCGAAAGGCTTCCTCCAGGGCCTTTTCGAATTCTTCATCATTATTCGCCATTCCCACACCCACACTGGATCCTCCGGAGCAGGCCTTAACCACGCAGGGATAAGGAATCTTCTTTATGGATTCTCCTTTTTTTATACTGACGCCTGCCGGCGTTGGAATATGATAATAACCGAAGATATCCTTTGCAATACTCTTATTCATGGCCATCGCCGAACTGGCATAATCAGTTCCCGTGTAACGGATACCCATCAGATCAAAATAGGCCTGTATTTTACCGTTCTCTCCATTTTCTCCATGCAGTGCCATAAAGACCACATCAGCCAACTGGCATATTTCTATCACATGAGGGCCAAAGAAATTTCTCTTCCAATCCGGTCTTTTGGCTTTTACCTGCTCCAGATCCGGAATCTCTTCATTTACGGAGCCTATTTCTTTATCCCAATCATATTTCTTCTCAAAAACGCTGTCCCAGTCTTCTCCTTCGTATCCCAGAAAGACATCCAATATGATTACCTGATGTCCGTTTCTTTTTAATGCCTTGTATGCTTTGGTCCCTGAACTCAAAGACACGTCTCTTTCTGTACTGATTCCACCTGCCAGTACAACTATCTTCATATTGCCTCCTTGCACTATTTTATTCGATCAGATCTTTTTCACCTGTCACCGCACTGAGCATAAACAAAAGACGGGCACTGTCTTTCGCAGACAGGTTCTGACTATGGTCGGTACTCATTTCATTTCTGCCTAATATATAGTGTATGTGGTTCTCAATCACAGTAGAATACTCATGATTTGTGATGGCATAATCTACAATTCCCATAATGGTCATATCCGTCAATATGTCATCTACCTCTTCCGAACCAACCAGATATGGTTTCTGCTTGGATTCCCCGGCGATACGCTCTGCTTCTTCCAGAAAGCGGTTCATCATCTGGGTGCATATTCCTTTATCCACACGTCTTCTGGTAGACAAATAGGTAAATTTCCCCATCCAGCCATAGATATCTTCCTGATTTGTTAAAATAGCGTCTTGATTTTTTTTGATATAAGTATGATATCTGGTATCATTTGATGCACGATACAGTTCGCTGGCCGCAAAAAATCTTTTCCAGATCATATCCTGACCGGCTGCTGTCTTTTCGACAGCATTCCTTTCAGCGACTGTTTTTTCAGCATCCATACTTTCCAGGTATTTCCAGGCTTTGGCTGCTGCTTTCAGACAAGTAGTTGCATAGTTCATATCATACTGCTGATAAAGATACCCATATTTTGCCATCACTGCGATAAAACAGGCTGTGGATTCTGCACTGACTTCTTTTAAAATCTGTGCATCCGAAGTTTCCGTGTTTTGCCCTGCCCTGCTTCCGGTGGACGGAACGATTCCGCTGTAGACACCCCCTGTAGTACTGTCCTGCATGGTTAGAAGCCAGTTCGTATCCACCTGAAGGAAGTCAAAAAAAGCTTTTCCGGACTGCTTACTGTTTTCTTCTCCGACTTCTACAGAATCATCCTCATTCCAAAGCTCCTCATACAGATATGGATAGATCTCATATCCTGTCATCAGATAACTGAGCATTTCACAGATCTCTTTGGTATCCGTTTCCTTATCCAGCAGCTGCTGGCTTTCTAACAGTTTCTCTTTCAATGCTTCTGCTGTTCTATGAAAGCTGTCATCGCCGATTGTAAAATAATAGGAACACCCTGCCACGTCACATTTTATATAATATTCTCCCGGATTCTGCAGGTCTGTAAAAGTTCCTATATATCCCACATTCTCTTTTTGGATTACCTCTCCTGTATATACTACCTTATCTGATTCTTTTTCCAAAACAGAAAACGTCGTTGGAGCAGTTTTTGCTTCAAAAAAAGCAGTTTTTGTACTCTTTTCCAAATATCCCTGACGATCCACAAGGACAACCGGTCTTTCCAACGGAATCTCATATTCAAAAACAGGCTCCATTCCCCAGGTAAGATTATCGTCTGTCCTCTCTGAAATTAACTCTTCCCCATCTTTTCCCATTTCACATCCGGTCAAAAGAATGGTACACGCCAAAAAAAGAGGCAGTAAACGCCTCTTTATTCCGGCACTTCCTATATGCACTGTTTCATAACATCTTTTGCATACTTTCAATTTAAAGTACTCCTGCTTTTCACATTTCGCGCCATATGGCTCTGAATCGTTATCATTTTATCATGATATAGATTTTGTGAAAAGTATCTTCCCTTCATGAGTTCATCAGAACTTCTTCTAAAGGTTCTAAGGCACTTATCCCAATGGGTTCTGAGGAACACCATCTTTGGTCAGCTTCATATACAAGTGTGTTCCCTCTACGGAAAAATATCTGGTAGGGCTGCCGACTTCCCCTAAAATATCTCCTGTTTTCACGTAACTGCCTTCGGAGACAGAAACATCCTTTAATTGACCATAGGTCAGTTCATATCCGTTTCCCAAATCCATCACAATGGTTTTCCCTGTTACCGGACTGTCATATACCCTTTTTACCAGACCATCTGCACCTGCACTGACACTTGTGCCCTCTGCAGTGGCGATCATCACAGCCGGATTAACTTTATATTGTTTCAAAGTAGGAAAATATACGGACTTATCAGCACTGTAATTCAAAAGAATGTCTCCTACCAGTGGCATGACCAGTGTACTGTCTTCGTTAAAATTAAGCTCCGGCTGGAATCCCATGGAAATGGCTTCGGATGTTTCTTCTTCTGCATCTGCTTTTGTCATATCTTCCGGTAAAGCTTCTGCTGCCACAACAGAAGGAGCATCGTCTTTTAAAGAAGGCTCATACTCACTGATATCCATGGCTGTCATGGTCTTTTTACCATGCTGCGTATCCTTTTCGTCCTGTCCGGATACTTTCAGTCCGTTATCCACACTTCCCGAATCTGCTTCCAAAGCGCCCGGATCAGCATCCAGATCATCATCACCTACGATGATCAATTCCTCCTCCGGGATTTCTTCAGCACTTTGTTCCAAAGACTCCAGGTCGATGGAATAGCCATTATCCTCTGCTTTCTGATCCTCTTTTCTTACATAAATTCCTGTTACGGTAAGGGCTCCAAGTATTAATACACTGGAAGCAATCATCACCGCCTTTTCTTTTCCAAGGTTATTTCTACCCGTATGCTTTTTCATTCTATTTTCCTCCAAACCAGTTATTCAAATATTGGTAAAATACTTCTATTTGCCCTTAGTTTTTCCAGAAAAAGAATTCCTATTCAAAACATTTTTATATCATGAAAAATTATGTTGCCATATCCAGGTGCTGCACGGTTCCGGCTCTTCCATTTTCGAACAGAAACATTCCTGTACTGCGAACCACTGCGGTAACTGCTCCGTTTTTATCGTATTGATTCAAATAGGTAGGTGCATTATTTAAACAAATTGCTCCAACATTCTGATCTTTTAAGGAATATAAAGTT
>JBJENT010000018.1:0-5102 GCA_051880335.1 Lachnospiraceae bacterium
GCTTCTTTAGTTCGCAGGAATTCATTAACCACAATCTGAACAATGCAGATTATGTAGAGACGCTGTATCAGACCTTTATGGACAGGGCATCCGATGAAGGTGGTAAACAGTACTGGATCAACCAGTTAAACAGCGGCATGAGCAGACAGCAGGTACTGGAAGGTTTCTCCAGATCAGAAGAGTTTTCGAAGATCATGAAAAGATATGGGTTATAAAAAATAAAGATGTACAGCAAAGGAGTAGACAATGGTAAAAAACAAATTAAAAAAGGCAACATTAAAGTTGAAAAAAATGGTTTCCATCCTGATGACGGTGGGGCTGATAGCAGCCATGCCTGCGATGGATATCTATGCATCGACAATCAGTGACAATTCTGTTTCGGATAATGAGCTCGAAACAGAATCCGGCAGTTATGCCAATATTTCAGGGTACAATTTTTCCATTAGTGAAATCAGAAGTGGAAAAACTGCAACCTTTAATGGAGCCGACGGTAAATATGCGATATTGGTATTTGGAGGAGTTGGATCCTGCTCTTATACCAGTACGGTATTGGGATATTTGGACAGTTTGCTGGAAAACATGGATATGAGTCAGGTAAATGTATATGCCATTGATATCAAAAACAATACGGATGATGCAATACGTGAAGGGCTGGCATTGGAAGGCATTTCGAATAATATTTTTGCGATATATGAAAGAAAGGGCACACAATGCTCCAATCTGCAACAAATCTGTTTTCAGATAAAAAATTATCAGGGTTTTACCATGCCCATGGTACTTTTTAAAGATAAGAGTGGAAATATCTACGACTATACGGAAGGCATGGTCGGAGTGAGTGATCTGGCAGAGAAAATGATTGCCGGAGGCATGCAGGTTAATTATGATGCCTCTATGCAAAAGCTGAATGTAACAGGTCAGGAATCCTATACATATGCATATGAAGTTTTGAATCTTGTGAATGCAGAAAGAGCAAAAGTTGGCGCCTCTGCATTGACGATGGATACTGATTTGCTGACTGCAGCGATGAACAGAGCTGCAGAGTGTTCTGTCTATTTTAGCCATACAAGACCCAATGGATTGATCTGTTTTTCAAGCAGTTCCAAAATGTCCGGTGAGAATATTGCAGCCGGGCAGGCAGATCCACAGGATGTAATGAAGAGCTGGATGAATTCTACCGGACATAGAGAGAATATTTTAAACAGTGCATATAAGAGTATTGGTATCGGATGCTTTCAGATTAACGGAAGATGGTATTGGACCCAGTGCTTTGGTACAGAAAGTGCTTCTGTAGCTTCAAAACCTGCCAACGGACAGGTTTCATATGGAGTTATGGCAAACGCTTCCATTTCCCCTAAATTTTCGAAAACATCCACAGCATTAAAGGTTGGCGAAAGTGATGTATTAAAGATCTATGTTAACAGCACACCGATTGATCCGGATTCTTATTCCTGGGAGAGCAATTCCGGATGCGTAACCGTTGATGAAACAGGAAAAATCACGGCAAAGAGCGTTGGAACGGCAACGATTACAGCTACCAACAAAAATGCAACAAGCAAAAAGCTGACACATACGGTAACGGTAAGTGCTGCAGCAAGCAATGCCAACTCATCAAACAATAATCCGGGAAATGGAACGTCATCTGACAAGCCGGGTAACCCGGGAAATGGAAATTCATCCGATAATCCGAGTAATCCGGGAAACGGAACGTCATCCGATAATCCGAACAACGGAAATAATTCGACGGACAACAATAATTCACAGAATAACGTTGCAATGGATCAAATCCGATCTTTTGTAGAAAGAATGTATATCGTTGCACTTGGAAGAGAAGCAGAGGAAAAAGGTCTGAAGGAATGGAGCTATAAACTGGCAGAGCAGAAGATTGACGGAGCCGGTATTGCACAAGGATTTATTGGCAGTGTTGAGTTTACAAATAAGAACTTAAGCAATGATTCCTATGTCAATACTTTGTATAAGACCTTCTTTGACAGAGAACCGGATGCGGGAGGAAAGGCCAACTGGATTTCTGCATTAAATAATGGAACAAGCCGTAATGAAGTTCTTGCCGGTTTTGTGAATTCCTTAGAATTTGCCAATCTTTGTGACCGATACGGGATTGTGCGGGGAACCATGGAGAGCAACGGCTCAAGCATTTACAATGCCGGAGTTCGTAACTATGTACTTCGTATGTATACCAAGTGCTTAAAACGTGATGGCGAAACCCTTGGCGTTGAAGATTGGTCACACAGAATTAATACAAAAACTATGACTCCGGAAGCGGTTGCAAAGAGTTTCTTCTCATCAGTGGAGTTTACAAACAAGAATCTGAGCAATGAGGATTATGTTGAAACACTTTATGAAACCTTTATGGACAGACCGTCTGATGCAGGAGGAAAAGCAGACTGGGTAAATAAACTGAATTCCGGCGTAAGTCGCCAGACTGTACTGGAGGGCTTTTCAAGAAGTCCGGAGTTTGCAAAGATTATGGCAAGCTTTGGGCTGTAAAACTCAATTCCGGAGAAAAGACAAGAGATGATCTGGTATACGGCTTCTCACTTTCACAGGAATTTGCAAATCTCAAGAAGAGCTATGGATTATAAAAAACAGAATGAAACAAAATAAAACAAAGGCCGGTGCAAAAAAGTATGCACCGGCTTTCATTTTCTTGACTTTTGGTACAATATATCAAATAATGTTAACAGAAGAAAATGTGCATGACATAGGAGAAAAATGATGAAAAAATTAATGGCTTTATTTTTATCTGCTATTATGATTGTGATTTCGATGACAGAAGTAGCTCAGGCTTCTTCAATATCGGAGAATGATCAAGTTTCCGAGTCGGATGAAATGGGATATGAGGATACATTTGAATGGGCAGATGAAGAGTTGAAGTTTGCCATAGAGAGAGAATTTTCGGAGGATTTCGGAGGAGAAGCACAATCTGTTTTAAATCCGGAAGGTACTTATGGGGATGGAACAAGATATCTGTTCTATGGCGATAGCTGTATGCATGGATATGTCAACATTAAGGATGGAAGATATATCCAGTCTTATCCGGAATATTTTCAACAATACAGCAATTGCTATATCAAAAATATGTCAATCTGCGGAGCAACAGCTGCAGAAGATTATGGATACAATTTTTATAATGAAATCAAAAACACCGTCGATTTACAAAGCTATGATGTAGCCTTTTTTCAATTTGGAATCAACGATTTTTGCTTGTCTTATCCTTTAGGAACCTTGGATACGAATGACATTAATACGGTGTATGGCGGATTGGATTATGGGATTCGGACGTTGAAAGAAAATGGAGTGGAACCTATCTGTATTCTGCCTTTCTTTTATAAGGGTCAGGCCAATCATAAGTTAAATGGACGAAATCTGACATTTGACGATTATATTGATGCAATCAAAAAAATATGTGAAAAGCATGATGTCACAATCGTTGATTTTAATACTGCGTTTGGCATGACAGCAGAGAATTATTCGGCTTACTATATTGACCATGTACATCCGGACAGTGAATTACAGAAGCGTGCCGGAGAATACTTATATCGTTTTATTCAAGGTTACGGAGATGGTGAAGAGCAGATAGAAGCTTTTGTTGCCAGACTATATGATTGCTGTCTGGACAGACAGGCAGATCAGGCAGGAATGGATTATTGGAAGAGGATGCTTTCACATAATCTGAAAACGGGTGCAGAAGTTGCCTATGGATTTGTATTCAGTGAAGAAGTTATAAATAAAAATCTAAGTGATGATGAGTTCGTAGAACTTTTGTATGAGGCTCTGATGGGAAGAGCGTCTGACACTGTGGGAAAAGCAGACTGGTTAAAGAAAATGGAGAGTGGTCTGGGCAGGGAAGGTGTTTTAAAAGGCTTTATCGGCTCGGCAGAGTTTGCCGGACTGTGTAGTTCTTATGGGATTAAAAAAGGAACGATACGTGTCATCGAACCCCGTAATGAAAATCCCGGGGTAACTGCCTTTATTTCCCGCTTATATACCAAAGCATTGGGACGAACATATGAGACAGAAGGACTGAATGACTGGTGTGGCAGAATCCTGCTCAAAACATGGACGCTGGATGAAATTGCGACAAAAGGATTTTTCCATTCACAGGAATTTTATAATAGAAATCTAAGTGATGATGAGTATGTAAAAGTCTTATATCAAACCTTTTTCGACAGAGAGTACGATCAGGTGGGATATGATTATTGGATGTCAAAGCTTGCCGGTGGAATGAAGCGGGATGAAGTATTGAAAGGTTTTGCCTCATCTTTGGAGTTTGCAAATTTGAAAAAAGCTTATGGTGTCTAGAAAAAGATTTCCGGATGATTTGGAAGACAATAAAATGTGTACATAAGAGGTAAAGTAAGATGAATAACAGCGGATTTCTATATGCAATGATACTGGCTTGTGTTTTTTCGGGATCCGTATTTTGGGTAACAAAAGCGCTTATGAAATGGAGAAAGATAGCTTTCGTTTCTTTCTATATCATTTTTACATTTCACGAAGCGCTTTCTTTTTATGGAATCGATGATGGTGGAGCGTTGAAACTGGAATGGTCGGTAGCAGTTGTTATTATGGGGCTTTTACTCGTTCTGGGACAAAAAGAAAATCAGGTCTGGAACAGTATCTATTTTCTGGCAAATATATTATTGATTAAGGTCTTTTGCAGTCTCGGTAAGTTTGTTTTCTTATCGATTTATTGTGGATTTAATACAGAGCGGATTTTTGAAGAACTGAGTGTGATTAATAAAGATATCTTTTTTATCTGGATTATTTTATATTTTCCGGCGGCTTATGCAACAGTTTTTTTCTGGAAAAGTATGCAACTGCTTCAAACAAAGATGCTTCATGTGATTTCAACTATCATGGCGGTTGCTGCCCTTGGCATGGAGCGGATGGAAGACTGGAAGGAGATTGTCATTGTCATGCCGGCGGTTATGGCATTGCTGTTTTTGGTTGTACTATATCGTATGGAAAAAGAAAACGAGCGTGAGAAACAACTTTTTTACCATAAAGAGCTGGAGAAGCAGATGCTTCAGAAGGATAAAGAACTGGAAGAGCTCCGCAGAGAAGTGGAGAAATACTATATA
>JBJENT010000019.1:0-5072 GCA_051880335.1 Lachnospiraceae bacterium
TATCGGCAGTATCGGGTAAAGGTGTAAATGAACTTCTTTATTATGTAAAAGAACAGCTTTCCACAATGAAATCAGAAGTCACTGTGTTTGAACAGGAATTTGATCCGGAAGAATATATTCCAACCACAGAAGATCCTTATACTGTTGTTTATGACCCGGATGCAGATGAATATGTGGTGGAAGGACCTAAAATCGAAAAGATGCTGGGATATACCAATCTGGAATCCGAAAAAGGATTCTCTTTCTTCCAGCGTTTCCTGAAAGAACAGGGGATTCTGGATGAACTGGAAAAACTTGGTATCAAAGAAGGGGATACTGTCAGAATGTATGGACTTTCTTTTGATTATTATAAATAGTATTGCACATATTTACAGAAGGAGTATGAAACATGACAAGCAAACAAAGATCCTATTTAAAGGGACTTGCTATGAATATTGAACCGATTTTTCAAATCGGAAAATCCAGTTTAACACCGGAATATACAGAAGCCATTGCAGAAGCATTTAACAAAAAGGAACTGATCAAAATAACCGTTTTAAAGAACTGTATGGACGATCCTAATGAAATCGCACAGGTTCTTGCAGAAAGAACTCATTCCCAGGTTGTTCAGGTTATTGGGAAAAAAATTGTATTATATAAAGAGAATAAAGACCACAAGAAAATTGAATTGCCAAAATGAGGTTAAACTATGAAAAAAGTAGGTATTATTGGTGGAACATTTAATCCGGTTCATTTAGCACATTTGATGCTGGCTGAAACAGCCTATGAATCCATGCATCTGGATGAGATTCTGTTTATTCCTTCCGGCTGCTCTTATATGAAAGATGAAAGTATTATTGTCTCTGCAAAAGACAGGGTTAATATGCTTGGACTGGCTTTAGAAGAGAATCCGCATTTTGCATTATCTACCATAGAAATCGAACGACAGGGGAATTCTTATACCTGTGAAACCTTACGGGAATTGTCCGAAAAATATCCGGACTGGGAATTATATCTGATTATGGGTGCAGACAATCTTTTTGATATCGAAACCTGGAAATCTCCGGATGAAATTTTCCATTACGCACATATCCTGGCGGCTGTCAGAGGTGCAAAAAAGCTTCCAGATATGGAAGAGAAGATTGCTGATTTAAAAAGTAAATATGATGCGGATATCACACTTTTACCGATTCGCCATATTGATATTTCATCAACATCTATAAGAGATAAGGTTCAAAATGGCTTATCCATTCGATACATTGTTCCTGATAAAGTCAGAGAATATATTGAAAAACATCAGTTGTATATTCAGGAGTAATTTTCATGGCAAAAGATATCATTACAAAATTGCGTGAAGAAATGCGTAAAGTACAGGATCTTAAACGATTTGAGCATACTCTTGGAGTGACTTATACTGCAGCCTGTCTGGCCATGTGTTATAACGAGAACATTCAGGATGCTGAGATTGCGGGACTATTGCATGATTGTGCCAAATGTCTGCCCAATGAAAAGAAAATTCATATCTGCAAAAAGAACCATGTGGAGATCAATTTTGCAGAATCCAAAAATCCTTTTTTACTGCACGCAAAAGCCGGTGCAATCCTGGCAGAAAAAGAGTATGGCATAACCGATCAGAATATTTTAAACGCAGTCCGATATCATACAACAGGCAGACCGGGAATGTCTCTTCTGGAGAAAATTGTATTTATTGCGGATTACATTGAACCGGGCAGAACTCATTCTGTTTATCTCCCTGAAATTCGTAAAATGGCATTTGCCGATCTGGATGCTGCTCTGAAACGGATTTTATCGGATACGCTGGAGCATTTAAAAACTTCTGAAAATGAAATCGATCCAATGACCCGTGAAACCTATGAATACTATTGTTATGAAAAATGATTATTTGTAATTACTCAATTGATTATTTTTAAAAAATGAAAGGAATTATATATGGACGCTAGAGAAATCGCAAAATTAGCAGTGAATGCATTGGAAGACAAAAAAGCACAGGACATCAAAGTAATAGATATTAGTGAAATATCCACTATCGCAGATTATTTTATTATTGCCAGCGGTAATAACCGCAGCCAGATTCAGGCTATGTGTGACAATGTAGAAGAAGAGCTTGGCAGAAATAAAGTCTTTTGTAAACAAAAAGAAGGATATCAGAATGCGAACTGGATTTTGATGGATTTTAATGATATCATTATTCATATTTTTGATGCAGAAAACAGATTATTCTATGATCTGGAGAGAATCTGGAGAGATGGAAAAGAAATCACCTTATAAATTATGAACGCCCTGGATGTTTCATCATCCAAGGCGTTTTTCTGTATCCTAATAAAAAAATAATAGAATCTATAAAAATCTATATACCAAGCTTATCCAGACTATATAATACGGAATACACCGAATACTTTACCTAAAATAACACAGTCATCTACAATAATCGGTTCCATTGTATCGTTTTCCGGCTGCAGACGAATATGTCCGTCTTCTTTATAAAATGTCTTAACAGTAGCAGAATCATCAATTAAAGCAACAACAATTTCTCCATTTCTGGCAGAATTACAGGATTGAACAAACAACTGATCCCCGTCAAAAATACCGGCGTTGATCATGGATTCCCCTTTTACAGTTAAAACAAAGGATTCACCACCTGGTACATACTCTGCAGGAAGTGGGAAATAGTTCTCAATATTCTGCTGAGCCAGAATAGGCTGGCCGGCAGCAACTTTGCCTACCACCGGAAGGCTTACCATTTCTTTACGTACCATCTGAAAACTGTCATCACATATTTCAATGGCACGAGGTTTGGTAGGATCTCTTCGAATATAGCCGTTTTTTTCAAGTGTCTCCAGATGAGAGTGTACGGAAGATGTCGATTTCAGATGAACTGCTTCGCAGATTTCACGAACAGCAGGCGGATAACCTCGTTTTAATATTTCATCTTTTATATAATTCAGAATTTCAGCCTGTTTGGATGTGATATTTCCGTTTGCCATAGTCTTTTCCTTTCCTCCTGTTCCCGGATTCTTCATTTCCTGATTTCTTATATTCTAGCATAGTTTTATTCAAAAAGCAAACATATATTCCGAAAATATGTTCGAATTTTTGTTGACAAACGTTTGTTCGCATGGTACTATAATTACAGAACAAGCGTTCGCAAACCTATGTTTGTTTTATGTAGAAAAGAGGGATTGTATGAGTGCAACAGCAGCGAGAGCAGAATTAACTTATATGAATTTTGGTACAACTTCATATCATAGATCAGCTTATAACCGGGACAGACAGGAGAGAAGCAGACTGCAGAAAAAACGTACCAGACAGCTGGAAGTCAGAAAGCATATTATTCAGCTTGTTTTTGCTGTATTATTTATTTTTGTTATGCTTTTTTTCGTAAACCATATTGTATCAAAGGCAAGTACAGGGGAAGATACGATTTATTTTAAATATTATACAACCATTGAAGTACAGGCCCATGAAACATTATCTGGTATTGCTGAAAAATATGCTGATGATATACATTATGATTCCCTTTCTGATTATATGGATGAAGTGATTTTCATCAATCACTTAGAAGATGGTGATCAGATTAAAGCGGGAACATATTTGACGATTCCTTACTATTCTACAGAATTCAAGTAATTAAATAGTTGCATTACATTTTTTAATGAATTTCTCTATATTTTTAAGAATTATTTTGGATAGATGTTTTAGACTTAATTTTATCCATAATAATTCTTTTTTGATAGGAAATAATATAGTTCTATAGTAGAATATAGTTAATGCTATATTTTTAGTAATTATTTTTTATTAGTTTTATACTTAATGCTTTATGAAATAAAAGAAAGGATTTATGAAATGATGAAAAAAAGAATGTTTACCCTGGTGTTTTCCATTATATGTATCATGGTATTTACCGGATGTGGAAAGAAGGAAGAAGACACGAATGTTCCGGATACAGCGGGAGGAAAAATACAGCAGTTGTTTCTGGATACTGTAAAAGAGAATCCTGATATTACATCTCAGGAACTGGCTGATACATTGATATTTGATAAAATGATACCGTTTTCCGGCGCGACCATGCCGGTAGAAGAGGGATGGCTTGCAGGATTTGACACAGAGATCACCGGTTTTTCTGATGGAGTCATGTTTTCTCCTATGATCGGAACAATTCCATTTGTAGGATATATTTTTACAGTGGAGGAAAATTCTGCTGATGATTTTATGAAGACCCTGCAGGATAATGCCAATCTCCGCTGGAATATTTGTACGGAAGCAGATGAAATGATAGTAGATAAGTCAGGTGATAAAGTATTCTTTCTCATGTGCCCATCCAGCTTTGATGAATAATGGTGTAGTTTAAATGAATTTTTCCAATATCATTTTCTTATATTATTTTTTACCCTGTTTTTTTCTGATTTATTTTATTGTACCGAGTTATATGAAAAATCTTGTTCTCCTTCTGGGCAGTATTCTCTTTTATGCCTGGGGAGAACCAAGATTTGTTTTCTGTATGCTTTTTGTTATTTTAATCGATTTTATTTCAGCTCTTTTCATAGAACGGTACCGGAAAAAGAATACAGGATATGCAAAAGCTGTTCTCATTGGAGCTCTTGTGATAAACATTGGATTGCTTGGATACTTTAAGTATTTTTCCTTTTTCATAGAAACTCTTCAAAATATAACAAAAATTTCTTTTCCAATCATATCCATTACTTTGCCCATCGGAATCAGCTTTTATACTTTTCAGTCCATCAGCTATCTGGTAGATGTTTATCGTGGTGATGTGATCGTGCAGCATAATCTGATTGATTTTGCAGCCTATATTGCTGCCTTCCCGCAGCTGATTGCAGGGCCTATTGTCCGGTTGACAAACATTGAAACCAGTCTTCATAGCAGACAGATCTGCTTTGAACATATTGCGACCGGTATCAGACGTTTTATCATTGGGTTATCCAAAAAAGTATTGATAGCAGATTCTTTTGGCGCACTGTGTGATATTTTTATAAATTCCAATGACAAAAGCGTAGTCTTTTACTGGGTTTATGCCATTTCTTTTACACTGCAGATTTATTATGATTTTTCCG
>JBJENT010000020.1:0-4920 GCA_051880335.1 Lachnospiraceae bacterium
ATTTTGGTGGCGCATTTCTTTGGCGCAAAAGACCGGAAAAACCTGAAAAAAACCATCGGTGGCACCTTACTGCTGGGTGTTCTGGCAAGTCTGCTGATTACTGTGGTTTGTCTGGTGCTTTTGGATCCGTTTTTACGTCTTCTTAATGTTGAAGATGCCATTTATACAGATGCAAAAGGGTATATCAGAATCATCCTGGCGGGACTGATATTTACAGCGTTGTATAATATCTGTGCAGGAGTTCTCAGAGCAATCGGTGACACCATCACGCCACTGATCTTTTTGATTTTTTCTGCCTTTGTCAATATTGTTTTGGATTATACACTGATTTTATATGCCCATATGGGAGTGGAAGGCGCTGCACTTGCAACGGTGCTTTCCCAGGTACTGTCTGTGGTACTGTGTTTTGGGTACATACGTAGAAAGTATGTGGATCTGATTCCGGGTATAAACGAATTAAGACCGGATAAAGAACTGTATCATAAACTTTTACAATCCGGTATTTCCATGGGATTCATGTCCTCTTTTGTAAATCTGGGAACGCTGTTTTTACAGACCTGTATCAATACCTTTGGTGCAGTGACCATCGTGTCCCATGCAGCATCCCGTAAACTGACCAGTATTTTTATGCTGCCATTTGGAATTCTGGGCATGACAATGGCTACTTACTGTGGGCAGAACATGGGAGCAGGAAAATATGACCGGATACGGACCGGCATCAAGGATGCACTTATTATTGCGGGGGTATGGTGTGTTTTTGTGGTATTTATCACTTACCCATTTACACCCAAACTGGTACATATGATCACATCGCTGGATAACCCTGTGATTTTACAGACTAGTGCGAAATACCTGAGAATTAACAGTACATTCTATTTTATTACTGCGATCATTTGCCTGTTCCGAAATGCCATGCAGGGATTCGGAGACACCAAAACCCCTATTTTCTCCAGCCTTTTGGAGCTTTTGACGAAGCTTTTGATTGCATTTTTCCTGGCACCCAAAATCGGATATTTCGGCATCATTATTTCAGAGCCGATTGCCTGGGCAATTATGGTGATTCCACTGATTGTCAATATGCTTCGCTGGGAACGGATGCATCGGAGTTCATAATGATAGTTACTGCCTGAATTCATATGTGGAGTTTTAGGCAGTATTTTTTTTTGATATAAATTTCATATTAGGAAATTGGTTACTGCCGGATAGCAGAATAAGTGGGTCTGGGCAGTAGCATATGAATCTCCAGCTTCTATTATGGCTAAAAATGTCTTATAAACGAGAAAATCATACTGCTGGAATGAGTATGAATCACTTCAAGCGGTAAATAAAATTCAATCTGGTTAAAAAACGGGTTAAAAAATGGGATATTGTGGGATATTTGAAGTGCTTTTACTGCCTGCATCCGGATGTCTGTTTATAAGCAGAACGTCCCTGATGGCACTTGACGCAGGTAGTGGAGTGTGATACTCTTCCAATATCAGCCACATTCAGTGGCAATCTCTATTTGAGCCGCATTCAGTCGGCAGTTTTGTTTCAGGGGCATATCGCCCACAGTTTTCAAAGTTACATTTATTTCTTCAATTTTCTATCAATCAATAATTTTCTTATGCTATCAACTTATACTATCAACTACGATTGATATTTTATTAAAAGAAGGGAGGCTGGAAAGAGTTTGCTTACAGCAGTTTATTATGAGAAGGGGACAGATGCGTCCGTCTGTCAGGACGCCCTTTTGCTGGAATATGTGCAAAAAGGAAAAAAGGAAATCCTGCTTGCAGCAGTCTGTGACGGAATCGGCGGGCTACAACAGGGGGAGTATGCCAGCAGTTTCGTAACAGGACAATTAAAGAGATGGTTTTACCATGATTATTTAAAACGGATCGGCCCGGGATTTACGAAAAAGAAAAGGACGGATAATGTCACCAGAGTATTGCATGAAATCAGCAGAGAACTGGTGCAGTATGGTAAGCAGGAACACATCCGCTTAGGGACAACACTTACCATGATGATTTTCTGCGGAGAAAAGTATCAGTTGTTTCATATGGGAGACAGCCGCGCCTATCTGTTTCCGGCAAGAAAAAATGTGGGACATGGTCTGTTAAGCGGCCAAAAAAACGGACTGAAAAATGGTCTGAAAAGTGGTCTGTTAAACAGAAAAAAGGACTGTCGCCTGACCATAGATGATGTATATGAAAAAAATGTATTATGCCGATGTATGGGAAGCTTTGGCTGGCAGGGAATTTTCATAAAACAGGGAAAAGTACCCAAAAACGGAATTGTGTTTTTATGTACGGACGGTTTGATAAAACGGGTTGATGACAGGGAATGGAGAGCGGTTCTGGATGGAACGGTAATTGAGACAGAAATGCAGTTGGAGAAACGGATGAGAAAACTGGCCAGAGAAGCCAGAGACAGAGGAGAAAAGGATGACCAGGCCGGCATTGCCATTGTAAATCGCAGGAAAGAGTAAAAAATCAGGAGAACAGGAAAGAAAAAAGATATGGAACGTTATAAAATCATAAAACAATTAGGCGAAGGTGGAATGGGACAGGTTTTTCTGGCTGAGGACTGCAGAGTGGGACGGAAAGTAGCCATGAAAATAATACAGCCGGTGAATCTGTCTTTTGGGATTGAGATGGAGATGCTCAGGGATTTGAAATCAGAGCTGTTCCCTGTGATTTACGATGCCTGGATCGAAGAGGACCGGGGGATCATTATTATGGAGTATGTAGAAGGGAAGACGCTGCAGGAGTATATCAACGCCCGGAATGAGAATGAAGAGGAACAGAATGAAGAGGAACAAATTGGAGAAGATCAGATTTTTGAGTGGGGCAGACAGATTGCACAGTTTTTGAAACAGATTCATAATCTCCATCCGAAGATTTTGTATCGGGATCTGAAGCCGGAAAATATCATGGTACTGCCGGATAAAAAGCTGAAAATCATTGATTTCGGTGCAGCTGCTGTTATGGAGAGAGACAAGCTAAGTGGTGGAAAAAGAGTAGGAACCTATGGCTATGCCTCACCGGAACAGTGGAGTGGGCAGATGGTGGATGAACGGACGGATATTTTCAGTATGGGTGCAGTGATTCTGGATATGTTTCGAGGGTCCTGTGAAGGAATCATGGGAAGCGATATCCGGATGATCGAGCAGGAAAGATATGTGCCGGAAGGCATGAAAAAGATCATTCTGAAATGTCTGGAGTCCGATGCAGAAAAACGATATGCATCAGCAGAAGCATTTTTGAAAGACTGGAAGTCATACAAAAAAGCAGAACAAAAAAGTTTGATTGGATTTTTCTTCTTTTATTCCATCTTGATTGGATGCCTGATATATGCAGCATATGTGATATGGTGTTTTCCTTTCAAATGGAACCTATGGACGCTTTCTATCAGTATTTATCTAGGCCTTAAAATGGGGCAGATCTGGTATAACAGCAGAAAATACAGCTGGGTGCAGGTAAAATCCATCTGGTGCAGGGGATGATCTTTTCTCCGGAAACAGGATAATATTTCCAACAAAGAATCAGATGAGAATTCATATTCGATTTGCTGTGACATTGATACGCTCTTGTGATAAAATCAGATTATTGATGAGCATAAGTCGAGCTTCGAAGAAGCAGTTTTGAAATGAGAGTGTGTTTCGGAAAGGAAGAAAAAATGACCTACAGAGAGCAGACGAAGGAAATAAAAATCGGAAATGTAAAGATTGGTGGAGGCAATCCCATTGCCATCCAGTCCATGACTAATACACCTACAGAAAATGTGGAGGCTACTGTTGCCCAGATCCACAGGCTGGAAAAAGCCGGATGTGAAATCATCCGTTGTACAGTACCTACTTTGGCTGCAGCAGAAGCCATAAAAGAGATCAAGAAGCAGATTTCCATTCCGCTGGTGGCAGACATCCATTTTGACTATAAAATGGCCATTGCAGCGATGGAGAACGGGGCAGATAAGATCAGAATCAACCCCGGCAACATTGGCAGTGTGGACAGAGTAAAGGCAGTAGTAGATGTGGCAAAAGAAAGGAATATTCCTATCCGTGTGGGGGTTAACAGTGGCTCTCTGGAAAAGGATATTCTGGCAAAATACGGTGGAGTGACTGCAGAAGGCATTGTAGAAAGCGCACTGGATAAAGTACACATCATAGAAGATCTGGGTTATGACAATCTGGTGATCAGTATCAAATCTTCCCAGGTTATGATGTGTGTAAAAGCCCATGAGCTTCTGGCCGGAAAGACTCCATACCCGCTTCATGTGGGAATCACAGAATCCGGTACAGTAACCAGCGGCAATATTAAATCGGCTCTTGGACTGGGTCTTATTTTGAACCAGGGTATCGGAGATACCATCCGGGTATCCTTGACAGGTGATCCGGTGGAAGAGATTCGTTCTGCGAAACTGATCCTTCGTACGCTGGGACTTCGCAAGGGCGGCATTGAAGTGGTATCCTGTCCGACCTGTGGCAGGACAAAGATTGATCTGATCAAATTAGCAGGCCAGGTGGAAGAGATGGTAGCTGATATTCCACTGGATATCAAAGTAGCTGTTATGGGCTGCGTCGTAAACGGACCGGGAGAAGCAAGAGAAGCTGATATCGGTATCGCCGGAGGCATCGGGGAAGGACTCCTGATCAAAGGCGGAGAGATCGTAAGGAAAGTTCCGGAAGGAGAGCTTCTGGAAACCTTGCGGCAGGAATTATTACACTGGGGAGAATAGGTAACAATGAAGTCGTTTTGGGAAGTTTTTCCGTCCTTACAATGTAAGGATGATATGAGAGCATTGATGGAACAGGTTTCTGTGGAGAGAATATCAACCACAAAAGCCAGGGATTTTCTGCGCATTTATATCCTCTCAGAGCGACTGATCGAAAAGAAAAAAATCTGGTATCTTGAGAAAGAAATCAAAAAACAGCTGTTT
>JBJENT010000021.1:0-4907 GCA_051880335.1 Lachnospiraceae bacterium
ATACAATAATCGGCCTGATACTCTTTTCGTGCCTTTTCTATCAGGTAAGCGTGACCGTTGTGAAAAGGATTAAATTCGGCTATGATTCCTAAGACGTTCATGGAAACTCCTTCTGTTTGATTCTTCTTTTTTCTGAACTATTCAGAGCTTCATTCGCAAAATGCATCTACGAAAGTTTTTCTTTATGCTAGCACATTTTTGTCTTGTATACAATTTCAAACTGTTCCGCAAAATTGTTTCACAAAAAATACAATATTTCCTTTTTGCTGGCCCATTTTGAACTTGTATACAATTTTAAATAAAGGTATAATTTTACTAGTATGAGTCTTACAATTCCGAAGAAAAGGGAGGAAGAAAAATGTCCTATATTGATACCATGAAAGAAAGAGCAAGAAGAGATCTGAAAACCATTGTTCTGCCGGAATCCAACGACAAAAGAACGCTGATTGCAGCAGCGCATATTTTAGAGGAGAAAATCGCAAATATCATTATGATCGGTGATGAAGAAAAGATCATGGACGGTGCCAGATGGCTGGAACTGGAACTGGATGGAATCCAGATCATCAATCCGGAAAAATGCGATAAATTCGAGGACTATGCAAATCTTTTATATGAAACCAGAAAATCAAAAGGAATGACCATAGAAAAGGCAAGAGAAATTCTGTTAAAAGATTTCCTTACGTTCGGGGTAGTCATGGTAAAAGCCAATGATGCAGACGGTATGGTGGCAGGTGCTTGTCATGCAACAGCGGATACCCTTCGTCCTTCCCTTCAAATCTTAAAAACAGCACCGGGGGTGAAACTGGTTTCCGGTTTTTTCATTATGGATGTACCCGGTAGTAAGTATGGTGAAAATGGAACCTTTTTATTCGCAGACTGCGGACTGAATCAGGATCCTACTGCAGAAGAACTGGCAGCCATTGCAGATTCTTCCGCAAGAAGCTTCCAGAATCTGGTAGGCGGTAAACCGATTATTGCCATGCTTTCCCATTCCACCAAAGGAAGTGCAAAGCATGCCCTGGTTGATAAAGTCGTACAGGCAACGGAAATCGCACACAGAGATTATCCAAATCTTACGATAGACGGAGAACTTCAGCTGGATGCAGCTATTGATGCCGGTGTGGCAAAATCCAAGGCACCGGGAAGTGAAGTGGCCGGTAAGGCAAACGTCCTTATTTTCCCAAATCTGGATTGTGGAAATATCGGCTACAAACTGGTACAGAGACTGGCTAATGCAGAGGCTTATGGCCCTATGCTGCAGGGTATTGCAAAACCGGTTAATGATCTTTCCCGTGGATGTTCCTGGGAAGATATCGTTGGTGTTGTGGCTTTGACAGCAGTACAGGCTCAGATTATGTAATTGGGGACTTATGAGCAAAAGGAAAGCAGCAACGCCGCGATTTTGCGAATATGGTTCTGAATAGATATAGGAATAGGAGAGATAGAGAAAATGAAAGTTTTAGTAATTAACTGTGGAAGTTCTTCTTTAAAATTTCAGCTGATCGATTCCGAAACAGAAGATGTAATTGCAAAAGGTTTATGTGAAAGAATCGGTATTGAAGGAAGCCAGCTGGTATATACTCCGGCAGGGGGAGAAAAGATAAAAACATCGGCACCAATGCCGGATCATACTACAGCAATCAAAATGGTATTGGATGCTTTGACCGATGCAGATACCGGTGTGATCCGGAGTCTTTCTGAAATCGATGCAGTAGGACACAGACTGGTTCACGGTGGCGAAAAATTTGCTTCTTCCACTCTGATCAATGAAGAGGTGATTGCAGCTATCACAGAATGTAACGATCTGGCACCCCTTCATAATCCGGCCAACCTGATCGGTATCCGCGCATGTCAGGAACTTATGCCGGAAGTACCCCAGGCTGGTGTTTTTGATACTGCATTCCATCAGACTATGCCGGAAAAAGCATATATGTATGGTATTCCTTATGAATATTATGAAAAATATAAAATCAGAAGATATGGATTCCACGGAACCAGTCATTCTTATGTATCGAAGAGAGCAGCAGAGATGCTGGGCAAAGACTATAGTGAAGTAAAAACCATTGTCTGCCATCTGGGAAACGGAGCGTCCGTATCCGCTGTGAAATATGGTAAATGTGTGGATACTTCCATGGGACTTACTCCATTGGAAGGTCTGATCATGGGAACCCGTTCCGGAGATATCGATCCGGCGATCATCGAGTTTATTGCACACAAAGAAAACAAAACCATCGACGAGATCATGACAATCCTGAACAAAAAATCCGGTATGTATGGTCTGTCCAATTATTTATCTTCTGATTCCCGTGATCTGGAAGCTGCTTATAACGCAGGAGATCCAAACGGTGTCAGAACAGTTGAGGCATTCTGCTATCGTATTGCCAAATATATCGGTGCCTATGTGGCTGCCATGAACGGAACCGATGTGATCTGCTTTACCGCAGGTATCGGAGAAAATTCCGCCAGCACCAGAACCATGATCTGTGAATATCTGGGTTATCTCGGTATTACACTGGATGAAGAGCTGAATCATAAGAGAGGAGAGGAACTGATTATTTCCACTCCCGACTCCAAAACAAAAGTCATGGTGATTCCAACAAATGAAGAACTTGCAATTGCAAGAGAGACCGTTGCACTTTTGAAATAAGATAAATTTTTTATGTGTTGACAAATATATACTTAATATGTATAATTTATCAATGTGTGAATAGGAGTCTGCTATGTTATTGAATTTATCAGATGTTTTTTCTTCACAGATAAAAGAACTGGCAAAAGATATTCCGATTGAAATGGACGTCTTTGATGATGGCATGGAGAGATATGATATCTTACAGAAAACACCGGTTTCTTTCATCTTTACCAATATCGGTGTGGGTAAAGTAAAGGTGACAGGAAGTGCTGAGCTGGTCTTACGTATGCGATGCGACAGGTGTTTAAAAGAGGTGGAGCAGAAAGTACCTCTTTCTTTTACCGTTGAAGTCAGTGCACCGGATTTACCATTAGAAGAAATGGATGACCAGATCTTCATGGATGGATATTCACTGGATGTAGAAGAACTCGTAAGCAACGAAATTATAATGAGCTTGCCGGCTAAGGTCGTATGCAAACCGGACTGCAAAGGAATTTGTAAGGTTTGCGGAAAAGACCTGAACTTGGGAGAATGTGGATGCGATACCTTCGTTCCTGACCCCAGGATGGCAGCGATAAAGGATATCTTTAACGCGAATAAGGAGGTGTAACGCAATGTCTATTTGTCCAAAGAATAAAACTTCTAGAGCCAGAAGAGATAAGAGAAGAGCAAACTGGAAAATGTCTGCTCCTACTTTAGTAAAATGCAGCAAATGTGGAGCTTTAATGATGCCTCACAGAGTTTGCAAGAAATGTGGTTCCTACAACAAACGTGAAATCGTTGCTGTAGAACAGTAAGAATGAATCGTTAAAAGAGATACTGGAGATTTCGGTCTCCGGTATTTTTTTGTTTTAGGAAACAAAATGCTCCCTATGGAAGCTCTTTTAACTGCTTGATTTTTACCCGTTGATTTAGTAAAATATTACAGTATGTATAATGAAAGTCTGGAGGAATGTCATGTCAGAGCTTATTAAGGTTGCAGTAGATGCCATGGGTGGCGATAATGCCCCATTGGAAATTGTAAAAGGTGCAGTAGAAGCAGTTCAGGAAAAGAAAGAGGTTAAGGTATATCTGGTTGGTCAGGAAGAGGTCGTTCAGGCAGAACTTGCAAAGTATACCTATGATAAAGATCGGATTGAAGTTGTGAATGCAACTGAGATTATCGAGACTGCAGAACCTCCGGTTATGGCAATCAGAAAGAAAAAAGATTCCTCTCTCGTAAAAGCCATGAATCTGGTTCGAAACGGAGAGTGTCATGGTCTTGTCACTGCAGGAAGTACCGGAGCAACTTTAGTAGGTGGACAGCTGATCGTCGGACGTCTGAAAGGAATTGAGAGACCGCCTCTGGCACCTATGATTCCTACCTCTGCCGGAGCCTCTTTATTAATAGACTGTGGAGCAAATGTGGATGCAAGACCATCTATGCTTGTTCAGTTTGCAAAAATGGGTTCCATTTATGTAGAAAATGTATGTGGTGTAAAATCCCCCAGAGTTGGTATTTTGAATATTGGAGCAGAAGAGGAAAAGGGAAATGCCCTTGTAAAAGAGACCTTCCCACTTTTGAAGAATTGTCCTGATATTAATTTTATCGGAAGTATTGAAGCACGTGATGTTCCGCTTGGGCTGGCAGATGTTATTGTATGTGAAGCCTTTGCCGGAAATGTTGCACTGAAGATGTTTGAAGGTGCTGGCTCTTTCATTATGAAAGAAGTAAAGAAAGGACTTATGTCCTCTTTCCGTAGCAAAATGGGTGCGCTTTTGATCAAACCGGCACTGAAAGATACCTTGAAAAAATTTGATCTGGAGCAGTATGGCGGAGCACCAATGCTGGGACTGAAAGGGCTGGTTGTGAAGACCCATGGCAGTTCTAAATCAGGAGAAATCAAGAACTCTGTACTGCAGTGCGTAACCTTCCATGAACAGAAGATCAATGAGAAAATCAAGGAAAAACTGTGCAGACAGGATGAAACAGAGGAAATCTGATCAACATACCGAGGTGTAACAAATGGAATTTGATAAACTTTGTAAAATTATTGCAGAAGTACTCAGTGTAGATCCTGCTGAAGTGAAAGAAGAGACTACTTTTATGGAGGATCTCGGAGCAGATTCATTGGATTTATATCAAATACTGTTAAAAGTGGAAGAAGAATTTGAAATTAAAATCAGTCCGGAGGCAGTAGATGAAATCGTAACTGTTGGACAGGCAATGGATCTGATCAAAAAAATGAATTAGAATGTTAGAAGTGTTACAAGAAAGCCCTTCCATCAAGGGCTTTTT
>JBJENT010000022.1:0-4875 GCA_051880335.1 Lachnospiraceae bacterium
GCGGATTGTGATGTGATAAACCGGTCCACGAATCTGATTTTGTATGGTCATCATATGAAGTCCGGTGCCATGTTTGGAAAACTGGATGCTTATGCAGACAGAAGCTTTTATGAAGAGCATCCAACCTTTCAGTTTGATACCATCTATGAAAAAGGACAGTACAGGATTGCTTATGTTTTTCGTTCAGAAGTATATGACGAAAATGAAGTAACCTTTAAATATTATCAGTTTATACAGGCCAACTCGGAGGCAGAGTTTAATTCCAATATGCTTCAGATGGCGCAGATGTCACTATACGACACCGGAATCACTCCGGTGTACGGAGACGAGCTTGTAACCCTATCTACCTGTGACCATACGGAAACACAGGAAGGCAGATTCGTTGTAGTAGGTGTGAAAATACAATAATGGGAGATTTGTGATGGCAAACAATACCAAAAACAGTAAATTAAATGGAAAGATGAAAAGAAGGATGCGAAAGACTACTGCAGTAGTACTTTTGATCACTTCTATTGTTGTTGCAGCTATTCCGGTGCCGGAGGCGGCGGCAGCACAGTCCAGTGCTGAGTATGGGACAGATGTTTCAAATCCGGAAAACTATACAGAAAGTGACCATAAAACATCTAATCTTTCCAATGATAAAACCCAGTTCCCGGTTGTAAAGGAAACAGATACCATATTCTGTTCGGAAAATGGAGAATTTCAGTTCGCCTATATCCCGCAAAAAGAGGGAGATGCTACCTATGTGGCTGTTCTTGTGGGCTACTCCTATCGAAATCTGCCTAACGGTCATCTGGATATTCCACAGACTTTAAATGCTTACACGCAGTATACCTATTCCCAGGGTACCGGTCATGGTTATGTGGCATCTACTCTGAATGGAAACGCGTTATATTACAAACTGATTACGAAGAGAACGGAAACCATACAGTATGATCCGGCGGATCATAGTAATATACTTTATCGGAACCCTTCTGCTGAAAATGAATTTGTGGAAACCAGTGGTTTTAGCGGAAATACCACGTACAGCAGTACTGCCAATGAGGATGTTGTTACATACTATACCTATCGATATGAACCCTGTCTGGATACTACTATGGATACCTGGGATATTTCCGGAGTGAAATTATATACCCACATAAATGGCACTACGGATGAAACTGTAAACTCTCAGACCCATTATTGTGATGATAATGATATTGTTACAAATGGAACCTGGAATGGGACAGGTCTCGTTCAACCAGGTACTTATTCTACTGCAGATACTAAATTTGTTATAGGTGACAGACTGGTAAGTGCTAATGTGTCCTATATTTCCAGTATGCATGTTACCACAGATGTAAATGGAAAATGGAAAGCAGAAAAGACAACAGCAGAAGATCCTACCAAAGGTGTTTTTGCAGACAACGGACATATTCAGTCGGTTTCTATCCCAAGTACCATTTGGGGTGTGGGAGATTATGCTTTTTACGGTTGTGCATCCCTGTACACAGTGGATTTTGATGATGCCATACGTGTGCTTGGAGAGGGCGCTTTTGAAAATTGCAAAGAGTTAACTACAGTGGGTTTATCCTCACATTCCAACATTAATTTTATCGGACAGAAGGCTTTTAAAGGCTGTGAAAAATTAGATAATTTTACATTTTCTGTAAACAACAGAACGCTTGGAGACGAAGCCTTTGAAAATTGTTATGCGCTTGGAAATTTGGATTTTTCTTCGGCAACCCAGCTTACGGAGTTTGGATGTGATGTGTTTAGAAACTGTCGCACCTTAAAATCGATTAACCTTCCTACCAATTTAACCAATGTGGGAAAAGGTACCTTTAAAGGCTGCCTTGGACTGGAAGAAGTGATTTTCCCGGAAAGTTATTCCTCCGCTATTCCGATTTCTATATTCCAGGGGGTTTATGATTCCCAATATGGGAAAAATTTGAAACATATTAAGATTCCCAATATGACATCTACCGTTGTTAATGTGGAAGAGTCTTCCTATAGATATGGCATTCCAAGTTTTATGGCTGAAGTAAATGAGGAATTTTATTTCGAGGGATATGACAATGGTGCAATTCATACCACCACAAAAGCAAATGAAATTGCATTTAAATATTTAGACGGTGGCTATGACAATCGATATGAAAAGATTATCAGTGATGGAAGCAATCAATATACATATTGGGTGAATAATCAGAATGAACTAACCTATGTTGGAATTGTTGGTTCCGGTGAGGATATTCAGATTCCTGAAAAAATCGGTCCCTACTCTATCAGTAAAATTGGTTCGGAATTTCATAACAATACAGCTATTAAATCTATTACCATCCCAACCACGGTAACAGAGATTGCAGATGGAGCATTTGAAGGCTGTACAGGTCTTACAAAAGTCGCTTTTTCTGAACCTAATAATCTGACTTATATCGGGACAGATGCTTTTAAAACAAGATCGAATGATTTAACCTTTGTTGGAGATATCAGTGCAGCTTCCCTGCCATTTAACTATGCAATGAAGCAGGAAAATACCTATACTGCAAACAACCAAAGTCCGAAATACATTGATTTTTGTTCCGGTTATCCATCTTACCTGCATGTAAAATATAACCCGGACAAAGGAAAAGCAGAACTGACAGAGATTCCGGTAGTGGATTCTCTGGATTTGAAAGATCATGTTGCAGATGCAATAAGTGATTCATCTCAGTCAACGTTAGACTATGCTTCAGCAAAGGCTATGTACTTAAGTACGCCAAATGATCTGGCTGGTAATATTTATGCGGTATTTGATGCAGCATATAACATTGTGATTCCAACCGGCGTGCAGTGCTTTAAGGATGAACTGTTTTCCGAAGCATCCAAGAGTAATACCGTTGAGAATTCCACAAATCATTTAAATGGAAGTCCATACTCTGAAAATGCTGCAAAGGATCAAGCGGATGCAAATGATGATATCGTGTCTGTTACTATGTACGATATAGAAGAGGTTCCCAGCTATGCATTTTATGGCTGTGACAATTTAAAGAGTGTCACCATGTATCCGTCCAATAATTCTGCCGGTGAAAGTATAGGCAGTTATGCCTTTGGTCATTGTAATAATCTGCAGAGTGTTACTCTGCCTATGTCTACTGCTACCATGGGACTTCGCCCATTTGCAGCTGATAAGAAACTGACCGATGTAAAGTTTACCAATGATGTAGTGGAAGGGGTGGTACCGGGAGCTACTTCAACCGGTAACAATTTTGCCTGTGATAACGGTATTCTGTTCTCGTTAAGTGGGAATGGAAAAGAAAAAGTAGTAGAATGTCTGGAAACAAGGGGAAATAATTCCGCCAGCAGCGGAAACTCTGTAGGCTCTACCACAATAAATAAATCAGAGTTGGAAGGTATTACAGAATTTTATGAGGAAGCCTTTATGGACTGTGATGGAATCGGCACTGTTGATTTATCTTCCTCTAATGTGTCCGAAATACCCAAATTCTGTTTTGCTAATTCAGATAATTTAAGTTACGTTACTTTGAATAACGGTTGTGGAGAAATAGACGAATATGCATTTAAGGATGTTCCTTTAAAGAGTATTCAGATTCCATCAACAGTAACTTTGTTTGATACATCTGCTTTCTATTCAACGAAGCCGACAGATAATTATGTGACCAATAGTGTGGAGGTTGTTACTTCCGAAGGCAGTGCGGCAGAAAAACTTGCAAAAGCATATAGTAAGTATTACTGGACTTTAGGAGAATCCATCAACCCGGTATTTACTGTCAAATTTGTTGATATGGATGGGAAAACCCTGATTGATACCCAGACAGTGGAAGCCGGGGAAGATGCAGAAGATCCATCTGAAAAAGAAGATATCACCATGCCGGAACATGAGGGTTATTACTTCAAAGGCTGGGATAGAGATTTTACTGATGTTGGTATGGATCTGTGGGTTCAGGCTGTTTATGAAGAAACACCGGACCAGACCTGGACGGTTAATTTCTACAACTGGAATATGGATCTGATCGTATCCAGAACCGTACCGGATGGCGGAGATGCAGAGGAGCCGAAAACACCATCCAGAACAGGATATAAGTTTACAGGCTGGAGCAAACCATTTACAAATGTATCGGAAGACATCGACACCATGGCATTATTTGACTATGATACGTCGGGAAGTAGTTCCGGCTCCGGATCAAGTTCTACTTCTTCCAATAATGGTAGCTCGTCCTCTTCCTCTGAAAAAACATATACGGTAACGGTTATCAATGGTTCCGGTTCCGGAAGTTATGTAAAAGGTGCTACAGTTATTGTTTCTGCTTATGCACCAAACTCAGGTTATCAGTTCTATAACTGGACGGCTTCAAGCAGTAGTGTTTCCTTTACCAGTCCTACGTTATCAGCCACATCGTTCAAGATGCCTGATAAGGACGTGACCATTACTGCAAATTATATTACGACTTCGGTAAGCGGTAACAGTGTCTCCAATAACAGGGCTGTTGGAACAGTGACTTCCTCCTCGTCCTCTAATACAGGATCCACCAATGGGAACGCACAGAAGACAAACAGTACAGACGGAACCAAGGTGGAAGTAAGTAAAAATGGTATTTCCGATAAGGATATTGCGTCGGCATCGGTAAATGGTTCCACAGATGACTTTGTGATCAAGGTGACAGAGAGTGCTTCTGCTACAGAAGCGGTTGCAAGAGCGCTGAAAAATGAATATACAACCTTGGACAATATCAAATATTTTGCTATGGATATTTCGTTGTACGATGAGACCGGTAAAAATGAGGTGACGGATACTTCCGGTTTAAGTGTTACCATCACACTGCCGATACCGGATGAACTTCGTGCATATGGCGGTAATAATAAGGTGGCAGGTGTGGTAAACGGAGACAGACTGGA
>JBJENT010000023.1:0-4862 GCA_051880335.1 Lachnospiraceae bacterium
GATCACATATGGATCATATATTTTCGTTTTGAAAGCGACTTTTTCTTTTCCACATCAGGAAAAAGAGGTATAATAAGCAGGAATAGCAGAGAAATTGGGAAATGTGTGATTAAGTTGAGAAAACAGAACAGGAAATATAGAAGAAAAAGTACCTTGACAACGTCGATTTTGTTTGCAGCAGCGTTGCTGATCGGAGTGGTGTCCAGCAGGTTGGAGGATTCACCGGAGGTACATGACAGCGGTCACGTAAGTCAGGCTGATGTGGATACAACAGATCAGAATCTGGAGGTCCACTTTATAGATATAGGACAGGGAGACTGTACGCTGATCATGTGTGGCGGGCATGCCATGCTGATCGATGCCGGAGACAATGATAAAGGTACTGCAGTGCAGCTTTATTTGAATAAAAGAGGTATAGAACGACTGGATTATCTTGTGCTGACTCATCCGGATGCCGACCATATCGGAGGAGCGGATGTAGTGCTTACCAAATTTGATGTGGATACGGTTTTTATGTCCTACTATGAAAAAGATACCAAAACCTATGAAGATGTGATTCAGGCATTGGATTATAAAAATATGACCTGGCAGACTCCGGAGCCGGGAGACAGCTATGCTTTAGGAGATGCTTTCTTTACCATAGTTGCCCCAAATGACGTATATGAAGATGCAAACAATGCATCCATAGCGCTTTTGCTTCAATACGGTGAAACGAAATTCCTTTTCACCGGAGACTGTGAGGAAGAAGCGGAAAAGGATATATTGGAAAATGGAATGGATATTCATGCGGATGTCTATCAGACCGGGCACCATGGAAGCAGGACAGCATCCAGTCAGGACTTCATGGATGCTGTAAAACCAACTTATGCTGTGATAAGCTGTGAAGAGGGGAATGATTATGGGCATCCCCATGCAGAGGTGCTGAATCGCATGAGACAGATGGGAATAAAGGTGTTTCGAACCGATGAACAGGGCAGTATTGTAGCTGTTTCGGATGGGAAGAGTATTTCCTGGAATTGTGCACCTTCCGAAACCTGGAAGACAGGAGAATAGCTGCCATAGACAGAATTCTTACAGAGATGGACAGAGGTCACGAATAGAAAGCAAATAACAGATGTCAAAAAAACTGACGCACAAAAGGAGGAAGGCAAAATGACAAAAGAACAGTACAGGCGTGCAAACAGGGCGGTATTTCCGGCAATTGTTGCTATCATGGGGTATATGGTTTTTATACTGGCAGTGGCAGGAATGGCGACAGGGTTTGAAATAACTGTTGTGGTACAGATGGCAGCAGCCTTTGCTGCAATAGTGATTTCCGTATATTTTTATATTGCAAAACCATACACCAAGGTGTGTGGTCTGGCGATGCTGGGGTCTGCCACGGTAGCGTATATTGTAACCATGGCTTTTAACGGGGTGGATTTTTGTTCCATGTATGCCATGCCGATTCTCCTGGTCAGTGTTGCTTATCTGAATAAGAGAATCGTAAAAGTGGGAAGTATCTGTATTGTGATTGCATTTGTTCTCCGTTTGATCATTAAAGTGGCTTTCGGAACTGCAGATGTAACCAATTTGATTGTAAGTGGTCTGATTCTCTTACTTGCCATATTTGCGGCATCCAAGTTAGTGAATATTATCCTGATCTTCCACGAAGAAAACCTTGCAGGTATCCGGGAAGGAATCGAGAAGCAGAAACAAACAGGCGAACTTATGCAGCAGACAGCAGAAGAGCTTGTACAGCATTTTGAAGTAGCAAATGGTTCTGCCATGGAACTGAAGGATGCAGTAAACAGTAATCATATTTCCATGATGGATATTGCGCAAAGTACAGAAAGTACTGCAGAATCCATACAGAATCAGGCAGAAATGTGTGCCAACATTCAGGAATATGTGGAAAAAGCGGAGAGTGCTACAAAGCAGATGCTTCAGGCTTCCTCTGCAGCAAAGGGCGTTGTAGAAGAAGGCGTGACCTTGATCAATGATCTAAAAGAACAGGCTGATATCGTAGCACAGAATAGTGTTGTGACAGTGGATGTGACGCAGAAGCTGACAGAACGTATAGAAGAAGTACGGAATTTTATAGGAATCATTATCGGTATTTCCGGGCAGACCAATCTGCTTGCCTTAAATGCTTCTATTGAGGCAGCCAGAGCCGGCGAGGCCGGAAGAGGTTTTGCGGTTGTTGCGGATGAAATCCGTCAGCTCTCTGAGCAGACAAAGGATGCATCCAACCGGATTACCAATATCATCGGAGAATTAAACATTGATGCAGAACGTGCCATTCAAAGCGTACATGAATCCGTAGAATCCTCACAAAAGCAGAATACCATGATTGATGATACCCAGAATAAGTTTATGCAGATTGACAAGGATGTTATGGAATTGACGGAAGCTGTTGCAGGAACCGAGAAGGTTATGGAGAATATCATTCATGCAACAGGCGTCATTTCCGAAAATATTACCCAGCTTTCTGCAACCAGTGAAGAGGTATCGGCTTCTTCTGCACAGGGCGAGACTGTTTCAGCCGGTGCAGTAAGCGTAGTAGAGTCCTTTATGGAAGAACTGAATTCCATCTATGCATTGGCAGAAAAACTGAAAAGTATTTAACGGATACAGAAAAGCTGAAAAGTAGTTGATGCTTTTGGTGCAAAAACAATCAGATAAAATATTCAGGGAGAAGTTATTATTGTGTGGGATGAACTTATGCCAATCATAGTTGGTATTGTGGTAGCTGTATGTTTGGCAGCCTTTCGAAAAAGTGCAGATGAAGTGGACAAAAATACAAATGGCGTGTTTGTAATGCCCAGAATACTTGGTTTTTTGGGTGTCATTGCCTTTGTTCTTTTTGGCGCATTCACTGGGGTCTATGTATGGGCATCCGATGAAGTAGAAGTTCCGCTGGTTCTCCTTTTTGCAGCTTTTTCCCTGGTCGGGGTGTGGCTTGCCATGTATGGATTTAACCGCAGACTGGAAATTACAGATACGGAAGTCCGTTTTCGCAATATATTCTGCCATGTGGATACCTATAGGTTGACGGATATTACTATGATAAAGCAGAAATATTTTGGAGATTATGTATGTTACGTCAATGGTAAAAAAGCGTTTCTCATTGATCAGCAGTTTCCCACTGCCAGGGATATGATTCACGATGGGGCAGCTGCCCTTGGAAATGATTTCCCGATGATTACAAAGCTTTCCAAACAGAAACAACTGGTGGAAGATGGCATGATCATCTCCAGAACAAGTACAAGGGGATATGTGGAGGCATGGTTCTGCTTTTTGTTCCCCATAGTATTTACCATTATCATTTCGATGGCACCGGATACAGGAACTCTTCTTGCTTCTGCTGTTTTGCTGGTATGGGGAACCGGATATCTTTTCTGTGCCTATCGGTATCTGGTGACTTATAATACCAGAAGCAGAAAGCTGACTGTACGCAGATGTTTTACCACAAAGGAGTATTTTGTGGATGAGTATGATAGGAAAATCGGCGTGGAAACAGAAAACGGTATGAGGAAAGCCATTGTTTTTTATAAAGACAATAAAAGAAAGTTCAAAATAAAAATAACGAATGCTGTCACATCCAGTGAACTTCTTTTGGAAGTGTTTGGAAAGTAATCGTGCCAAAACAGAATATAAAGAGTAGTTACAGATAGAAAAAACAAAAACAGACAGTAGAATAGATAAAAAAACAGACAGGAGATTTAAAAATGGACAATTACAGTATGGGAACAAAATGTGTACAGGCGGGTTACAGACCCGGAAATGGGGAGCCGAGACAGGTTCCCATCATTCAGAGCACCACATTTAAATATGCCACCAGCGAAGATATGGGAAAACTGTTTGATTTAGAGGCAGAAGGATATTTCTATTCCAGATTACAGAATCCCACCAATGATATCGTAGCCGGAAAAATATGTGAACTGGAAGGCGGAAGCGCCGGAATGCTGACTTCTTCCGGGCAGGCCGCAAATTTTTATGCAGTATTTAATATTGCAACCTGCGGGGATCATGTGGTAGCATCCAATTCCATTTATGGTGGAACCTATAATCTGTTTGCAGTCACCATGAAGAAGATGGGGATTGAATTTACTTTTGTAAATCCGGACTGCAGCGAGGAAGAATTGAATGCAGCGTTCCAGCCAAATACCAAGGCGGTATTTGGAGAAACCATTGCCAATCCGGCACTTACTGTACTGGATATTGAAAAATTTGCAAAGGCAGCCCATGCTCATGGTGTGCCTCTGATCGTAGACAATACCTTTGCCACTCCGGTAAACTGCAGACCGATCGAGTGGGGAGCAGATATTGTAACCCATTCCACCACAAAGTACATGGATGGACATGGTGCCGGTCTGGGTGGATGTATCATTGATGGCGGCAAATTTGACTGGATGGCACATGCAGATAAATTCCCGGGACTTTGTACACCGGATGACAGCTATCATGGTATCACTTACGCAGAAAAATTCGGCATGGGCGGAGCCTTTATTACGAAGGCCACAGCACAGCTGATGAGAGACTTTGGCTCCATGCAGTCTCCCCAGAATGCGTTTATGCTGAATAACGGGCTGGAAAGTCTCCATGTTCGAATGAAAAGACATTGCGAGAACGGACAGGCTGTTGCAGAATTTTTACAGCAGCATGAAAAAATCGCCTATGTTAATTATTGTGGTCTGGAAGGTGACAAATACCATGCTCTGGCAGAAAAATACCTTCCGAATGGCTCCTGCGGCGTTGTAAGCTTTGGCGTAAAGGGCGGAAGAAAAGCAGCGGAAGCCTTCATGAAACATATGAATATCGGTGCCATTGAAACCCATGTAGCAGATGCCAGAACCTGCTGCCTGCATCCTGCAAGTGCG
>JBJENT010000024.1:0-23858 GCA_051880335.1 Lachnospiraceae bacterium
AGGAACAGGAAGAACTGGAACACAGGATAAAAAGAGAATCAGAGTACCGGGAAGAAGGAAGGAAGCTTCGGGAAAGCGTATTGAATATCGCATTACTCCGGGAAAATGAGGCTGCACTGAAATATATGGAGCAGGCCATTTTACAGCAGCGGCATCGTGTGAAGAAGGCAGAGAGCCAGGTGGAGACAGCAAGAGCCCGCCTGCAGGAAGCCATGATAGAACGCAAGACTTATGAGAAACTGAAAGAAAAAGCTTTTGAAGAATTTAAAAAAGAAGTGGCAAAAGAAGAAAATAAAGAAACGGATGAACTGGTAAGCTACGTCTATGGACGAAGAACAATACAGGAAAACCGCAGCTGATTTTCAAGGAGAAATAAATGGCAAAGCAGATGGATCCGGAAGAAGCTCAGAGAGCTGCCGAGAAAAAGAAAATAAAAGATGAACGGAAAAAGCTGAAAGAAGAGCAGAAGAAGCAGAAAAAGGAAGCAAAACAGAAGGTAAAAGAATTGTCTGCCCAGGAAGCGGAACTGACAGAGGACGAGGAACCGGGTGGAATTCCTGTTTTTCTGGTAACGGTTATTATTGTACTGATCTGGATTGCGATTTTGTGCGTTCTGGTCAAACTGGACGTGGGTGGAATCGGTTCGGGCGTACTTGCTCCGGTGCTGAAAAATATTCCGGGAGTAAATAAAATCCTTCCGGAGGAAAACAGTTTGTCAGAATCCGTGCCGGAAGATGCGTATAACGGATACACGGATATGGATGATGCCATCGAACAGATCAGACGACTGGAAATGGAACTGGAACAGGCCCAGGAGGCCAATCTCTCTCATGATGAGGAGGTGGCAGAATTAAAGGCTGAGATCAGCAGACTGCAAAGCTTTGAGGACAGCCAGCTGGAATTTGAACGAATCCGTACAGAATTCTATGAGGAAGTCGTATATGCGGAAAACGGGCCGGGTGCGGAAGAATACCAGAAATACTATGAAGCAATGGATCCGGCAACTGCAGAGTATATCTACAGGCAGGTGGTACAGGAAAATTCCGTCAGCAAGGAAATCGAAGAATATGCGTCTGCCTATTCTTCCATGAAACCAAAAGAAGCTGCAGCTATTTTTGATACGATGACAGATGATCTGGAACTGGTGGCTAAAATACTGGGCGCTATGGGGGCAGATGACAGAGGAAAAATCCTGGGACAGATGGATGAAGCAAATGCTGCCCGGGTGACCAAAATCATGGAGCCTGACCGCTGAAACCGGGATGAAAAAAATGCAGGAATGATTCCTTAAAAATAACACGAAAAGATACGAAATCTTTTGTATAAGTGTAAAGATTATTCGGTCTGTGACCGATATTTATCTTGTAAGTAACAACAAACGCACATTGACAACTGAAGAAGGAGGTAAAGAAGTGACTAGTATGCCTGTAATGGATAAGAGTTCCGGCGTGAGGAATATCTTATCAGGAAAAACAGCAAAAACAAACGCTGACTCCATATCAGGCGGATTCGGACAGTTCATGAAGCAGTCAAATGCTTCCGGCACCGAACGATCAGAAGCAGTCGAAATAAAAGACGACAATCCGAAGATGAAAGTAAAGGATTCTTCTGATAGCAGCAGAGCGGATGCGGTGCGGGAAAGAATGGACAGAAACAGCCAGGAAGATATGAAGTCACAAAAAACAGATGTCAAAGAAAAGACACCTGAAGAAATCGCCGAAGATCAGACCAAAGTTGCAGAAGCAGTTGGACAGATGATCACCGTGATTGTCCAGGAACTTGGAGTCACACAGCAGCAGGTGGAGGATGCAATGCAGCAGCTGCAGATATCTGGTGCAGAGCTACTTACGCAGGATGGTGTGAAGAACGTGATGATTGCCTTGACAGAAGGTGCCGATCAGATGTCGTTATTGACAGATGAGACCCTTTATCAATCTGTTACAGAAGTTCTGGATACACTGGGGCAGACAGTAGACCAGCTGGCACAGTCTATGGGAATGGACAACATGCAGTTTGAAGACTATGTACAGGAGATGGTTTCATCCTTGCAGAAAGTGGCAGAGGATACCGGCACAGAAACATTGACCGGTCCGTTGGCAGACAATGTGGAAGAAACAGCTTTCAATCAGACCCTTCAGAATACTGCAAAGGACAGTGGAAAATCCGAGAATGTCACCGGAAATCAGGAAAGTGAAATGACGAAGGCAGAGGATTCATCAATGGATATCTTCAAAACAGATATTCAGAAGCAGTTCCAGAAACAGTCCGGACAAGGCGGACAGGAAAATCATTTCATGCAGGGTGGATTTGGTGATTCGATTCTCCAGTCACAGGGACTGGCGCAGGAAGTGGCAGATGTTCAGACTTCATTCCAGATGCCGGATACGCAGGAAATCATGGACCAGATTATGGATTACATGAAAGTCCAGATGAAACCGGAAATGACTAATCTGGAAATGCAGCTTCATCCGGAATCCCTTGGAACCTTACATATTCAGATTTCCAGTAGAGAAGGCGTGATGACTGCACAGTTTACAACCCAGAATGCGGAAGTAAAGGCAGTTTTGGAAAGCCAGATGATGGAACTGAAAACCAATCTGGAACAGCAGGGAATCAAAGTGGAAGCAGTGGAAGTGACAATTGCGGAATATACTTTGAATCAGAACTTTAGTGGAGATACTTCTGGACAGAACAGACAAATGGGTGAGCAGAAAAAGGGCCGAAGCGTTATTCGGATAGAAGATCTGGATTCGGAACTTGAAGAGTTAAGCCCGGAAGAAATGCTGACCGCTGAAATGATGCAGTCAGAAGGAGCAACAGTAAACTACACAGCATAGGAGGAAAAAGAAATGAGTTTAGTAGCACCGGTTGAAAACGGAAAATTAACAGAATCGGCATCTACGACTTCCGTATCCAAAGCAAAATCTACAGCAGATCAGTACAGCCAGGATACTTTTCTGAAACTTCTTGTTGCGGAAGTGCAGAATCAGGATCCCCTGGAACCGTCTTCCAATACAGAATGGGTTTCCCAGTATGCAACATTCTCTGAACTGGAGACCATGCAGAGCATGAGCGCATCCTATGATCTGAGCAGGGCATCTGCACTGGTTGGAAAAATAGCGATCATGAAAGTGACCGGTTCAAACGGAGATACCAATCTGATACAGGGCAAAGTAGATTATGTAACATACGACAGCGGAAAAGCACTGCTTAACATTAACGGAAATGCTTATTCTATCGACGATCTTTATAATGTAGTAGATGAAGCATACTTAAATGCATACGATGCAGCTTATGAATGGACCGTTTCCATGAACAAGTTACCATCCATCGGAAATGTAACTCTGGATGATAAGGATAAGATCACTGCGCTTTATGAGCAGTATGAGGAAATGGATGATTATCAGAAATCCTTTATCGCAACAGACAGTGTAACAAAGATCAAGGAATACCGTAATCGTATCAATGAACTGTTGAAAGAACAGTCTGCAGCAGAAGAAACGCCGGCAGTAGATGAAACAGAAAATGCAGAAAACACTGGAAATGCAGATGAAACGGAAACTGCCGAAGAAACAGGAAATACAGAAGAAACAAATGAAACAGGCGAAGGAGTAAGTGGAGAAGATGAAACTACAGAATAGTGGATTTCTTTCACTTGAACAGGTACAAAATCAGTATTTGAACCAGAAACCGGTAAGCAGTTCCGGCAAAGGTACAAATCAGATTCCTTTTCAGAGCTATCTGGAGCAGGCAGAAGGAAAAAGGCTTTCCCTGGATGGAAATGTCAAATTTTCCAAGCATGCAGCTAACAGACTCAGTACCCGTAACATCGAATTAACAGATGTCCAGATGCAGAGACTGGAGGAAGGAACCAAGAGAGCAGGAGAAAAGGGAATCAAAGATTCGCTGGTACTGGTGGATTCGCTGGCATTTATTGTAAATGTACCAAGCAGTACGGTGGTGACTGCAATGGATCAAAGTGAAACAAAAGAAAATATTTTTACCAATATTGATGGAGCCGTAATTGTATAGCTGGACCTGACGGAAGCTATCATTCCCGACCGACAGAAGGAATGAAGGACGGCCCTCTGAAACAGGAGGAAAAATCTTATGATGAGATCAATGTATTCTGGTGTGGCAGGTCTTAAAACACATCAGACAAGAATGGACGTTATCGGTAATAATATCGCAAACGTTAACACAGTAGGTTATAAATCACAGTCTGTACAGTTCGCAGAACTGTTATATCAGACAACAAGTAATGCATCCGGACCAAATGCAACTGCCGGAACAGGTGGTGTTAATGCAAAACAGATCGGTCTTGGTGTAAAGACAGGAGCCATTTCTACAGCGATTACCAGAGCAGGTTCCGCTGAAACAACCAACAATCCTTTTGACCTGTGCATCACAGGTGACTCCTTCTTCGTTGTAAACAATGGACTGGACAATTTCTTCACAAGAGATGGTTCTTTTAACGTAGATGCAGCAGGTAACCTGGTACTTTCTTCTACCGGTTACAATGTTATGGGTTGGCAGGTAGATGAAAATGGCGATATCAAACAGGATACCGTTTCTGCCCTTCGTATCATGAGTGCAGCCAATATGACTTATCCACCGGAATCCACAACCCTTGCTTATGTATCCGGTATCATTGATAAGAACAGTACTGACTTTACCAATGCAGATGGTAAGATCATGAACCTGAACTTCTATGACAAACGTGGTTACAGCTATACAGCAAAACTGGCTATTAAGGCAACCGGTACAGAAGGTCAGTACAGTTGTGAAGTGGTAAAAGTGCTGGATGCGAAAGGGAATGAAGTGGAAGGACTTACTGCAAAACTGGGCGGAAATAATCTTATTCCGTTTACTTCAGGGGATAAGACAATTAATCTGACTGATGATTTGAAATATAACGAGGCGGATGCTACCATTGAAGTAGATGGCACTACATATAAAATTGTTGAAAACGAAAATGGTATTACTTTTACACAGGCTGATGGTACTGCTATAGATGATCAGGATGCAATATGGGAAAAGATTGCTAAATCCAAAGGTGTTACAGATATAGATGAGTTTAAGAATTATGGTACGACAATAGAGATAGATGGAAAACAAACCATTCAGACGTTGGGAAAGAATTTGCTTACTTTATTGAAAGATGCAAAAGCAAATTCAGCTGACAATAACACGCTTACCCTTACGGGAAAGTTGAGCGAAAGCGTTATTCTTCGCTATAGCCCGGCTACTGGTGAATTCCAGGGGATTGGTACCGGCTCGGATACTACATCTACTGGTATATTGCAGCTTGGTGGAACAGGAATGGAAAACTTTAATGACATCACCATCGACTTCTCCGCATCCTCCAACGTAAACAACGAAGGAACCTCTACGGTATCCGCTACAAGCGGTGACAAAGACGGTTATGGAGCAGGTAGAAAACTGGGTGATATGACAGGTGTTTCCATTCAGAATAACGGTATGATCTATGCCACCTATGACAATGGTCAGAGTAAGCTCCTGGGACAGATTGCAGTAGCATCCTTTGCCAATGCCTCCGGTCTGGCAAAAGAAGGCGATAACCTGTATTCTGCAACACAGAACTCCGGCCAGTTTGATGGAATCGGTATTGATATCACAGCAGATGGCGGATATATGACTACCGGTGAACTGGAGATGTCCAACGTAGACCTTTCCGCAGAACTTACCGGTATGATCGTTACCCAGCGTGGATTCCAGGCCAACAGCCGTATCATTACAGTTTCCGACAGCATGCTGGAAGAACTTGTTAATCTGAAACGATCCTAATAGCATTTTGACATAAACAAATGGAAAATAATGTAAATAATTGTAAATAGGAGAGATGAAAGGCATTTGTCTATTGTGGCAGATGCCTTTTTATACTACAAAATATTGTAATAAAAGTAGACAATCATACAAAAATTTAGTAAAATTGTTTGCAAAGGATACTTTTTTAGCGAAAGAAAAGTATATAAGGAGAAAAACGTTGGATATAGCATCATTAATTGGGTTAGTTGTATGTATCGTTCTGGTCGTTTTTGCTATCGTTGCCGGTAATGGTGTGGCTGCTATCATACACTTTTTGGATTTCCAGTCCGCACTGATTACATTCGGTGGTGCTTTCTGTGCGATTCTTGCGGCAAATACCATGCAGGACTTTATCGGCGGCTTAAAGAGCTTTACTCTGGTGCTGAAGAAACCTGCTTTCAATATTCAGGATATGATTCAGAAAATTATAGATTTATCAAATGTTGCACGTAAGGAAGGTCTTCTTTCCCTGGAAGAAGCAGCAGGAGATCTGGATGATGACTTCCTGAAAAAGGGTATTTTATTAATTGTAGACGGTACAGATCCGGAACTGGTCAGAGGAATCATGGAAACCGAACTGATCAGTATGGAAACACGACATAAAAAGAAAATTACATTCTGGGAGGATGTAGCTTCGATGGGACCTGCCTGGGGTATGATTGGTACTCTGGTTGGTCTCGTTAACATGCTCCAAAACATGTCGGATCCGTCTTCTATCGGACCGGCTATGGCGGTTGCTCTTATTACAACGTTGTATGGTTCCATGCTTGCGAACTGGATATGTACTCCGGTAGCAAATAAGTTAAAAGTAAACAATAACAATGAAGTTCAGATGAAAGAGATTATGATAGAAGGTCTTTTATCGATTCAGGCTGGTGAAAATCCACGAGTTATTGAAGAAAAGCTGAAATCATTCTTAGCACCGAAGGACAGAATCAGTTCTTCCAATGAAGAAGGTGGTGAATAAGGATGGCAAAAAGACCACAAGATGAACCCCCAAAAGGGGCGCCGGCGTGGCAAAGTACCTTTGCAGACCTGATGAATCTTCTGCTTTGTTTCTTCGTACTCTTATTTTCCATGTCTACCGTGGATGCACAGAAGTTTCAGATTATTGCTGCTTCCTTTTCACAGACCTTCAGCATCTTTGATGCCGGGTCCAATTCCATTGGGGAAGGTACGCTGATAGGAAATGGAATAAGCCAGCTGACAGAACTGGATAATTATATCAACGAAGTCGGTAAGATGGCAGATAATTCTCCGACGGAATGGGAAGAAATGGATGACATCCAGAGCGAGATTCAGGAAGTTGGTCTGCAGCAGTCTGAAGCTCTGGCAGAAAAAATCGAAGAGGCTCTGGCAGAAAACGAACTGCAGAACGAAGTGGGCATGCAGGTGACTGCTCAGTATGTGCAGCTGACCATGAAAGGAGCATTGCTTTTTGATTCGGGCAGCGCAGAACTGAGGGAAGAAGCAAAACCGGTATTGGATAAAATCGGACTTATTTTGGAAAGATATGCAGAAGGCACCATAGAAATCGAAGGTCATACCGATAATATTCCGATTTCCACCAGTCGTTTTGCAAGCAATAATGAACTGAGCGGAAGCAGAGCTATTTCTGTGTTTGATTATCTGCTTTCCGTTACCAATCTGAATCCGGCCCATATTAAAAACGCCGGGCGGGGTGAATATGTTCCGGTAGCAGATAATTCTACTGCTGAGGGACGTGCAAAAAACAGAAGAGTTGAAATCAGAATCTATAACGATCTGTCAAGTGTAAACTAAAATCCGTTCAAAACGCCGCGGGTACGAAAATCCGTTCCCGGTATAAAAAGTTCCAATTTTGCGGATTTATAGGAGATACATAAATGAAAAAGAATTTATTTTCCATTATTATTTTAGTAATGTTGATTGTTAACATCGTGCTGACATCGGTAATGATGCTAAGTGTTACTTCAACGAATAAAAAAACTGCAGATCTGGTGACAAAAATAGCTGGTGCCCTGGATATGGAACTGGCAAGTACAGCAGCAGGAGAAGAAGAGACGGTATCTGTTTCCATGGAAGATACAGCAACTTATGATATTGTTGATGCCATAACCATTCCGCTGAAAAAAGGTGCAGATGGAAAAGACCACTATTTTATGGTTACCATTTCCCTTGCCATGGATAAGAAAAATGATGGATATAAAACATATGGTGAGACTCTTTCTACCAAAGAAAGTCTGATTAAGAATGAAATCATCAATGTAATTGGAAGCTATACACTAGAAGAAATTCAGGCTGATACAGATGGTGTGAAATCGGAAGTATTGAAGCAGATTCAGAAATTATTTGATTCTGACTTTGTTTACCAGGTTGCCTTCAGTGATGTGAAGTATTCCTAAAAGGAAAGCAGCGAAGCTGCGTTTTACGAATGGGGTTCTGAATAGTTACCCTATAATAATCATAAGGGGTAAAAGGAGGTGAACGTGCATGGGTGAAGTCTTGTCCCAAGAGGAAATAGACAACCTGCTACAAGCCTTAAGCACTGGTGAAATTGATGCAGAACAAATACAGGATTCGGATGAGAAGCAGGTAAAGGATTACGACTTTAAACGTCCTGCAAAGTTCTCAAAAGAACACCTTCGAACCCTTGAAATCATATTTGAACATTATGGAAGACTGCTTTCCACAAATCTTCCGGTTTATCTTAGAAAAAACGTACAGGTATCGGTAAACAGTTCCGAAACTGTAACTTTTTCAGAATTTACGAATGCTTTATCCAATCCGGTTATTTTATCCATTTTGAATTTTAGTCCATTGACCGGAAGTATCATTATGGAGCTTTCTCCTAATCTGGGCTTTGCAATTATAGACCGAATGCTGGGCGGACAGGGAGAACCGCTGGAAAGAACCAGGGATTTTTCAGAGATCGAGATGACGATTCTGGAGAAAATATTGGTTATCTGTATGCAGCTGCTCAGAGAACCCTGGAAAAATGTAGTTGAGATTTCTCCGATTCTGGAGCGAATTGAGACCAATCCGCAGTTTGCACAGATTATATCACCCAGTGATATGATTGCAATTGTTACCTTGAATATTAAGATCGGTGAAGTGGCAGGACTGATGAATATCTGTCTCCCATACTTTACTCTGGAAAATATAATGGACAAGTTGAATACCAAATACTGGTTTTCAACCATGCAGGATAACAATGATGAAGATTATCAGGAACATATCGAAGCACTGATCAAGCGTGTGGATATTCCGGTGAAAGCAATTCTGGGACACAGCAGCATTTCTGTTGAGGATTTCATGAATTTGCAGCTGGGAGATATTATAAGACTTGATAGTTCTGTGGATAGTGAACTTACAGTATATGTTGGAAATATAAAAAAATTTACTGCTGTGCCGGGATCAAGTAAAGACAAATACGCGATTCAGATTACATCAGTATTAAGAGAGGAGGAATAAAGCCGTGGACGGAATGTTATCGCAGGACGAGATTAATGCGCTGCTAAATGGCATTGATACCGGTACGATTGATATCAACGACTTACAAGCAGACAGCGCGACCGCATCGTCAGCTCAGGATGGTTCTTTTGAACCGGCTGCTGCTGTTGATGATGAAGCTGCTACGATTACAGAAGTTGAGCGGGATGCCATTGGTGAGATTGCCAATATCAGTATGGGCTCAGCAGCAACAACGCTTTATTCACTGGTTAATCGAAAGGTTAACATTACAACCCCGATTGTTACACTTGCGACCTGGGATAATGTAATTGAAGAATATGAAAAACCCTGCGTATTTATTCAAATAAAATATACAGCAGGATTGGATGGTAACAACATTCTGGTTTTAAAAGAATCGGATGTGAAGGTCATTACCGATTTGATGATGGGCGGTGATGGCTCCAATATAGAGGGTGAGCTTGGTGAACTTCATTTAAGTGCCATATCTGAAGCAATGAATCAGATGATGGGAGCATCCGCTACGTCTCTTGCGACGATGCTGGGAAAAATGATTGATATCAGCCCACCGGAGGCCAGTCTTATTGATTTGACTGCTGTTAAAAATGGAGCTGATGTAGCACCTTTCCTTGGCGGTACCTTTGTAAAGATTGCTTTCCGGATGCAGATAGATGATCTGGTAGACAGCAGCATTATGCAGCTTTATCCGGCAAAATTTGCCAGATACTTATGCAGTACGTTCCTTGGAACTGCTGAAGAAGAGGCAGAATCTACACCGGCACCGCAGATTGAACCGGCCACGTCACAGCCTGCCCCACAAATGGACGCAGGAATGCAACCGCAAATGGGAATGCCTGATATGAGCGGCATGAACATGGGCATGGGTATGGGCATGCAGCCGCAAATGGGAATGCCTAATATGAATGGCATGAACATGGGTATGGGCATGGGAATGCAGCCTCAGATGGGAATGCCTGATATGAGTGGCATGAACATGGGTATGGGAATGCAGCCTCAAATGGGTATGATGTCCCAGCAGATGCCGCCAATGCAGAATATGAATATTCAGCCGGCTCAATTCCAGAACTTTACCCCGAACACAGGTGGCATGGGAGCACCTGCCAATATCGACCTGATTATGGATGTACCTCTTGAGGTTACAGTAGAACTTGGCAGAACCAAAAAAGCTATATCTGATGTACTTGATTTTTCACCGGGTACCATTATAGAATTAGACAAAATCGCAGGCGAACCAGTCGATGTTCTGGTAAATGGTAAACTGGTTGCACGCGGTGAAGTCGTTGTAATAGAAGAGAGTTTTGGTGTTAGAGTAACAGAAATTATTAAATAGCATGTAAGAGATAGGAGAGAGAAATGGCTAAAAATATTTTAATTTGTGATGATGCAGCTTTTATGAGAATGATGATCAAAGATATTCTTACAAAAAATGGCTACACTGTTGCAGGTGAAGCTGAAAATGGATTGAAAGCTATTGAAAAGTATGCAGAATTAAAACCGGATCTGGTACTTATGGATATTACCATGCCTGAGATGGATGGTATTCAGGCACTGAAAAAAATCAAATCAACTGATCCTGCGGCTGCTGTTATCATGTGTTCTGCAATGGGACAGCAGGCAATGGTTATTGAATCCATTCAGGCCGGAGCAAGAGACTTTATCGTAAAACCATTCCAGGCTGATCGTGTACTGGAAGCTGTAAAGAAGGTAATCGGATAATGCTTTTAGAAGCGGATATTACGTCTATTGCACAGTTTATAACAGTATTTATTATATTTCTTGCTGTTCTGGCACTTACCTGGTTCGTAACAAGATGGACAGCTAATTTTCAGAAGGGGAGAACCTGCGGCGGAAATATAGAGGTACTGGAGTCTGTTCGGATTGCACCGGATAAGTATATCCAGATTGTACGCATTGCGGATAAGTATATGGCAATTGCGATTGGGAAAGAATCCATCACACATCTGACGGATTTGGACGAGGATCAGATACTGATTGCGAAAGAACCGTCAGGATGGAAGATGAGTTTTGAAGAACTATTGGAGAAAGTCAGGGAAAAGAAAGACGAATGAAAATGTATTTTTCCAGACTGCGTATTTTAAGATTACTATGCCTGCTGTTTACGGTGGGCATATTCTGTATATGTCCGGTAAAGACGGTTCATGCAACAGAACTGGATACCAACCTTACCGGTACAACAGATAGTAGTACAACCATAAATGACGCAGGAACATCAGAAACACCGGACGATTTAGCGGAACTGAATATCGCAAATACAGTGACCCTGACCTACAATGATAATAACGGTACGGTGGCGGGATCCTTACGAATTCTGCTGACTTTAACAGCAATTGCTATTTTGCCGACCATCATCCTAATGATGACATCTTTTACCAGATGTCTTATTGTGCTTCATTTTACGAGAGGTGCACTTAGTACGCAGACAGCACCTCCAAACCAGATTTTAATCGGGCTGGCACTGATTCTTACCTTCTTTATTATGGAACCTACGATTACAGAAATATATACGGAAGCAATCGTACCATTTGAGAATGGGGAGATAGACCAGCAGGAAGCGCTGGAGACTGGGTTAAAGCCGCTGCGTGAATTCATGTATGGGCAGACCCAGACAAAAGATGTTCGTATGTTTATGGAGATATCCAGAACAGAGTGGGATGGAGAACTGGATAATATTCCCACATCGGTTTTGATTCCAAGTTTTATGATCAGCGAACTAAGGACTGCTTTCATAATAGGTTTTATTATATATATACCATTTATCATTATCGATATGGTGGTGGCCTCCACACTGATGAGTATGGGTATGATGATGCTGCCGCCTACCACGATTTCCATGCCATTTAAGATTCTTCTGTTTGTTTTGGCAGATGGCTGGAATCTGGTTATTGTAAATCTTGTAAAAACGTTCTGACAGAAGAAACGGTACTACAGATACGGAGGATGACATGACGATTGATGAAGTTGTAACCATTGCAAACGATGCACTCTATATTATTATAAAAGTGTCAGCTCCTATATTGATTGTGTCATTGGTAGTCGGGCTTATTGTCAGTATTTTTCAGACCGTCACATCCATACAGGAACAGACACTTACCTTTGTTCCCAAGGTTCTGAGTATTTTCCTGACGATTATGTTATTAGGGCATTGGATGTTAACCAGTATGTCAGATTTTTTGGCAACCTTGTGGTCTGATTTTAATATTTATATCAAGTGATGTAGATATCTTATGATAGATGTAACTTTTTCTTATTCCGATTTAGAATATTTTCTGCTCATTCTGGTCAGAGTGTCCAGTTTTGTATATATTGTTCCGTTTTTTAATATGGGCCATGTCCCGGTCAGATACCGGGCGGCACTCAGTGTGGTGGTATCCGTACTCCTTTATGGCGTATTGAATCCTCGTCCGGAAATTGTATACAGTACAGTGGCAGGGTATGCCATTCTTGTAATGAAAGAATTTATTACAGGGATTCTGATTGGTTTGGGTGTTAATCTATGTATGGCAATCATATCCCTCACCGGTGCTGTGGCAGATATGGAAGTAGGGTTTTCCATGGTAACACTTATGGACCCGGCCACCAGAGAACAAACTACTGTTACCAGTACCCTGTATCAGTATCTGATCATGCTTATTCTGATTATCAGCGGTATGTATGAATATATTTTTGGAGCATTATCCGACAGCTATCAGCTGATTCCGGTAGGAGGGGCTGTATTCCGGGCCGAGAATCTATTGCAGGCCATGGTGAAATTTATGACGGAATATCTGAGCATAGGATTTCGTATTTGTCTCCCTGTTTTTGCAGCAATTCTTCTGCTGAATGTGGTTTTGGGAATTATGGCAAAGGTTTCTCCGCAGATGAATATGTTTGCAGTAGGTATCCAGCTAAAGGTTCTGATCGGACTACTGATTATCTTTTTTACGGTACCGCTTTTACCGATTGCTTCTGAATTGATTTTTACAGAGGTGAAAAGAGTGACAGTTTCTTTTGTCGAGGCGATCATGTGATATTAGAGTATAATCTGCAGTTTTTTGCAAAAGAAGGTCCCGGTGGAGAGAAAACCGAGGCCGCAACAGAGAAAAAGTTAAGAGATGCCAGAAAGGAAGGCCAGGTTGCCAAAAGTAAAGAGGTAGCCAATGGTCTTTGTCTGCTGTCTTTGTTTTTACTCCTGAAATTCTGGATTGGAAATCTGGGAGAAAGTCTGGGAGAGCTTTTTTTCAATATATATGACAGGATTCCGACCATCAATTATATGGCCGATGGCACGGTGCCGGATGGCAATTTTAATATGATACTCTGGTATGCCATGATGCGGATTATCCTCATTGCAGGGCCGGTATTTCTGGTGGGCTACATCGTTTCTTTCTTAAGTGATGCAGTTCAGGTGAAATGGAGTCCTACTGGGAAGCCGCTTCAGCCTAAACTGAGCAAAATCAATCCGATCAGCGGGTTTAAACGTATTTTTTCGGTGAATTCTCTGGCGGAACTTTTAAAATCCATTGCCAAGATTCTGATTATCGGATATGTATCCTGGAACTATCTGAAGAAACATACGGATATTTTTTATGTGGTCATGAGCATGCCGCTGAAGCAGGCCCTGTCAGAAATCGGAAGCGTTGTCATTGATCTTGGGCTGCGTATTTCCATTGTCTATATGCTGCTGGTTGCTGCGGATTTTATCTATCAGAGGCGGAAATTTGCCAATGATATGAAAATGACAAAACAGGAGATCAAGGATGAATTCAAGGAACAGGAAGGAAATCCTGAAATAAAGGGAAAGCAGAAGCAGAGAATGCAGGAAGCATCCCGAAGAAGGATGATGCAGCAGCTGCCACAGGCAGATGTTGTTATCACAAACCCGACGCATTTTGCTGTGGCAATCCAGTATGAAGCAGGGGTACATGATGCTCCGGTGGTCATTGCAAAAGGTGCGGACTATCTGGCACAGAGGATAAAAGAAGTTGCCAGGGAATCCAAAATCGAGATTGTAGAGAATAAACCGTTAGCACGTATGTTATATGCCAATGTGGAAATCGGCAGCCAGATTCCGCCTGAGTTATATGAGGCGGTGGCAAACGTACTTGCGTATGTATACAAGCTTCAGGGAAAAGTATAGGAAGTTTTTAAAATACGAAGGGGAGGAGTGAGCGGATGAAAATTGGAAAAGCCGATGCGGGTATCGCACTGTATATCTTAGCTGCGTTCATCATGTTCATTGTCTCCATTCCTTCCTGGCTGCTGGATATTCTCCTTGCGTTTAACATCGGTGTGGCTTTTCTGATTCTGTTTACCGTCATGTTTTCCAAGGAAGTCCTGGATATGTCGTTTTTCCCGACCATGCTCCTGTTCACCACGATTTTCAGGATCGCACTGAATGTATCTTCCACAAAGCTGATTCTGACCACCGGAAATCCGGGTAACGTGGTAACTACCTTTGGAGAATATGTGGGTGGCGGTGATCTGATCGTTGGTACGATTGTTTTCATTATTCTGATCCTGATTCAGTTTATGGTCATCAACAAAGGTTCGGAACGTGTAGCTGAAGTAACAGCCAGATTTACACTGGACGCCATGCCCGGTAAGCAGATGGCAATCGATGCAGATCTGAACACCGGTGCAATCAATGATGCACAGGCTAAGGCAAGACGTGAAAAGATCCAGCTGGAGTCCAGCTTCTTCGGCTCCATGGATGGTGCTGTTAAGTATGTAAAGGGAGATGCTATCGCCGGACTGATTATTACCTTTGTCAATCTGATCGGTGGTATGTCCATGGGTGTTTTAAGACAGGGTATGGACATTTCATCCGCCATGAGCAGATATACGATCCTTACCATAGGTGATGGTCTGGTATCCCAGATTCCATCCCTGCTGATCTCTCTGGCAACCGGTATTCTGGTAACGAAAGGTTCTAAGGATGCCGATTTCGGAAGTGCACTGATCGGACAGCTCTTTGGAATACCCAGGGCTCTTTATATTGTGGGAATCACCATCTGTATTCTGGGTCTTGTGACACCCCTTCAGGATATTATTTTTGTAGGTCTTGGTGTAATCTTCATTATATCAGGCAGGGTGGTTCAGGGAACCATTGAAACTGCCCGGATTGAAAATGAGGTAGACGCGGAAGAAGAAGTGGCGGAGGAGATCAGGCAGCCTGAGAATGTGAACTCCCTTCTTCAGGTGGATCCTATCGAACTGGAATTTGGGTATGGAATCATTCCCCTGGCAGATGTAAACCAGGGCGGCGACCTGCTTGACAGGGTGGTTATGATCCGAAGGCAGATTGCGCTGGAACTGGGTACTGTAGTACCGATCATTCGTTTGAGGGATAATATCCAGCTGAACCCAAACCAGTATATTATTAAGATAAAAGGAATTCAGATCAGTGAAGGAGAGATCCTGTTTGACCATTATATGGCCATGAATCCGGGATTTGTAGAGGAAGAGATTTCCGGCATCCCCACCTTTGAACCATCCTTTCACCTGCCTGCCATCTGGATTACAGAATCCCAGAGAGAGAGGGCAGAAAGTCTGGGCTATACCGTAGTGGATCCACCGTCTATTATTGCAACACATTTGACGGAAATTATCCGGGAACATATTGCTGAACTTCTGACCAGACAGGATGTTCAGAATCTGATTAATAATGTAAAAGATAATAACCAGGCACTGGTAGAAGAACTGGTTCCAAAGACTCTGGGACTTGGAGAAATTCAGAAGGTTTTACAGAATCTTTTGTCCGAAGGCATTTCCATCCGGGATTTGCTCACCATCCTGGAAACCCTGGCGGATTATGCACCATCTACCAGAGATACAGATATTTTGACAGAATATGTACGACAGGCATTGAAAAGAGCGATTTCCAATAAGTTCTTTCCACAGAATGAAACCACCAGCGTGGTAACTCTGGATCCGAAAGTGGAGCAGGAGATTATGGCAAGTGTAAAGCAGACGGAAACGGGAGCTTATTTAACTCTGGATCCTGCCAGAACAAAGGCAATCATGAAGAGCGTGGAAACAGAGACCGGAAAGCTGGAAGAACTGGGAAAAAATCCAATTGTGATAACATCCCCGATTGTCAGGGTATATTTCAAAAAACTTACAGAAGATTATTTCAAAGATCTGATCGTTGTATCTTATAACGAAATAGAATCGAATGTTGAATTACAGTCAGTAGGAATGGTAACCGCATAATGATCATTAAAAAGTATGTAGGAAAAACGGAAGAGGAAGCATCTGCACAGGCAAAAGCGGAACTGGGTGAGAATGTTGTCATTATGAACGTTCGTAATACCAGGAAAAAAGGATTTTTTCATTTTTTTAAAAAGCAGCAGGTTGAAGTAACCGTTGCTTTGGAAGAAGAAAATGAAAGATATCCTCAGGAGGCAGACAGACGGCAGGAAGAGGACATTAAGGAAACTTTCAGACAGGTAGCCCAGGCAGTGGGCGTATCGGTCAAAGAGGAAAACGGTCCTAAGACTTCGGAAAAATCTGTTCAGAATGATAAACTATCCGGAAATAAGACAGAATCTAAAACAGAACAGAACAACATTGCTTTGGAAGAAAAACTGGATACGATCCACAATATGATCGAGAAGCAGTTCATACATCCGGAGAAAGAAGAAGAAAAAGACAAGAAGGATAAGAAAGAAAAGGAATCCACAAAGGAAGACAGCAAAGAAGAAAACAGCGAGATGCTTCGCTTTATGAAGCTTTTGTACAATACCATGCTGGATAATGAGGTAAACGAGAAGTATGCCAACCAGATCATTGATGAGATGGAAAAGAATGCCCTTCCCAATATGCCCTTTGATCATGCATTGGCCAATGTTTATCAGAAAATGATCTTAAAATTCGGAAAGGCAGATCCCATCAGTCCTTCCGAGCAGACTCCGAAGGTTGTCTTTTTCGTTGGCCCCACAGGAGTTGGAAAGACGACTACCATTGCTAAGATTGCATCCAAATTCAGTGTGGAAGAACAAAAGAAGGTTGCACTTCTGACTGCAGATACCTATCGTATCGCAGCAGCAGAACAGCTGCGGACCTATGCCAATATTCTGGAAGTGCCATTTCGTGTGATTTATTCCGTAGATGAAATGGAATCAGCACTCCGGGATTTCAGGGGATTTGATTATGTACTGGTGGATACAGCAGGTCATTCCCACCATAATCAGACGCAGAAAGAAAATATGAATGCTTTCATACATTCGGTGGATGGACTGGTAGAAAAAGAAGTACATCTTGTATTAAGTGCAACGACAAAATACAGAGATCTTCTCAGCATAGCAGATACTTATATGGGTATGACTGAATTTAAGATCATCTTTACCAAATTGGATGAGACTACCACACTGGGAAATCTCCTGAATTTGAAACTGTATACAGGAGCCAGTCTTTCTTATATTACATGTGGTCAGAATGTACCAGACGATATTGAGATTTTTAATCCACAAAAGACAGTAAAACAGTTATTGGGTGGAAAGAATTAAGGAGAAGATCGAATGGATCAGGCGGAACAGTTACGGAATATTATTAAGGCACAAAATTTGCCCAAAAGACCACTTGCCAGAGTGATAACCGTTACCAGCGGAAAGGGTGGTGTTGGAAAATCCAATACTGCCATCAATCTTGCAATACAATTTCGGAAAATGGGTCAAAGAGTTATTATCCTGGATGCAGATTTTGGACTTGCCAATATTGAGATCATGTTTGGGGCAGTACCCAAACACAATTTGTGTGATCTGATTTATCAGGGAAAAAACATAAAAGAAATCATTACCTGGGGACCAATGGATGTGGGATTCATTTCCGGAGGCTCCGGTATTGCCGGGATGTCGAACTTAAGTCGGAACTATCTGACTTATATTATCCAGAACCTGGCAGAACTGGATGCAATCGCGGATATCATTATTATAGACACGGGCGCCGGTATTTCAGATGCGGTACTGGAGTTTCTGGTAGCCAGCGGAGAGATTATTCTGGTCACCACACCGGAACCCACTTCTATTACAGATTCCTATTCTCTGCTGAAGGCACTGAACCGGCATCACCGCTTTTCAAAGGAAAATTCAAAGATCAAGGTTATTGCCAACCGAGTGGATACGGAAGAAGAAGGAAAAAATCTTTATAATAAGCTCAATGCTGTGGTTTCCAGATATTTGAAACTGCCCATTGATTATCTGGGAGCAATCCCGCAGGATAATCAGTTGGCCAATGCAGTGATGCAGCAGACCCCGGTTTCCATGCAAAGTCCAACAGCCCGTTCTTCAGTGGCATATGAACGGATTGCTGCGAGACTGATGAACAAAGAAGTGCAGAGTACCATACCAAGACGTGGAATGGCAGCGTTCTTTTCTCATATTGTGGCAGGAAAAAAGAATAGTTAACATAGAGCATTCAAAAAGGTTAGGAGGAAAAAAATGTTGACATCTATCATAGATGCGGGACAGGTTGTGGAAATTCAGTCTGTGAATAGAATCGCAGAGGAAAGTGAAGAAGAAAGAAAAAAAGTGTATCGCAGCAAGGTGTTTGATGTGCTTTCGGAAGATCAGTTGGAAATTCTGATGCCCATGGAAAAAACCAAATTGATACTCTTGCCTATTGAAGGGAATTTCAATCTCTGCTTTTACACAGAAAAAGGATTGTATCAGTGTTTTGCAAAAGTAATCGATCGTTATAAGAGTAATAACGTATATATTCTTGTTATGGAACTGACCAGCAATCTCCGGAAATATCAGCGAAGGGAATATTACCGCTTCAGCTGTGCACTGGAAATGCAGTCCAGAAAACTGGAACTGGAAGAAGTAATCGCAGTGGAGAAGAAAAAAGCTATGCTTGTGCCGGGACTTCCACTTAAGAGAAGTGTAATTGTGGACATCAGTGGCGGAGGTCTTCGGTTTATTGCCAACTATAAATATGAGCCGGAGTCTTTGATTTACTGTAATTACAAATTGCTGGTGAAAGGGCAGGAAAAAGAATACCATCTTGTGGGAAAAGTCCTTTCTGTAAAGGAATTGGAAAACAGGCTGGGAACCTATGAACACCGTGTTCAGTATTTGAATATGGATATTGATGAACGGGAGGAAATCATCCGTTACATTTTCGAGGAAGAACGAAAACAAAGACATAAGGAAACCGGAACAAAAAGATGAAAAAAAATATATTACTTGTAGATGACTCTGCACTTATGAGAAGAGTGCTGTGTGATATAATAAATCAGGATAGTAGATTCCAAGTGGTTGAAACAGCCATCAATGGGAAAGAAGCCTTAAATTTATTATTAAAAAATAAATACGATGCAGTGGTACTGGATGTTAATATGCCGGTTATGAACGGGCTTGAGCTGTTAAAGGAATTACAGAAGCTCAAGGTATCAGCTAAGATTATGATGGCCAGTACCGATACCAGGGAAGGAGCCCAGACAACACTGGATGCACTGGAACTGGGGGCACTTGATTTTGTGCATAAACCAAACAGTGCCCTGGATTGTAAAAATGATACGTTTAAGGCCAGATTTCTGGATGTGCTGGATGCAGTGGCAAGCAGTAAAACGCCTGCCTTTGATAATTCTGCATTTGAACTGAGTAAGATCAAGAGTTCCAGGAAACTGGTAGAGATTGTGCAAAAGCATGCTACTTCCGTAAGGGGTAGTAAAGTGGTTGCCATTGCAAGTTCTACCGGGGGGCCAAAGGCTCTTCAGTCTGTTATACCAAGGCTACCTAAGAATTTAAACGCTCCGGTTGTACTGGTACAGCACATGCCGGCAGGGTTTACAAAATCCATGGCAGACAGATTGGATACTTTAAGTGAAGTATCCGTGAAAGAAGCGGAAGAAGGAGATGTTCTGAAGGCCGGATGTGTATATGTGGCACGGGGCGGAAAACATTTGAATGTTATTACAGAACGGGGCAGTAGCTTTATTCACTATTCTGATGAACCAAACCGGGAAGGTGTAAAGCCATGTGCGAATTATATGTACGAAAGCCTGGCAAAGAGTTCCTATGACCAGATTGTTTGTGTGGTCATGACCGGGATGGGGGCTGATGGAACCGTTGGAGTCACAAATCTGAAAAAAGATAAAAAAATTCACGTTATTGCGCAACAGGAAGACTCATGTGCAGTGTATGGAATGCCTAAAAATATCGTAAAGGCCGGTCTGGCAGATCAGATTGTAGATCTGGATGACATTGCACAGGAGATCATCATGAATGTGGGGGTAAAGTAAGATGGATGTAAGTCAATATCTGGAGATATTCCTGGATGAAACAAGAGAACATTTACAGAATTTGAACACAGAAATTCTGAATCTGGAGCAGGAGCCTGAAAACATGAATACCATCAATGAAATTTTCAGGGCTGCACATTCCTTGAAGGGTATGGCCGGAACCATGGGCTATAAGAGAATGCAGACTCTGACTCATGATATGGAGAATGTTTTCTCAGAGGTAAGAAACGGAACCATTAAGATCAAAGAAAATATGATTGATATTCTGTTCCAGTGTCTGGATGCTTTGGAGGAATATACTTCCAATATTCAGGAGACTGCTGACGAAGGCACCAATGATAATGAAGCATTGATCAAACTTCTCAATGACTGCTTAAAGGGTGAAAATGCAGAAACACCGCAGGAAGAGGCTGCTGCCGAAGAAAAACCTGCAGCACAGGAAGCATCTGCTACCCAGGATGGCGGAAAGTGGAGTGAGATCGAACTGGATGCTTCGGAAAAGGCAGTACTGCGGGAAGCAGCCAAACAGGGAAAGAATGTGTATGGTATTACAGTGACCGTTCAGGAATCCTGTATCTTAAAAGCAGCCAGAGCTTTTCTGGTGTTTAAAGCTGTGGAAGAGTATGGAGAGATCCTGGTGTCCAGTCCATCTGCGCAGGATATAGAAGATGAAAAGTTTGATCTGCAGTTTACGATTGTTGTGATTGCAGATGGTACGATTGATAAAATAATTGCTGCTATCAAAAATGTTTCCGAGATTGAAAATGCGGAAGGCGGCACTCTTGTAATAGAAGAAGAGAAAGAAGAAGCTGTCCAGCCGGTAAAAGAGGAAAGCAAAGAAGAAAAATTAAGCGCAGCTTCCACTCCGGCAGTAAAAGAGGAAACCAAGACGGAAGATGCAAAAGAAACTGCTCCTGAGAAAAATGCAGAAAAGAAGACTCCGGCAGCAAAACCGGTTGTGAACAGAACGGTACGTGTAGATATTGAAAAACTGGATGTGCTGATGAATCTTGTCAGTGAGCTTATTATTGCAAAGAACTCCCTGGTATCCGCATCTGCTCAGGGAACCGGAAGCAGTGTGGCTTTTGACGAGCAGATTGAATATCTGGAAAGCGTAACTACCAACCTTCACGAATCTGTTATGAAGGTTCGAATGGTTCCTATTGAAAGCGTTGTGAATAAATTCCCACGAATGATCAGGGATCTTTCCAAGAAACTGAATAAGCAGATGGAATTACATATGTCTGGTGAAGAAACAGAACTGGATCGTACCGTGGTAGATGAAATCGGTGATCCTTTGATGCACCTGCTGCGTAATGCTGCCGATCATGGTCTGGAAAGTGCAGAAGTTCGTAAGGAAAGAGGAAAACCGGAAGTGGGTTCCATTTTCCTGGATGCTTATCAGGATGGCAACAATGTAGTGATCGAAGTCAGAGATGATGGTAACGGTATTGATGTAGAAGCTGTAAAAAACAAAGCCATTGATCGCGGTACAATTACAGCAGAACAGGCAGAAAATATGACAGACAAGGAAATTGTGGATCTTTTATTCCTGCCCAGTTTCTCTACAGCCAAGGTAGTGTCTGATGTATCCGGCAGAGGTGTTGGTCTGGACGTTGTAAAATCCAAGATTGAAGCACTTAGTGGAGAAGTAGAAGTAAAGACAAAACTTGGCGTGGGTAGTACCTGGATTATCAGACTGCCACTTACACTTGCTATCATTCAGGCTCTTATGGTAGTTGTAGGCGGAGAGAAATATGCCATTTCTCTGGGCTCTGTAACAACCATAGAAGACATTGCTCCAACGGATATCAAACTGGTTCAATCCAAGGAAGTCATTCATATCAGAGATATGGTTATCCCGATTATTCGGTTGAACGAAGTGCTGGACATTGAATCCACAAAGGGACCGGATGAAAATATGATTGTTGCCATTGTTAAGAAAGGTGATAAATATGCCGGTCTTGTGGTAGATGAGCTTATGGGACAGCAGGAAATCGTTATCAAGTCTCTTGGCAAGTACATCAAACAAAGTAAGATGATCAGTGGCGCAACCATCCTTGGTGATGGTGAAGTAGCACTTATTCTGGATGCAAATGCACTGATTTAAGGAGGGTATCATGGCAGAGATTAAAGTAGCAGGAAATGAAACCATACAGTATGTTGTGATCCAGATGGGAAATGAACAGTATGGTATAGATATTAAATATATTGACAATATTGTCCGTGTACAGCATGCGACAAGAGTGCCTAAAGTGGCTCCGTATATAAGAGGGGTTATCAACCTTCGTGGTGAAGTGATTCCAATCATGAACCTGCGTAAAAAAATGGATCTTCCGGAGGTGGAAGATACCAAGAACACGCGTATTATTATTGTAAAGCTGGAACAGCTTGGCGTGATTGGACTTATTGTAGATGAGATTAAGGAAGTAGTCACATTGTCCGTGGATGAGATTGAAAAGGTTGCTTATGATAAGGATGATAAAAACATTTTTCTGATGGGTGTCGGAAAGCATGAAGGAAATCTCATTTCACTGCTTGATCTGAATGCAGTAGTAGCTGAATAACAAAAGAATCCAGCCTGCTATAAAGGGATTATAGCAGGCTGTCATGGAATAAGGAGAGATGGTAGTGGCAAGTTATGATTTAGACAACATAACAAGTATGGAACTGGATGTACTCAGGGAAATCGGTAATATTGGTGCAGGAAATGCAACAACTGCATTGGCGCAGATGTTGCAGCGAAAAATAGATATGTCAGTTCCGACTGCTGAATTGTTGGAGTTTAAAAATCTGGGAGAAACTATTGGCGGTGAAGAAACCGTTATGGCAGGAGTGTACATGACTGTTAATGGTGATATTACCGGCAGTATGATGTTTTTATTAAAGAAAGAGTCTGCCAGACGTCTTGTAAACCAGTTACTGTTTCGCTCTAATGAAGATATAGATCCGGATGCAGACTTTGATGAAATGGAAATGTCTGCCATGAAAGAAATTGGCAATATTATGACAGGTTCCTATTTGAATTCCATGTCTGACCTGACAAGATTAAAAATTTATCCATCTGTTCCCGACATAACCATTGATATGGCAGGTGCCATTTTAAGTGTGCCGGCAATTGAGTTTGGAGTTTTAGGGGATCGTATTCTTATGATTCAGACAAGATTCTTTGACGAAATAGAAATCGATGGCTATTTTATTTTGGTGCCGGATATTGATTCCTATCATAAAATTTTAGAAGCTTTGGGGATGGCATAGAAAGATGGCGGAAATTATTAGAGTTGGTATGGCAGACCTGAAAGTATGTAAGAGTCCG
>JBJENT010000025.1:0-23687 GCA_051880335.1 Lachnospiraceae bacterium
AAGCCTTATTATACAAAGCTTTCGAGCTATACTATACTAAAAGTTGCTGCAAAACCGTGGAGGGAGGTGGATGCCTTTGAGGGTGATTTATGGGACATACCATGATATACTTTATATGTGGTAAGAATAATGTACTACTTAAGTTGAATTAGGTACTTGACAGAATCGAACGTTTGTTTTATTATTGAATACGAACAGATGTTCTGAATCATGAAGGAGACAGATATGGAAAACACAGAAAAATTAAAAGCACTTGATGCCGCAATTGCACAGATTGAAAAACAGTACGGAAAGGGAACCGTTATGAAACTGGGAGATCCTTCCGCACAGATGAATATAGAGACGATCCCTACCGGTTCTTTAAGCCTGGATCTGGCACTGGGACTTGGTGGTATTCCAAAGGGAAGAATTATTGAAATCTACGGACCGGAGTCCAGTGGTAAGACCACCGTTACGCTGCATATGATCGCAGAAGTACAGAAAAGAGGCGGTATTGCCGGATTCATCGATGCAGAACACGCCTTAGATCCTGTTTATGCGAGAAATATCGGTGTGGATGTTGATAATTTATATATATCCCAGCCGGACTGCGGTGAGCAGGCACTGGAGATTACTGAGACCATGGTACGTTCAGGCGCAGTTGATATTATTGTAGTTGACTCCGTTGCCGCACTGGTTCCGAGAGCAGAAATTGACGGAGAAATGGGAGATTCTCATGTAGGTCTTCAGGCACGACTGATGTCTCAGGCACTTAGAAAATTGACAGCTGTTATCAGCAAATCAAATTGTACGGTTGTATTTATCAACCAGCTCCGTGAGAAAGTTGGTATTATGTTTGGTAATCCGGAAACCACAACAGGTGGACGCGCCCTTAAATTCTATTCCTCTGTCAGATTGGATGTCAGAAGAATTGAGTCTTTAAAACAGGGTGGAGAAGTAATCGGTAACAGAACCAGAGTTAAAGTCGTAAAAAATAAAATTGCTCCGCCATTTAAAGAAGCTGAGTTTGATATCATGTTTGGTGAAGGTATTTCCAAAGTGGGAGATATTTTGGATATTGCCGCCAGTATCAATGTGATTAACAAGAGCGGTGCCTGGTATGCTTATGAAGGAAATAAGATTGGGCAGGGACGCGAAAATGCAAAACAGTACCTGAAAGATAATCCGGAATTCTGTGATGAGATTGAAAAGAAAGTCAGAGCACATTTTCAATTAGATGGCAGCGAAGAGAAGAATGATGCAGCAGAATAATGTAATCACATCCATAGAAGAATTGGATAAAAGCAGAGTTAAAGTATATATTGATGAACAATTCGCCTTTGTATTATACAAGGGCGAATTACGTTCTATGGGGTTAAAGCAGAACAGTGCTATTACAGAGCACCAGCTTTTTCAAATTACTTCCGAGATACTGCCAAAAAGAGCAAAAAAACGTGCTATGAATCTGCTTCAGAAAAGACAATATACAGAAAAGCAGTTGAGGGATAAATTAAAACAGGGATTGTATCAGGAAGAGGTAATTGACGATGCTGTGAAATATGTAAAATCTTTTCATTATATTGATGATCTTCGTTTCGCTTCAGATTATATTATATATTATAGTGATTACCGCAGCAGAGGCAGAATTGAAAATGATCTCATAAAAAAGGGGATTGACAGAGATGTTATTCTGAAAGCATACGCCCTTACGGAAGAAAAAGACAATCTGACAGATGAACAGGATTTGATTCGAAAAGAACTTGAAAAGAAGCATTTTCATATAGATGAAGCAGATTTTACACAGAAGCAGAAAATAATCGGATATTTATATCGAAAGGGATTTCGTTTGGAAAATATACGTAATGTAATAGATGATGTTGACGAATTATAAAAAACGCTTGCAGGTTCACTGCGAAAAAAGACTAATTTACTTGACATAACTTTGCATATTTATTAGAATTGAAGTGTTGTAAATATGCTAATTAGAATGTCTTATTTGTATACAGACTATTCTATGATAGATATCAGTACAATGAAAACTAAATAAGGAGGTGCTCCTGTACATGCTTAGTGTAGTAATAGCAGTAGTCGTAACACTTGTTATTGTTGCTCCTGTATCAGCCGGTATTGCTACTACATATCGCAAAAAAGTAGTAGAATCCAAGATTGGCAGTGCAGAAGAGAAGGCAAGAGAGATTATTGATGATGCTTTAAAAACTGCTGAGACGAAGAAGCGTGAAGCACAGCTCGAAACCAAAGAAGAGTCTATTCGTGTAAAGAATGAACTCGATAAAGAAATCAAAGAGCGTAGAGCTGAAGCACAGCGTTATGAGCGAAGGGTACAGCAAAAGGAAGAGAACATCGAGAAAAAAGCCGATGCGATCGAGAAAAAAGAAGCTAACCTGGCAGCAAAAGAAGAAGCATTAGCAAAACAGCGAGAAGAAATTTCTAAACTGAACGAGCAGCGTTTACAGGAACTTGAAAGAATCTCTGGATTGACCTCCGAACAGGCAAAAGAATATTTACTGAAAATTGTTGAAGATGAAGTGAAACATGAGTCCGCGGTTATGATTAAAGAAATGGAAACCCGGGCAAAAGAAGAAGCAGACAAGAAAGCAAAGGAATACGTAGTAAATGCTATTCAGAAATGTGCAGCAGATCACGTATCCGAGACAACAATCTCTGTTGTACAGCTTCCTAACGATGAAATGAAAGGTAGAATCATTGGTAGAGAGGGTAGAAATATTCGTACTCTTGAGACCATGACAGGAATCGATCTGATTATTGATGATACTCCTGAAGCAGTTATCCTTTCAGGCTTCGATCCAATCAGAAGGGAAGTAGCAAGAATTGCACTTGAAAAACTGATTGTAGACGGTCGTATCCATCCGGCCAGAATCGAAGAAATGGTTGAGAAAGCGCAAAAAGAAGTCGAAGTAATGATTAAAGAAGAAGGTGAAGCAGCAACACTGGAAGTTGGTGTTCATGGTATTCATCCGGAACTTGTAAGATTACTTGGTAAAATGAAATTTAGAACCAGTTATGGTCAGAATGCTTTGAAACATTCTATTGAAGTTGCACAGTTATCCGGACTGCTTGCAGCGGAAATGGGACTTGATGTCAGAATGGCAAAGAGAGCAGGTTTATTACATGATATTGGTAAAGCTGTTGACCATGAGATGGAAGGTTCTCATATTCAGTTAGGTGCTGAGCTTTGTAGAAAATACAAAGAATCACCGATTGTTATTAATTCAGTAGAATCACATCATGGAGATGTGGAAGCGCAGTCTCTGATTGCATGTATTGTACAAGCTTCTGATACAATATCTGCAGCAAGACCGGGTGCTAGAAGGGAAACATTAGAAACATATACTAGCAGATTAAAACAGTTAGAAGATATCACAAACAATTTCAAGGGTGTAGATAAGTCTTTTGCTATCCAAGCGGGTAGAGAGATTCGAGTAATGGTTGTTCCTGAGCAGATCTCTGATTCTGACATGATACTTCTGGCTAGAGATATTTCAAAAAAGATTGAATCTGAATTAGAATATCCTGGACAGATTAAAGTAAACGTAATCAGAGAGAGTCGTGTAATTGATTATGCAAAGTAATAATCACAGTAAGTAAGATTAATGAAAAGAGAAGAGGCTGTCACTTTAACGAATATATTTTCGTAAAGCGGCAGCTTCATTTTTTTGTGCTTTTTTTATAAAAATATGTAGTATGTAACAAATCTTTCTATGTATTATCTATTGCCCATTTAGACAATACTGTAGTAAAATAGCAACGATGAATATGTTTAATTGTATACAAAAATACAAGTGAACAATATGGCGAAATCAGGAGGGATAAAATGAAACCATATCAGGAACTCAGCAAATCAGAACTGGAAGCGCTGAAAAGTGATTTGGAAAAACAGTTTGAAGATGCGAAAGGAAAGGGATTGAAACTGGATATGTCCAGGGGAAAACCAAGTCCGGCACAATTAGATACAGTTATGCCTTTACTTAGTGTAGTAAATGAAACATCTGTTGTTGCATCGGAAAACGGTACAGATTGTAGAAATTATGGTGTTTTAGATGGACTTCCTGAAGCTAAGAAATTTATGGCAGATATGATTGGTACAAAAGCAGAGAATGTGATTGTATGCGGAAATGCCAGTCTGACTATTATGTATGATGCAGTATCCAGATCCATGACTCATGGCGTGTTGGGAAATACTCCATGGTGCAAACAGGATGCCTTGAAATTTTTATGTCCTGTTCCAGGGTATGACAGACATTTCAAAATAACAGAAAGTTTTGGAATTGAAATGATTTCTATTCCAATGACCGAAAACGGACCGGATATGGATCTGGTAGAAAAATATGTACAGGAAGACTCTTCGGTAAAAGGAATCTGGTGTGTTCCGAAATATTCCAATCCACAGGGTTATTCCTATTCCGATGAGACAGTAAAACGATTTGCAGCTTTAAAACCTGCTGCACCTGATTTTCGGATTTACTGGGATAATGCATACTGCGTTCATGATCTCTACGAGGATAGAAAGGATACCATCCTGGATATTATTTCAGAATGTGAAAAAGCAGGCAATCCCAATATGGTATTTGAGTTCTGCTCTACTTCCAAAGTCAGTTTTGCAGGCGCAGGTATTTCTGCTGTTGCAAGCTCAAAAGAGAATTTGGAATGGTTTAAGAAATCCATGACGATCCAGTCTATTGGATATGATAAGATCAATCAGCTTCGACATGTTTTATATTATAAGGATATGCAGGGCGTGGAAAAGCAGATGAAAAAACATGCGGAAATCATGCGTCCAAAATTCCAGGCGGTTATTGCGGAATTAGAAGAGCAGCTTGGGGGAACCGGAGTGGGAAGCTGGACCAATCCAAATGGAGGATATTTTATTTCTTTCCAGACGTTACCGGGATGTGCAAAAGAAGTTGTGGCAAAATGTAAGGAAGCAGGTATGGTTTTAACCGGTGCCGGGGCAACTTATCCATATGGAAAAGATCCGGAAGACAGTAATATCCGTATTGCACCTAGTTATCCATCTCTGGAAGAAATGAAAGAAGCAGCAAAATTGTTTGCACTTTGTGTAAAACTTGTAAGTGTATCAAAACTGTTGGAAAAGTAATATACTGTGGAAAGAATATACCGGAAATAGTATTAAAAAAGTAGTATAGTGGAAAAAGTATATACTGAAAAAATATATTAGGAATGAGATATGGCAGAAGTATATAAGCGAATTGACAGAAAGCTGGTACACAAAGGTGCCATCATAGATTATTATCAGGATACCGTTCAGATACCAAATGGAAATGTGGCCATATGGGATTTCATTATGCATAAAGGTGCAGCGGCTGCCTTTCCGGTAACGGAAGAAGGAAAAATCCTGATGGTAAAGCAGTACCGTAACGCATTGGACCGCTTTACGATAGAAATACCTGCCGGCGGTTTAAATGGCGCAGATGAGCCGACGATGGATGCAGCAAGAAGAGAACTGGAAGAAGAGACCGGTTATGTTGCTTCGGATATGAAACTATTGGTATCTGTTCGAACCACAGTAGCTTTTTGTAATGAAAAAATCGATATTTATCTGGCTACCGGATTGAAAAGGACTGCTCAGCATCTGGACGAAGATGAATTTGTTGATGTGGAAGCATACGATTTGGAAGAACTGGTTGAGCTGGTAAAAAACGGAAGCATAGAAGATGCAAAGACGGTAAGTGCCATTATGACATACAAGGCCCTATACACGTAGTACATAAAAGGTACTATAAGTATAAGTGCGAGAGCATACAAGGTACTATATGCATAAGAACAAGGACTACTTCATATAATGAAAAAAATGAAGGAAGTCCTTTTTTATGTGGAAAAAATGGAGACCACGGGTACAGATATTTATCATTCTGTTTATTCTGGGATTTATTGCCGGAGTCATATGTATGACGGTAAAAAAAGAGGATTTGATTTATGGAACCGGGTTTATGGACAGCTATACACTAAGCCCAATTAAATACCTGGAAATCGATGGAAAGATTCTTCTGGGTTATGTACTGCGTCAAAGACTGCTTGGGGCAGTCCTTCTTATGATCCTTGCAACTACTTATCTGGGATGCGGTGCAACCTATCTTTTCTTTTTATGGAATGGTATTGTATGGGGGCTTCTTTGCTCCGGATGTTTTGAAAGATATGGCATGAAAGGGCTGATTTTTGTTGCCGGAAGTACCTTTCCACAGGCATTATTTTATCTGCCGGCTTTTCTGGTTCTGGCTGTTTATGTGTGTGATCTGTGTAAAGTATTGTATTTTGACAAAAACGATACATATCTTTCTAAAAAAAGTATATTTTATCGTTTTTTAGTTGCAGGAATACTCATATTATCAGTTGTCATAATAGGGTGTCTATTAGAGAGTTATGTTAATCCATTTCTAATAAAATTCATTCTAAATTTATTTTAAAAAATTTTTTTGTGCTTTTTTTCAACATATAGTATCAGGGATATTTTTAAAATCCGATATCTGGTATAGAGCGTAGAAAATATGGAAAAATGGCGTAAAATCGGCAAAAAATCCATTTGCTTTTAGCGAAAAATCTGCTTATAATGAAACCTAGACCATTGGAAAATGGCCAATCTGGAAAGGGTCGCTAAATGTATGGATAAAGAGATTCAGTCATTTATATTATATTTACATAATGTAAAAAAGACATCTCAAAATACAGAGTTGTCTTATAAAAGAGACCTTGCAAAAATGCAGGCTTATTTAGAGATTGCAATGGATATCCACCAGATACAGGATATAACAACACCCGCCCTGGAAAGATATGTTCATTACTTAGAGAAAAAGCAATTAAAACCCGCTACGATTTCCAGAAATATTGCTTCCATGAAAGCACTTTTTCATTATCTGGTAAAGCAGGGGATTATAGAAGAGGATGTTTCTATTCCGTTAAAGGCACCAAAGATTGAAAAGAAAGTGCCGGAAATACTGACTTCAGAAGAAGTGGTACGTTTGCTGGAGCAGCCAAAAGGAGATTCCGATAAGGAAATCAGGGACAAGGCGATGCTGGAGCTTCTCTATGCAACAGGAATTCGTGTTACGGAATTGATTACACTGAAGGTATCCGATGTAAATATGCAGATGAGTTTTTTGATCTGCCGGGATGGAGACAAAGAGAGAATGATCCCATTCGGACATGAGGCAAGAGTTGCGTTGCAGAGATATCTGGAAGTTTCCAGAGAGCATATGTTGATGAATCATAAAGTGGACGAATTATTTGTAAACTGCTCCGGAACCCCGATGAGCAGGCAGGGCTTCTGGAAGCTGATCAAATATTATGCAAAAAAAGCAGGAATATCCGATGCCATTACGCCGCATACATTACGCCATTCCTTTGCGGCACATTTAGTGGAAAATGGTGCAGATTTGAAAAGCGTACAGGAAATGCTTGGACATTCAGATATTTCCACAACACAGATATATGTCCATTTAAGCCAGAACCGGTTAAGAGATGTATATGCAAAAGCGCATCCCCGTGGTTGAAATACGGATGATAAAAAAATAGCAAAATAACTATCGAATAATAGCAACAGAATAATAGTAACAGAATAATAGTAACAGAATATTTACAGCAGAATAATAGCAGGAAAGGGATCTTATTTAGAAAGAATAAGGTCCTTTTTTATAGTTGACACATATATAACAAGGTGATATAGTAGTTCCTAAAAGAACTACTAAAGATATAATCCGTGAAAGAAGGGAAGGAATGACAGAAGAAGAATTAATTGAAAAATTAATGAAGTTTGGATTAACCAGACAGGAATCCGGAATCTACATGTGTCTGTATCAGAATGGTGCTTTGACCGGTTATGAAGCAGCTAAGATTACGGGAATATCCAGATCCAATGTATATGGAGCCATGAACAGCCTCCTGGAAAAAGGAGCTGCCTGTATTCTGGAGGGTGCAGCCAATAAGTATGTGGCGGCAAGTCCGGAAGAGTTTACAGCCAATTATATGAAGTATCTGGAGACATGCCGCAGGGACATTCTGAAAAATATACCAAAACAAACGGAAGTAACAGATGGATATATTACCATTGAAGGATACCGACATATCATGGATAAGATTGAAAATATGCTGGACCGTGCTGAAATGCGGGCATATTTATCGGCATCCTGTGATGTGATTGCCAAATTTCATGATAAGATATCCCAGCTTGCCGGTCAAAAGAAAAAGATGGTGATTATTACAGACTGTGACGATCAGAAAGATTTAAATTTTGCTCCGGACTGTGAAAAAAATATTATTTTTTACACCAGTGAAAAAAAGGCAGCTCAGTTCAGACTGATTATCGATTCCAAATATGTTCTCACCGGTACACTTACCGGGGAAAAGAGTGACACAGCATTGTATTCAGCACAGCCAAACTTTGTGGATGTTTTCAAAGAAGCATTACATAATGAGATAAAACTGATAGAAATAACGGGAGGAAAAAAGGAATGAAGAAAGCGTTTATAACAAAAGAACAGGTGGATGAGATCGTAAAATCATATCCTACACCATTTCATATTTATGATGAGAAAGGAATTCGTGAAAATGCAAAAGCGGTAAAAGAAGCATTTGCATGGAATCCGGGATTTCGGGAGTATTTTGCTGTGAAGGCAACTCCGAATCCATATCTGATTCAGATTTTACAGGAGTATGGCTGCGGTACAGACTGCTCATCCATGACAGAGCTTATGCTGAGCAAGGCTATGGGCATGGAGGGAGAGACTATTATGTTTTCCTCCAATGATACTCCTTTTGAAGAATATACCTATGCAAACGAAATCGGTGCCATTATCAATCTGGATGATATTACACACATTGATTTCTGCGAAAAAGCCTGCGGTGGCAAGCTGCCGGAAACCATGAGCTGCAGATACAATCCGGGCGGTGTTTTTTCTCTGAGTAATGGGATTATGGATAATCCGGGTGATGCAAAGTACGGTATGACCACCGAGCAGATGTTTGAAGCCTATAAGATTCTGAAATCAAAAGGCGTTAAAAAATTTGGTATTCATGCATTCCTGGCTAGTAATACGGTTACCAATGAATATTATCCGCAGCTGGCAAAACAGCTTTTTGAACTGGCAGTAGAATTGAAAAAGGAAACAGGCGCTGATATCAAATTTATTAATCTGTCCGGTGGCGTTGGAATTCCATACAGACCGGATCAGGAAGGAAATGATATTTATGCGATCGGACAGGGCGTTCATGAAGCCTATGATGAAATATTAGTTCCTGCCGGAATGGGAGATGTGGCTATTTACTGTGAGATGGGTCGCTTTATGATGGGACCTTATGGTGCACTGGTAACGACAGCAATCCATGAAAAACATACCCATAAAGAATATATAGGTGTGGATGCCTGTGCAGTGAATCTGATGCGCCCTGCCATGTATGGTTCATATCACCATATAACGGTTTTGGGGAAAGAGGATGCACCTTGTGACCATAAGTATGATGTGACAGGTTCTCTCTGCGAAAACAATGATAAATTTGCAATAGACAGAGAACTTCCGGAAATCGAAATGGGTGATTATATTTATATTCATGATACCGGTGCACACGGTTTCGCAATGGGCTATAATTATAATGGCAAACTGAAATCCGCAGAACTTCTACTGAAAGAAGACGGAAGTGTAAAGCTGATTCGAAGAGCAGAAACTCCAAAAGACTATTTTGCAACATTTGATGGTCTGGATATTTATGATAAATTCGAATTCTGAACAGCGAAAGCGCCAAGGAACGAAACGAAAGAATGGAATGAAATAGACTAAGAACGAAATGCACTAAGAACGAAATAAACTAAGAACAAAAAGAACGACAGGGAAAAATTCCTGTTCGTTCTTTTTTATAGGCAGAATCGCTTTCCATTGATTCAGTATTTCAAATGAAATATAATGAAAAGATAAAAGTGAGGGCATTGTATGAAAAGATTTTTTCAGATAGCAGTTATTATTTTGTCTGCTACCATTCTTGGTATATTTCTCATACAGGGTAAAGAGGAAACGGGAGTCTCCAAAGAGAAAACAAAAGTCGGTGTAATCCTGAATGGACTGTGTCTGGACGGAAGCTGGGGACAGGCACATTATGAGGGACTGGAAATCTGTGCAGAGAATCTGAACCTGGAAATGATTTATAAGGAGAACGTACCGGAAAATGAAATGAGTATTTTATTTATGGACGAACTGATAGATGAGGGATGTGAAATCATAGTCTGTGATTCCTTTGGGTATGAGGAATATATACTGGAAGAAGCAGAAAATAATCCGGAGATCTATTTCCTGCACGCAACCGGTGTCACAGAAAGGAGAAATGTCGCATCTTATTTTGGCAGGATATATCAGATGCGGTATCTTAGTGGGATAGTTGCCGGAATGCAGACGAAGACAGGCCAGATCGGTTATGTTGCAGCCTTTCCCATTTCCGAGGTGAACAGGGGCATTAATGCATTTACACTGGGAGTAAGATCTGTGAATCCGGATGCACAGGTTTATGTCGTATGGAGTGGCACCTGGACGGGGGATGACGAGACGGAAAAAGCAACGCTGAAACTGCTTGATGAATATCCTCAGGTGGATGTACTTGCCATGCATACCGATTCTCTGAAGGTGTTGGACATTGCAGAGGAAAGAGGAATCTGGTCGATCGGATACAATATGGATAACAGTGAGAAGTATCCCAATACTTTCCTGACAGCACCGGTCTGGAATTGGGAGTGTTTTTATGAACAATGCATCACGGACTGTCTCCAAAACAAATTCAAGGGAAAACACTACTGGGAAGGCGTGGAAAGCGGTATTGTATCTCTTGCACCACTGTCTCCGCACGTAGAAGAAGGGACAGAAGAGATTATCGATAGGGAAATGAAACGACTAAACAGCGGAAGATATGATGTATTTTACGGGCCGATATGGGATAATACCGGAATGCTTCGTGTAGAGAGCAATACCTGTATGTCCGATGAAGCAATGCTGAATCGGTTTGACTGGTATGTGGATGGAGTTACGATTTATGAAGAACAGGAAAAATAGAAGAAGATACAGTATCATAAAAGGTGTTATATTGTTTGCTCTGGTTATTGTTCTTGTTGGTATTCTTATGAATCTGCGACTGCGTAGTCTGCTGGTAAATTATATGGAAAAGCAGGTCGCTGAGCAGGCACTTGTTCTGGCCGGACAGGCAGAGGAACGCTTTCGCCTGGAATTTCAACAGCTGGAAAACATCTCCAAGCATTTGACCACGGATATGAGTGATTTTGAAATACATATGGAGCATGCAAAGCAGGGAGAGAATATGACAATGGGACTTCTGGCACTTGGTGGGAATGTGGTCGCCGGGGATCCGATTGAATATGAAGATTATCCCAAATTGCAGGATGCTTTTCGTGGCAATCGGGTGATTGATTTTCAAAAACAGGATGGAATGGTTTTTGCAATCCCCATTTTTAACGGAGAAAACATTAAGTATGTTTTTTATGAAAAATATCCTTATGACCAGTTGGCAAAAAGATTTGGTCTTACCTGTTACCAGGGGAAGGGAGATGTTGGCATCCTGACTTCTGATTTCGAGGTCGCAGTTCCCTTCGATAAGGATAGAGATAGGCTAGAGAACAGTGGTAATGCATTAAAGAGTGATAGCGGTACATTTGAAAAGCATAACGATATCATAAAGATGAATTCAGATGCTTTCCAGACATCTCTTGCAAAGATCAGGGAACAGATGCAGGTCAATAATGCAACAGCAGTCTGGGTAGGCACCAATCCTTCTTTTATCCTTTTTGCAGCAGAGCTTCCGGTTGGTAACTATATTTTATTGGGCTATGTAGATTCCGGTGTGGTGTCAGAAGGACTTATGGATATCGCTACTTTGATCATCTGGGTATTTGGATTGCTTGTGCTTCTTTTTGCAATCGAGATGTTTTATCTGCTGGGTGCAGAAGAAAAGGCCAGAGAAAGCGACGAACTTCGAGAAGCCAAAGAGATCGCAGAATCAGCGAACCGGGCTAAAAGTAGTTTCCTTGCCAGTATGTCTCATGAAATCAGAACACCCATCAATGCCATTATCGGTATGAATGAAATGATTATGAGAGAATCCGATGACAGGCAGATTAAAGATTATGCGGAGAAGATTGGTAATGCCAGCCAGTCTCTTTTGTCCCTGGTTAATGATATTCTTGACTTTTCAAAAATCGAAGCAGGAAAGATGGAAATCACACCGAATGAGTATCTTTTAACAGATTTGCTGAACGATGTGACCAATATGATCCTGTTGAAAGCTGAACAGAAAAATCTGAAATGGAAAACAGAAATTGAAAATACCCTTCCAAGCCGTCTGATGGGGGACGAGGTGAAGATCAGACAGATCCTGTTAAATATACTGAATAATGCTGTGAAATATACAGATAAAGGCACGATCACATTCTCTGTACAGGGTAAAATGGAAGAAGATGTATTCCAAATATATTTCTCAGTTCGGGATACCGGTATCGGGATTAAAAAGGAGGATTTATCAAAGCTTTTTACAGGATTTGAACGTTTCGACAGGTTAAAGAACCGGAATATTGAAGGTACCGGTCTGGGACTTTCCATTACAAAAAATCTGGTAGATCAGATGAATGGAGAAATACAAGTGGAAAGTATATATGGTGTTGGTTCTGAGTTTGTTATCATCATTCCCCAGAAGATATGTGATGATACGCCAATCGGAGATCATTGGTCGGTTTTAACCGAATCAAGGCATCCGGAAGAAGAGTATCATGAGAGTTTCAGGGCACCGGATGCAAAAGTTCTTCTGGTGGACGATAATAGGACGAATCTTTATGTGGCAGTTAGCCTGATTAAGGAGACATTGGTACAGGTAACCACATGCACCAGTGGAGAAGAATGTCTGGATCATGTGGTGAAAGAACATTATGACCTGATTCTACTGGATCATATGATGCCGGGAATGGATGGCGTGGAAGTGTTACAACAGATAAAAACTCTGGAGGATTCCAGAAATAAAGATGTGCCTGTTATTGTTCTTACAGCCAATGCCATTGTGGGAGCCCGCGAAGAATATTTGAAAATGGGATTTACGGATTATCTGGCTAAACCCATTATTGGAAAGCAACTGGAAATGATGCTGGATAAATATATTCCGGAGGAATTAAAGACCGGAATATAAAAGAGAAAAGTGCCGGAGAGTAATTAAGGAACGATATATAACAAAAACAGGAAGCTTGAATCAACAAGCTCCCTGTTTTATACTGCAGGAGATGGGACTTGAACCCACACATAGTCACCTACGTCAGATTTTGAGTCTGATGCGTCTGCCATTCCGCCACTCCTGCTTATATGTTTTGCAACGTGTTAAATCATACCATATTTCGAATGGATTGGCAAGTCAAAAAATGACCTTAAATATCAGCAAAAAAAATCGTTAAAATAGTATCAATTCTTGCTAACACAGCCTGGCTGTGTTAGAGTCATCTTGTGTGCAAATTTTTTGAAAGGATGCCATAGAATTTGTGGCAGGATGGAGATTTTAGATGAAATATACATTTTACAAAGAGATAGAAAAAGGGGAGAATGGTGCATTTATTGAAATCCCTTTTAACGTATGGGAAATCTGCCAGCGGGAAGGCGAAGTTCCGGTCAAAGTAAAAGTCGGTGATACCATATTTGTTTGCAATTTGGAGCCAAAGGGTGGCGGATATTATAACATTCCTGTAAAGGCTGAGATCATGGGACAGCTTTCCTTTGAGAAAGAATACAAAGTGACATTCCGTATTACAAAAACAAGTACAGAAGACAGTCCATACAGTACATCAAATCCCATCAGAAAAATTGATCATATCGATTGTGTGCTGCAGCCTCATGATGGACTTTGCGGACAGTCCTGTGTGGCCATGCTTGCAGGGATTTCCCTGGAAGAAACCATTAATATCATGCATTGCAGTGAATGGCAGGCTACCATTGCCAAAATAATCGGAGCACTGAACTATTTTGGTTTTGAACATTCTGAAGAAATCATTTATACACTGGGTAATCCGGATGTAAAGCTGCCAAAATGTGCAGTCATTCTGGAAAAAATGGGAAGATTCAGCCATTATCTGGTAACCTTTGACGGAAAATACTATGATCCCAATTTAGGTGTGATGGAACATTATGATTTGACAAAAGTGAAAGGATATTTGGAAGTTCTGGTATAAAAATAGAACAGATGCTTTCGGTATTTACATATGAATCGATTTGTATTAAGACAATCCCTTCTACTGCTTTTATGTGCTACAATATGGGGTGTTGCGTTTGTTGCACAGAGTGTTGGAATGGATTATGTGGGCCCATTTACGTTTAATGGGATCAGATCTTTTATTGGTGTAGCAGTTTTACTGCCATATATTAAGATTACAGATAAACTGCATTCCAAAAAAGGATTGGATGACGGAAATCAGAAAAGAGATAGAAAGACTTTGATCATTGGCGGAATATGCTGCGGTATTGCCTTATTTGTGGCCAGCACATTCCAGCAGTTCGGCGTAAAATATACCACCGTCGGAAAAGCCGGATTTATTACAGCTATGTATATTATTCTGGTACCGATTCTGGGAATCTTTTTAAAGAAGAAAGCAGGAATCCGAATCTGGATCAGCGTACTGATCGCAGTGGTTGGTTTATATCTTCTTTGCATGACAGAAGGCTTTCGACTGGAAATGGGAGATGCCCTGGTATTGATATGTGCTCTTTGCTTTTCCATACATATTTTAGTAATAGACCATTTCTCACCATTATTGGATGGGGTAAGATTATCCTGCATTCAGTTTGCAGTAGCGGGCACGCTGGGATGTTTGTGCATGTTTCTGTTTGAGAATCCGGATATTTCGTTGATTTTGCAGGCTTGGAAACCTATTTTGTATGCCGGTGCCATGTCCAGTGGTGTGGCATATACTTTGCAGATCGTCGGACAAAAGGGTATGAATCCTACGGTGGCTTCCCTGATCATGAGTCTGGAATCTGTGATCTCCGCAATTGCCGGATTTATTCTCTTAAAACAGAATATGAGTGTAAGAGAAGTGATGGGCTGTGTCATTATGTTTGCAGCGATCATACTTGCACAGTTACCGGAAAAGAATAAAAATTAGAGTGAAAGCGACTTTTTCTGAATCGTGGGAAGAAAGTCGCTTTTTTTTTATGTTTATGATAAAGTATGACAAGAGGTAGGGAAAAAGTCCATTGACAATTTATTGTTTGGCCAAATGCACAAGATAAGTTGTCTATATTCCATTGCGCTAATCATTCCGATGAGCCTCAAAGGACAAAAATCATGTTCAGCAAAGGCTTCCATGATTTTAGAGTCTCATCTACATAGCGCAAAGTCATTTAGACAATCTTATCTTGTGCATTTGGCTATTCTAAAATTCTGAAATGGGTGTTAGATACAAGTATCAGAGTATAAAAAAGATATAGATTAAAAGAACATGAAAAATTGTGGGATAAAATATGGGGAGGAAAAGATAATAGGAAGATTATATAAAAAGCTAACTGAAAAGAGTAGAATACCGGTCGTAAATAAGATATTTGTCGCGTTGACTGTACTGGTCATGATTCTCTTTCAATCCGGCTGTGGGATGGGAAATACGACCGAAAATCCGATAGAAAATCAAATCCAAAATGAAGGAAATATTGCAGAATCCGGGGGAAAAGAGGATGGAAATCCGGCAGGAGCGGGACAGGATGAGACCCGGGAAGAGGCGACTTTTTTGCCAGAGACTGTTCTTAGTGAAGACGTTCTTCTGGATCAGCTGATGGAAATGATTGCGGATCTGGAAGAGGAAAGGGAAGATTCTTTTTTGACCACAGATATGAGCAGGGAACAGGTGGATCAGGTACTGTCGGATGTCAGGGACAGTTACAATTTATATGTGCAATACTATCTGGCAGATTTGTCCTACGACTATGAAATGCAGGAAGTGGATACAGAGTCTTTTATCACACTGCAGACTAAGGTTGTCTACTATGATGATGTGGTTCCCTATCAGGACATCAGACATGTAGAAAACTATGAAGAAGCATACCGGGCACTGGAAGAGGGATTTGAAACAGGATTTGAAACCATTGTCCTTACGATTCCCCCTGATCTAATTGCGGAAAATGTGATGTGGCTTCCGGAAGAACTGATCTGGAATGACTCTTCTGATATGCCTTTTGGATTTAAAAAGGTGCTTCACATGGATTTTACGGATACAGAAGGAAATCATCTGATCACCATGCGTCTGGAATATGATTGTTATGGGCTGAAAGAAGAGGAGCAGATACAGGCCGCTGCGGAAGTGCAAAAACAGGTACAGGACTTAACCCGGGAGGTTCAGGATAAAACCAAAGATGTACCGGAAGATAGCCTGCGAAAAAAACAGTGTGAAGTACTTTATGATCTGATACAGGAAAAAGTAGATTTTGATTACAAGCTAAATGATGATCTGCTGGATCTGGAAGGAAATAATGATCCCTATGTGGCAACCCGCAGAAGCATATATGGTGCACTGCTTTATGGAGAGAGTGTTTGCAGCGGATATGCAACTGCATTTCATGAGGTTTGCAAACAGCTTGGAATTCCCAGCTGGGTACTCTCCGGGTATGCGGAAAATGGAGATCATGCCTGGAATATGGTGATTCTGGATGATGGAAAAGTTGCATATCTGGATCCGACCTGGGGGGATAGTGCCAAGTGGCATGATACCTATTTGTTTATGACAGAAGAGACCCTGCGTAAGGAAAACCGAAGGGTTTACGATTTCCTGTATGTGCCGGATGAATTTTATGAAGCCGGATATGTGGAATATACAGCACCGCCCTGTCTATATGATTAACGTTGCAGGGATATGCCTGAAAAAGATATATCAAAAATAATTTTTATATAAAAGATTTAACAGAAATAATTGTCTGAAAAACAGATTGTTATGAAGAAGAAGGAGAGAAGAAATGGTGCCTTTGCTTGCCAGACAGAGTGTGATCATAAAATCCGGAAGAGACCATAATACCATATTGGGAAATTATGAATGCGCCTATGCAATGGGAATTATGAGTAAATTATCCGGTATAAAGATTTTGGAAGATCATACAGATATGACTTTGCTGCATCGGGATTTTTGTGAAAAATTAAAGGAATATAAGCCCTCCGATGAGCGACAGGAGCGAATTAAGAAAATACTATTGATGTATAAACCGACTGTGGCTTTTGATGAGCAGATGGAAGAACTGCTGCAGTGGGGATTAAAGGAAGAAAAAATATGGCAGCTATAAACTTACCCTCGGATTTTCTGTTGGAAATGAAGCATTTCATGGAATCAGAAGAAGAATATCAGGCCTTTTTGGAAAGCTATCAGAAAAAACGTGTCTATGGTCTTCGAAGAAATCCGCTTCGATATGATAAAGAGGAGTTTGAAAGGAAGATGCCTTTTAAGCTTCGTCCTATTCCCTGGGCCAAAGAAGGATATTTTTATGAGCCGGAGGAGCAGCCCGGAAAAAGCCCCTATCATGAAGCAGGGGATTATTATATCCAGGAACCCAGTGCCATGGCGGTTGTGGAACTGCTGGATCCCAAGCCGGGAGAATACATTTGCGATCTGTGTGCCGCACCCGGCGGGAAAAGCAGTCAGATTGCAGGCAGGCTGATGGGACAGGGACTTTTAGTATCCAATGAATATGTTCCCAAAAGAGCACAGATACTTGCCCAGAATATGGAGCGTATGGGGGTAACCAACTGCGTGATCTTGAACGAGGATACGGTCAAACTATCACAGCGGTTTTCCGGCTTCTTTGACCGGATTGTTATTGATGCGCCCTGCTCCGGAGAAGGTATGTTTCGAAAAGACGAGACTGCCATAGAAAACTGGTCCCTTCAAAATGTGGACTTATGCGCGAAAAGGCAGATGGAGATTCTGGAAAATGGTGCCGGTATGTTAAAACCGGGTGGAATACTGGTTTATTCTACCTGTACTTTTTCAGAAAAAGAAGATGAACAGGTCATTGCAGATTTTTTAGAAAGGCATCCTGAATTTGAAGCAGATTCCACGTTGCCTGATGCCAAAATGCTGGACTATGGTTTTTCCAAGGGGAAAATCCCGGGAACAGTGCGTTTGTGGCCACATAAGATGGATGGTGAAGGACATTTTGCAGCCAGACTGATCAAAAAAGGCGTGAGGACTGTATCCGAAGCCTTCCCAAGTGGCGATAAGAGCAGGGGGAAAAAGGACAGAAAAGAAGATAGAAAGTCAGGTGGAAAATCAGATAGAAAATCAGATAGAAAAGCGGCAGAGCAGGCATTCTGGTTCTTCTGCAAAGAAACCTTGACAGAAAGCTATTTATCCGGGATGCAGGAAATGGGAGAGCTGGTCTGGTCCGGAGAACAGTTATATATTCAGCCCCTGGGGATGCCGGATTTGAATGGATTGAAAGTCGAGAGACCGGGACTTCATCTGGGAACTGCCAAAAAGAACCGCTTTGAGCCTTCCCATACCTGGGCCATGACGTTACGTCCGGAAGATGTAAAGCAGGTTGTCACGTTGTCTGATCCGGCCGCCTATCTCAGAGGAGAAACCGTAATGTGTGGCGAAGAAAAAGGCTGGGTACTGGCGGTGATTCATGCAGAACCTTTAGGATGGGGAAAAGCCAGTGGCGGCATGCTGAAAAATCATTATCCAAAAGGTTTGAGGAAAGATGTGTCATAGTATGGAACCAAAAAGATGGAAAGGACTGGAATATTGTCCGGGTGCGATAAATATCTGGCTGCTTGATCTGGCAGAATTGTCAGAGGAAAAGTCTGCTGTATATTTCTCTGTACTGCCACCGGAAAGAAGGCAGAAAATAGAACGCTGTAGTGTCCAAAACAAGAAAAAACAATCTATGGGAGCTGGAATTTTACTTTATAAGCTTTGTCAGATGCTGCAGGAAAAGTATGGACTGTCTAAAGAGGAAGTGCAGATGGGATCTTTCACAAATGGGAAACCGGTTTTTGCAAAAAACACAGGTGCATCCTTCAGCTTATCCCATACAGATGACTGTGTAGCACTGGCTTTTATACTGCCGGCAGAACGCCAGACGGACCAAAATATATATCACATTGGAGTAGATGTGGAGCAGGTGAAAGCCTGCAGACCGGCGGTTGCCAAACGGTTTTTTACAGCAGAGGAATATGATTTTATTCAAAACAGCTCAGCCGGAGAAAAACAGGATGAGATTTTTTTTCAGATCTGGACCGGAAAAGAAGCTGTCATCAAGAAAAGCGGGGAAGGGTTACGACTTCCGCTGAATCGTTTTTCTGTTTTAGAACCAAAAAAGGAAAGCCTGCAATACATTCCTTTTTCCAGAAATGGGATAAAATATGCGATGACTGTATGTACAGATTCTGTTTTCAAAGAACAACAGCCCTTTATTTCCTGGGTGGATTGTGCTATACTGTAATGGCTTAAAGCAGATTTGGTACATTTATGTGATTTTTTTATGTATATCATGCGAAAGTGATGGAATATGGAATATAAGAGAATTGACGAAAATACGATTCGTTGCATTATTACAGAAGAAGATATGGAAAATTTCGGACTTGATCTGGATGAATTTTTATCCCACTCCCAGAAATCCGATGATTTTCTGAGACATATCGTGGAAGAAGCCAGAGATGAACTGGGATATGAGACGCAGAACGGTATGGTGTCCATGAGACTGGAAGTGTTGTCTGATAACCGCATTAGTCTTACCTTTGCCAGCGGGGATGATAAAAATATGTTCCAGCAGATGATGGGACATTTACAAAAGATTTTTCCGGATGTGGAACGTTCCACGTTGGATCATATGGTGGAGCAGCTCAGCAAAATGCCGGAAAAACAGCGAAATGAAAAGGTCAACAAAATGGTGGCGGATTCGCTGATACAGACAATAGAAAACCTCTTAACGCAAAAAGGCAGTGGAAAGGGAAAACAGAGTAAAACAGCGTTGCCGGCCATAGAACTGCCGGAGCTTCCCAAGGATACATACAGGATATATACATTTAATTCCCTGAATGATCTGCTTCAGTACTGCCATGCCATAGGACTGAAACAGCCCATAAAAAGTCATCTTTATAAAGACAGGAATAAGTATTATTTAATTGTAGAGAGATATCGCATTTCAGACTATAATTACAACCTACTTGCTGCGGTGGGGTTTGAATATGCGAAAGTTTCTGCAGATCCGGAAGTGTTATATACGCATCTGATGGAATATGGTGAATTGATACTGGAAAACAAGGCAATTGGTATTTTGCGAAAAATATAAAGCACAGTGAAAGGGCGGAATCCAAGACGGGGTTTCGCCTTTTTTGAAAAAAGGAATAAGTTATGCACAAAAAGGAAAAAACAGTAACATGTTCGCAGGTGGCGAAATGGATACCGGGCTTTATGAAAAACGAACTGAAGATAGAAGAACTGGAACTGTTTCTTGATCATATTCAGAAGTGCAGAGCGTGTGAAGAGGAACTATCCATTCAGTACCTTGTGACGGTGGGACTGGACAGTCTGGAAAACAGCAATAATTTTGACCTGCAATCCGAATTAGAGACTGCGCTGGAAATGGCACACAAAAAGGTACGTATGCACCATTTTATGATACAGGCTGCATTTTCCCTGATCCTGCTTGCTGCATTCGGACTTCTTGTGACACTGGTCCTTCTTTTGTTATTTTAAGAAGAAAGATTTTTAATGTGAGAAAAACTCAGGAACGGTTTCTGATGATTGGTTTTACTGGAAAAGGAATAGAAATAATGGCAGATATGAAAAACAAAAAATTAGTATTGATTGATGGACATAGTATTTTGAACAGGGCATTTTATGGGGTCCCGGACCTTACCAATGCAGCCGGCCTTCATACCAATGCGATATACGGTTTTCTGAATATTATGTTTAAAGTATTGGAGGAAGAGCAGCCGGATTATCTGGCAGTGGCTTTTGATGTGCATGCCCCCACCTTCCGCCATGAAATGTATGATGCCTATAAAGGAACCAGAAAACCCATGCCGGAGGAACTGAGAGAACAGGTGCCGGTGATGAAAGAAGTGCTGAAAGCCATGGGGATTCTGATCGTAGAAAAAGCGGGCCTGGAAGCAGATGATATTTTAGGCACTTTGGCAAAGACAGCAGAAAAGGATGGACTTCAGGTGGCACTGGTTTCCGGCGACAGGGATCTGCTGCAGATTGCCACAGAGCAGATCAAGATTCGAATTCCCAAGACCAAAATGGGCAGAACCGAAGTAGAGGATTATTATGCCAAAGATGTGCTGGATGCATATCAGGTCACTCCGAAGCAGTTCATTGAACTAAAGGCACTCATGGGAGATACCGCAGATAACATTCCGGGAGTGCCCAAAGTGGGACAAAAAACAGCCACAGAGCTGATGACAACCTATGGCTCTATTGAAAATATTTATGCCCACATAGAAGAAATCAGCAAGAAAAGTATCCGGGAATCCCTGGAAAACAACCGGGATCTAGCTGATTTAAGCCTTGCACTGGCAACCATTAAAACGGATGCAGATACCGGCGCAGATTATAAAGAGGGACTGATCGGAGATTTTTATACTCCGGATGCGTATGTACTGTTTAAAAAGCTGGAGTTTAAGAATTTTCTGGGTAAATTTGACAGCAGCGGCGATTTAAAGCAGGTGAGCTGTCAGGTTCTGGAATCAGAAAAAGAACTTTCGGCAGTGACAGCCAGGGCAATCAAGCAGAAAAACTGCAGTGTGTTGGTCTATGATCTTCCAGACCAGAAGAAACCTAAGGAAAATCAGCAGATGGTGCTGCCATTTTTACAGACGGAAATAGAAGAGGCAGAGGAAGATACTGCAGACGTACTGAAGAATCGTCGGATTCTGGGAATGGCATTTTCCATAGAGGGAGAAGGTCCATATTTCGCTGTAGTAAATGAAAAGCTTTCTGCCGGTTTTTTGGTAAGCAGCATTCAGGATATGCTGGAAAAAGGCGTTGTGCTGCAGACTGCACAGATTAAGATTTTATATCCTTTTATAGAAAAAGAAGAGAAATACATTGAAAAAAATCAGATGTTTGATGTGCTGATCGCAGCATATCTTCTGAATCCTCTGAAAAGTGATTATCAGGTGGAGGATATTGCCAATGAATATCTGGGACTTCTTCTGTCTTCTTACGCACAGCTTTTCGGAAAGCTTTCTCTGGAAGAAGCTTTTACCACAAAAAGGGAAATGTTTGTCCAATATGCCGGTTCTCTGGCAGATGCCATGACAAAGGCAAAAAGCAAACTGGAGGATGCCCTTCGGCAGACGGGGCAGGATAAGCTTTTCTATGAAATCGAAATGCCCCTTTCCGGAGTTTTGTACCATATGGAACAAGAAGGGGTTTTAGTCCGACCGGAAGAACTGAAAAATTATGGAGATGCCCTTTCCGGACGTATTACGGAACTGGAAAGCAGCATCTGGGAGAAAGCAGGAGAGCAGTTTAACATCAATTCTCCGAAACAGCTGGGAGAAATCCTGTTTGGCAAAATGCAGATACCGGGGGGAAAGAAAACCAAGACAGGCTATTCTACTGCAGCGGATGTACTGGAAAAGCTGGCACCGGAGTATCCGATCATTCACGAGATTCTGGAGTACAGAGGTCTTACCAAGTTAAAATCCACCTATGCAGAAGGACTGGCAGCTTATATCGGAGAGGATAAGAGAATCCATACGAATTTTAACCAGACCATTACCGCTACGGGACGCATTAGTTCCACGGAACCGAATCTGCAGAATATCCCCATGCGTACGCAGCTGGGAAGAGAACTTCGGAAAGTATTTGTGGCCAAAGAAGGCTATACCCTGATGGATGCTGATTATTCCCAGATTGAACTGCGTATTCTGGCATCCATGTCCGGAGATGAGCAGCTGATCGATGCCTATAAGCAGGAGGCAGACATTCACCGGATCACTGCTTCCAAGGTTTTCCATGTTCCCATGGATCAGGTGACGGATCTGCAGCGAAGAAATGCCAAGGCAGTGAATTTCGGGATTGTATATGGCATCAGCTCTTTTGGACTGAGTCAGGATCTGAGCATTTCCCGGAAAGAGGCATCGGAATACATTGAAAAATATTTTGAAACTTATCCGGGAATCAAAACCTTTCTGGATCGGTCGGTAGAGCAGGCAAAGCAGACCGGCTATTCTGTCACCATGTTTGGACGCAGAAGACCTATACCGGAATTATCCAGCAGTAATTTTATGCAGCGTTCCTTCGGAGAACGAGTGGCTATGAATGCTCCGATTCAGGGAACTGCGGCAGATATCATGAAGATTGCCATGGTCCGGGTGGAGAAGAGACTGCGGGAAGAAGGAATGAAATCCAAAATGATCCTTCAGGTTCATGATGAACTGCTCATTGAAACTGCAAAGGATGAGGTAGAACAGGTGCGCAGTATTTTGTCTTATGAGATGATTCATGCGGCAGAGCTTGCAGTCACTCTGGAGATTGACTTAAATACCGGGGATAGCTGGTATGATGCACATTAGATTGACTTAAATACCGGGGATAACTGGTATGATGCACATTAGTTTCAGGATATTTTGAGAATAGGAATACAAAGAAGAAAGAGGTTTCAGTATGGGAAAAAGGCATACACGAATCATTGGCGTCACCG
>JBJENT010000026.1:0-4716 GCA_051880335.1 Lachnospiraceae bacterium
AGGGTTGTTGTTTCCTTTTTCGTTGTATCTGGCTGGGCATCCTGATTGATATTTATATTTTGTGGCCGGTGATTTGGTTTCAAATGTAACATAATTTTCGCCTCACTTCTTCCTTCCCCTTATCTGGTCGGTTTCATATCTAAGATGCTTTTTTCTTTATTCTTCTTCGAGGGATTAATGCTTTTATGTATCTCTGATATTTCATGACACCACTGTCTTCTGCTCCTGTGATCCAGACTCATCACATCCTGGCTACTCCAGTGAAAATAGTAGGAAATAAATGCCATTTCCTGATACATGGTTTCTTTGGGGTAAAGCCTTAACCCTCCATAGTAAAATTTACCGGTGTCTCAATCACTTCTCCGCAATGGGGACATACCACTTTCATCACAGGTGGTTCCACATCATTGATTCTCTGATACATATCCTGTAAAAAAGCCAGATCTGCTGTAAAAAGCTTCTCAATCACATTGGGAGTTACCATGACCAGACCTTCCAGCTCTGTTACCACTTTTCCCAGTACCACAATGGTCAGATAGGAGGGATTACTGAGCACACGGGGATCTCTGGTAGCACTGATCTCATCCCCTGCTGTGGCCAGACGCATCTTGCCTCTTCTGTGAATTTCTCCGTTGCCATCCACATATCCCTTTGGAAGGGTAAATTCATAAACTGTCTCCATCTTGTTTCCTCCTGATTCTTTCTTTGTCTGTTACTTTTCTCTATGGCTGATGATTCCTTCTATAACTGCTTCTTTTTCTATGGCTGATGATTCCTTCTATAACTGCTTCTTTTTCTATGGCTGATGATTCTTTCTGTACTTTCGAAATATCTTATGATCTGATATCCGGGGAAAGAATCCCTTCTCCGGATATCAGGTCACCCGGGGCCTTTCGCCCCGGCAACCTGTCCATTTTTAGTTTGGAATGATTAATTCTTCATATGCAATTTCTACTGTTTCAATTGCCACTTCACTCTGAAGAGCATTTAAATCCGGTGCTGTATATTTGGTTACCCATGCATTGGTAAGCTGCCATATTCTGGTACCGGTTACTGCTGTAGCTACAGTCTGTGGTGCGCCACCGTTGATATCGATCATTTCGATCTGTACGTTATAACGTGGCATCTGGCCTCTTGCTTCACTGACACATTCCTGCACCCATGTTTTAAACGCACTGTCCAGGGTGTACCCCATCTTCAGGGTAACGTTGCCATGTTTTACAAGGCCCGGAATTTTTACCGGTGCCAGACTGTTTGCATTTCCCTGACGGAATTCAATCACATCTACTGTTGCTTCAATTCCTGTTACTTCGCTAAAAGCTGCTGTTCCTTCCACCTGATCTACATGAACCAGGAAGTTCATCTTGGTCAATGGATAATACAAGCCGCCCTCATTTTCATAAGCAGTTGCTGCCATAATCGTCTACTCCTTTTCTACTGTAATATTGTATCAATTTACCTCTTTATTCCTGTTCTTCTCCGCCACCGCCGGATTCTGCTGTATGCTGTGTTACACGGAAGATAACAAACTCTGCAGGACGGGATGGTGCGATACCGATGTTACAGATCAGACGTCCATTCATGATATCGTCTCTGCTCATGGTAGATGGACCAATCTCTACGAAATATGCTTCGGAAGCAGAACCTCCTGCCAGCATACCGTTTCTCCACATGGTATCCAGGAAGCTGGAAATGGTCATCTGTACTCTCTGCCACAATGCCACATTGTTTGGCTCAAATACAACCCAGTTGGTGCTTGCCTTGATGCTCTCTTCTACATAAATGAAGAGACGTCTTACGTTGACATACTTGAAATTGGAATTGCTGCTGGCTGTTCTTGCGCCCCATACACGGATGCCCTGTCCCGGAATGGCACGAATCAGGTTGATGCCTGCAGGGTTCAAAATATCCTGCTCGTCTTTGTTATAATTTACATTCAGGCCGGTACAGAATACTGTCTCATTAGCCGGAGCTTTATGTACACCACGATTGTTGTCTGTTCTGGAATATACACCCATCACAGCACCTGAAGGCGGAATAAAATCCGGCTGTCCGGATGCACGGTCATAAACCTGAATCCATGGATGATACATTGCTGCATAAGAGCTGTCGATCATTTCACGATACTGCAGCAGATCTTTTGTTTTGTAATATTCCTTCGGCATATCCAGTACTGCAAAGCGGCTCTTTAAGTTTTCACAGTGACTAACCAGTGCCACTACCACTTCCGGAATGGTAACACCCGGAATAGCCAGCATGCTGACTGTGCTGTTTTCCACAAAAGCTGCCAGACCGGTTCTCTTTCCCGGACCGTTGTCTTCACCAATGAAGGTGCCTGCATTTACCTTACTCATGGAACCATCCTGGCCACCATCTAAGGTAAACATACCGCTCACATTGCCTTCTCCTAAAATAGCTGCAACCGGGTTACCAATTTCTTCCGGTACGTTCACAACTACTTTTACCAGTTCACTGTTTGCCAGACGATATCCAAAGTAATTTGGATTGGCAATGTTGGTGCTCAGTGCTGTATAATTTTCCACATCTTCTCCATAACGGATGCTCAGATCTGTTTCTACAAGATATACCACCTTGGTAGGAATCAAAGCCGTATCCACTACGTCTTCCTGGAATTCCTGTTCAAAAATTACACTGTTATCAAAAATACTCTTAATACGGTTGTATTCTTCTCCTGCAACCACCAGGTCACCTTCCCGGAAACCTTCCACAGTCTTAGCGATATAAGCCTCACCGTTCTTTCCAACCAGCTGCATTTTCCGCTTGGTTACGGTATTTAAGATGAGCTGGATCTTATTGCCCCATTTTCCTTCATTTGCTGCGGTTACTTCCAAAAATCCTTTGGTTGCAGACGCTTTTGTTGCATCTGATGGAATCACACGGGATACATAACAACGGGTTCCACCGTTTGTGAAAAACTGCTCTACACTGGAAGCAAGATAACGGTATTCTCCGTATCCGAATTCGCTGAGTGCTCCCCCGTACTGCTTTACAAAGCTTTTATAGCTTGTCACTAAACTTGGTGCTCCGATTGTAGGACCCTTCTCTGCAAAGCCTACAAAGCCTGCCGTAGAAGTTCCAACACCTTCCATTGATCGTGGAGAGTTGTCATACTCTTCCACATACACACCTGGTGAAAAATAATCTGCCATTTTTATAACTCCTTTCTATTCTTCTCTTTATACCAGTGTCTTCGTCTGACCCGGTACTGTCATCCTGATTGTTCCGGCTCCCAAACCACACATCAGTGTGGCTTCATTTGTCAGACAGGGAACACCCCCTACCATTACCTTTCCATTCGATGGTGTCCAGGTCCCTGCCGGAACCATCGTACAAGGCTGGGGTGTCAGTACCCCCAGTGCTGCCGCAGTCGCTGCTGCCACTGCCGGATTTGCCAGCGAACTACACATGCCAAATGGTGGTAAATTGATATTAGGCTGTACATCCTGAATCGTTCCTGCAGGCTTGCCTTCCACGAGGCAGGTTCTTTGGGATGTGACCTGCAGAGTACTTGGTGTACTGCCAAAAGAACACATACATTGTGCCCCTGTGACTGCCATAAGTCCCATGCTTAGCTCCTTTCTGCTTCAGCTCCTGTTTCTGTCTTTCTTTTTTCAGAAGAAACCCATTCAAAGGATTCCTCCCCGTCTACCACGTAGCGAACCAGATACCGGGTACCGCTTCCATCCTCTAAGATCCGAAGCAGATAACTTCCATCCGGCTCTACCTTTCCGCGTACAATTCGACTGATTTTTTCTTTTGGTTCACATTTCGTCACAAGCGGTGACGCAAGTTTGATTTCCAGCTTATTCAGCTTTTTTTCCACACGGAATTCCTCAAACTGCTGCGCCTCTTCATGTACCACCGCATAAGACTGTTCCTCGAATGCTTTTGCATAATACAGCTTCAGGCTCTGTCGTCTGGGTTGATAACTGATCAGCATCCCATGAGGATTTCCCGGGGAAACTGCTTCCACCGAAGTAAGTCCCGGCTTTTTCCCTTCCAACGTGAGATAATCAACGAATCGATTTCTTCCGGTTTCCGGTATCAAAGGCACCTCTACTTCAGGGAGTCTGGCTGACAATTTTTCAAAACATACCTTTGTCTGCATGGGTAAATAGCCCTTTGCCGATATGTCCAGAGTCATGTCCTCTCCTGCATGATTCATCAGGATGTAGACACCTTCATCTTTTTGCTGAAACGTAATGATCCGGTTGTCAGCCTTGAAAATGACCTGTCTTTCTTTGACTTTCCTTCCTGTGGTAGTATCCACAAGTCGGAGGATCAAATTCAATTTGTAATGAATTTCAGCATCTGCCACTACCTACTCACTCCCCCTCTCTTTACCCATAAGGTTAATACCAAAAGAGGCATCACTGACACGAGGAGGTTCAATCATCATTTCGCTGGACAGGAAGACAGGTGCAGCCTTGTAGAACAAACTGATCTGATAAGGCTTGTTGATTGCCTGCCATACTCTTACTTTTTCCTCCAATGCCATCTTCGCCTGAGACAGTACAATTGGTGGTTCTGCTGAGTCCAGCCATGGTTGAAGTTCCTGCGGCCGCACAGAACTGTTATCATTCACAATCTGTGCAACACGGCCAATGATCTTTTGTATATCCGGTGCTTTCAATCCCATTTGGGAAGAACCGTTGATAAATACCATATAATATAAACTATATGGTCGTGCCGGCT
>JBJENT010000027.1:0-4706 GCA_051880335.1 Lachnospiraceae bacterium
CAACTGAATATAAGTCACCATAAGAAACGCATCATATATGATATTGATAATTCTTCCCGGTCCTGTAGTTCCCAATGCATAGAAGGTAGGACAGGACATAGCTGAAAAAACTCCATACAGGAAAAGAATCACGATTCCCGGATAAGCAAAAGAAAAGGTGGTCTTTCGAATAAGCTGTACCATCATAGGAAGCAGACACAGTGCCACCAGAAGCCACCACTTATCTGTCCAAGCTTCATAGTATTTCACGCCCTGGATCAGGGAATGGATAATCGAAGATACCGGACCATATCCCCAGGTGCTCTCTGCCCGTACAGCATTTCCCGGTGCCAGAGCGCTAACTGCAAAACATGCCAGAAATTCCAGCCAGAGAATAGTCAATACAACAGCTCTTCTCCGATAAATCTTCCCTTTTTCGGCATTGCATTTTCCATAGAGAAACGTTCCTGCAATGGCCATCCCCTGCAAAATAGCAAGAGTAAGGGCAGAAATATAATTTCCACCTCCAAGGATAACCCCGAAAATCGCCATATATACCACATATCTCTTTTTCCCGAGAAACAAATATCTCAAAATCCACGCCAGATAGCACAACAGAAAGCTGTGAAATGCATTATAATATACGGAGCTGTTATACCAGAAAAACTGCTCAGAAGCCACCGGCGAAAACTGTATGCAAAGCATTAAAATCAGCATGGAAATGCTGACATAATGCAGACTTTCTGTCTTCAAAACTACTTTACAAAGGGTACGAACAAAATAAAGTGTACCAAGTGTCAAAAACCCGATCATCATATATGGCACCACTGCATAGCATGCCTCTCCAAATACAGTTGGCTCCAACCGCATGAAGAAAAGCGCTGCATAACTGCCCTGCCATCTGTAATAATCATCTTTCACCCCATCGATTGCTGCCTGTACAGCCTGTATAGGAGAGCCGGTGCTGACCAGCATATCATGAGCTGCCTTTCCATACAAAAAATCATCAGACGTAGGATGATTGAACTGTCCCAAATACAGGATCGGTACAATTTGAAGTACAAACAGTATCACCAGAACTGCTGCCACTTTCTTTTCATTTCTAATAAGATTCCATAAGTTTGTTTTTAGTTTCTTCATATTTACCAATTCTTTTATGTTTGCTGATTTCTTTTATGAGAGCCAAATTCGTTATATTCGCCATTCTCTTTTTGGGTTGTCGTTTTGTTGTTTCTCCATTCTATAGTAGTTGACTCGTATAAAAAAAACAAGGAATTTGTTTTGGATTGTTTCCTTAGGGATTTTGCGACTTTAAGCAGAAAACCGAATCCGTTAGTCACAATAATCTTGTTACCTTACAAAAAATACAAAAACTAAAATCCTATAAGCATCTCAAAAAAGATAGAAAAAATTCCGTCAATATCATATACTAACCATATGGCAAAGATATAAAAGCAATATACAGGAAAGTAAGAACAATCACTATGACAGCAAATAACAAAAAATCAACATTATATATCATTTCAGGCCTTTTAATAGCCTCTCTGGCCATGATTCCGTACTTGATTCTGGGTACCGGCAGTATCGTCACCTATCATGATCAGTTGGACGGAGAGCTTTTCAGCTATCTGCTGACTGCCAGATATCTCTTTACCGACGTCAAAATCTATCCGGAATTGTTAAATGGGCTTCCTGCTAATGGTGCTGTTCCTCCTGCACCTTTGTTTGTGCTGTTCTACAAATTCTTTGCACCGTTTACTGCATTTATGATGTCCCAGTGGTTTATCAATCTTATTGGTTTTCTGGGAATGTTTCTGCTGCTTCGTAAACTGGTGGGAACAAATCTGATTTCCTTTGGTATTTCTGTCATTTTTATGCTCATGCCCTTTTATCCGGTATATGGTCTTTGTATTCCGGGGCAGCCACTTTGGGTTTATGCAGTTCTTCAATTATATGAATTGGAACGCAGACATTTTTCCGGTACCCGCTTACAGAAAGCCTGCTATATTCTTCTGATCATCCTATACGGTTTATCTTCCTCACTTGTACTGGTGGGCTTTGCATGGCTTATGACCCTAGGGATTTTCGCACTTTATCTGACATTAAAAAGTCTGCAGGCACGTAAAAATCAAAGTATCACCAGAAACGAAAATATGGATAAATTCCATAAAAGCAAGATTCCGGCTACGCCATGGATTTCTTTCTTAGTACTGCTTGCCACCTATTTACTGACCAACCTTTCTCTGATAAAACAGGTTTTATTTCCTTCCACAGGATACGTCAGTCATAAAACAGAGATAGTCATTTCTCCTCAGAATATATTCAGCAGCATAAAGGATTGTTTTCTGCATGGCATATCCTACGCCATGTCTTATCACGGTGTCATTCTTTTGCTGTGTATTATTGCTCTTATCCTTTTAGTATTAAGAAAAGAACTGAAAAACCAAACGATTATCCCAAAACTTTTTGGCACGATTCTGCTCATCTGTCTGTTTTACGGACTCTATCTTGGTCCACAGATGACTACGCTTAGAAATAGTGCCGGCGGTGTACTCAAAGAGTTTAATCTAGGAAGAATCGCATGGCTTCTGCCACTTTTATGGTGCGTGCTGGGAGCTTATCTGATCATGTACTTATATGAAATTGTTTCCGTACCATACAAAACCTCCGGCAGTTTTTCCAGCTCTTCAAGTATATTAACAAACGACAGTTCTTCTAAAGTACAGAAAAAAGTCTACTCTCCTGCCAGAATAGTGCTTGCCCACCTGCTCGTATATGCGATATTAGGGATCTGGGGAATCTCTGTGCTTCTTCACTCTTCCCTGCGTCCAAATCTATCCAAGCTGGTAAAGGGCGACACCTATTACGCACTGGACTGGGATCGTTTTTTTGCAGAAGATATTTTCGAGCAGATTGATCAGTCCATCGGAAAACCAAAGGACAGCTATCATGTAGTCAGTGTAGGGATTTATCCGGCTGCAGCTGCTTATCATGGCTTCTATTGTCTGGATGGATACTCCAACAATTATCCGCTGCAATACAAACACACCTTCCGTGAAGTCATGGCTGGTGAACTGGAAAAGAGTGATTATGTTCGTGACTTTTATGATAACTGGGGGAACAGGTGCTATATCACTACAGCAGAACAGGCAAATTACTATACCTTTGAGAAGAAATGGAACAGCGTCATCTATGATCTGGACCTGAATGTTGAAAAGCTGAAAGAACTGGACTGCCAGTATATCTTTTCTGCTGCTTATATTATGAATGCAGAAGAAATGGGGCTCTCCCTGTTACAGGATGCCCCCTTTGAAACCGAAAACAGCTGGTATCATATTTATGTGTATGTTGTACCATAGAAAAAGTTTGAAGGTGTCGTTCCCCGTCCTAAAGCATTGGGCGATATCCGGAGAATATCCTATATTTACCCAATCTTTTATAAATTTGGTCTGATACAGGTACCGGACAGTGCCAGACTTAAGATGGACGGGCATACAGAAGAATAACCCTTTTTATCCAACCATACAAATACGCTACCCCCATGGCCAACACAAAATAAATCACCACACAGATTACTGCATTAATAAACGGATTTGTTCCAACGATACCCGATATAGCCTGCTCCATTCCCATGCTTCGAAGCTTGATCAGAATCATAAGATGCACCAGATAGGCTACAAATGTATTTTTTCCCATAGAAAGAATCACCTTCTGAACTTTCTGATTCCTTATCCCTACAGAAAGCCCCCATAGAAAAATCCCTACAGAGCTTACAAATGGTCCAAAAGAGCTGAACTCAATAAATGCCTCTCCATACGCACCATTACCGGCCAGATCTACAAAGTAACTCAGCCCAAACGTAATGAGACTTCCTGCAACGAAAAGTCCCAAACCCAGCATTTGATACGGGATAGTCTTTTCCGCTTTCTGCAACTTTGTTTCATAGAAGAGTTTAAACTCATATCCCAAAAGAATATAAACTACGGGCCAATAAGCAAACACCGCCGGAAAGAAAAACACCTGATGACCCACCACGGTATCAAAGGTCTCTTTGCATACAAAATATCCAATGCTGATTAGAAGTACATATCTTCTGGTACAGGGCATAGCAGGATTTTCGGTACATAAAAGTTTCAGCACAGGATACAAAATATAGATATAGGCCAGTGCGAACAGAAACCAAATGTGATACGCATTGATTGCCCCGTTATGCCACATCAGGATACTATATGATAAATTCTGCAGATCCAGCTTAGGCGATATCAGACATTGTATAAGTGTGGCCTGGCCATTTAAAAAACGGTCCAGAAAATTACCCAGAAAAATGATAACCCACGCCGGAACCAATATCTTACAAACCACATATCGAACAGTTTCTTTCACTTTCTTTTCCCTGTCAAACAGGAAAAATCCGGTAATCAGGAAAAAGATAGGTGTACAGCTTCTGACAAAGGACTCCATAAAAATCACAGGTATCTGATAGGATATGCCATCCTCTGCCAGCCGATGATTCATAAAATAGTGAGCTGCAACTACCAGCATGCACCCTATTATACGGAGCAGTTCAATATTCACATTCTTTTTTTTATCATTAGTCGTCATAAATCAGTCCTTATTTATCTCTATTTATTCATCTCTGCTTATTTATCTCTGCATATTCATCTCGACTTATTTATCTCTGCTTATTTATCTCTGCATATTCATCTCTGCATATTCATCCCTGCTTC
>JBJENT010000028.1:0-23501 GCA_051880335.1 Lachnospiraceae bacterium
TATCGTCTGAATTGTGCCATCCTCGTTATAATGTAACTCACAGAATTTTACACTTCTTTGGCTGTTGATACCGCCGGACAGGGAGCTGTCGTGATAGAACAGATACCATTTCCCCTTAAACTCCACGATGGAGTGGTGGGTAGTCCAGCCAATAACAGGCTCTAAGATACGGCCGCGATAGGTAAAAGGTCCCTCCGGCTTGTCGCTGGTAGCATAGACAATGTAATGGGTCGTACCAGTGGAGTAGGAGAGATAATAGGTTCCATTATATTTATGCATCCAGGGTCCTTCAAAATATCTTCTTTCCTGATCACCAGCTTTCAGAGGTTCTCCATTCTCATCCAATAATTCCAAATGGAATGGCTTTTCTGCAAAAGAAAGCATATCGTCGCTAAGCACGCCACACATAGGTCCTACCGCAGGTTCTTCATCAGCCGGTTCCTTTCCCTCCGGATCAAAGCTGCCGGTTTTCCATTTTTCTAACTGTCCACCCCATAATCCACCATAGTAAACATAGCTTTTACCATCATCATCCACCAGAACTGCCGGATCGATGCTAAAGCTTCCTTCCAAATAATCCTTTTCTGGAATAAAAGGTCCTTCCGGTTTATCAGAAACAGCTACTCCCAAACGGAAATTGTCATCCTTATCCCTTGCCGGAAAATATAAGTAATATTTTCCATTCTTGTATGCCACATCCGGTGCCCACATCTGATGGCTTACCCAAGGCACATCGTCTTCTGATAATGCTACACCGTGATCCACACATTCTGCTCCAATACAATCCATGGAAAGAACATGATAATCTTCCATTTTGTATTCGTCGCCATTGTCATTATCCTCCCCATCGTGTGGAACATCATGAGACGGATAAATATATATCTTGTCATTATATACATGTGCAGACGGATCTGCCGTATATATATGGGTAACAAGAGGCTCTCTCTCTTTACTCATACTCATTCTCCTCAATTGTTTTAAATCCATTAACCTTTTACAGCACCTGCTGTCAGACCATCTACAATCTGATTACTAAAGATACAATACACAATAATTGTCGGGATAATTGCAATAATAATCGCTGCAAACATCTGTGAATAGTTGGTATTGTAAGGTCCAACGAACTTTGATAACGCTACCGGAAGTGTCTTTTTGGTGTCATCAGAAATGAATACCATCGCTAAGAGCAATTCATTCCAGTTTGCCACAAAGCTCATAAGTCCTGTTACAAACAGTCCGGTTTTACACAGAGGCAGAGCAATCAGTCCAAATATCTGGTAAATAGACGCACCGTCTATACAAGCTGATTCAATCAGTTCATTTGGCATCCCCTTAAAAAATCCTGTCATAATGTAAATCGTGATCGGAAGCGAAAAAGTCACATACGGAATAATCAAACCGATACTGCTGTTGGATAATCCCATTTTGGCAAATCTGGTAAACAGCGGAATCATAACGCAGTGAACCGGGATCATCATACCAATCAGGAAATAGGTCATACACAAATTCGAAAATTTCCAGCGAAGTCTGCCTATTGCAAAAGCTGCCATAGAACCAATAATCATACTTAAGATCAAAGAAACCGTACAAACTACGAAGGAATTCCAGGTTGCAATGCCAAGATAGCCCTTAGTCCATGCAAAAGTAAAGTTATCAAGCATGAAACTCTCCGGTAAACCAAATGGATTTGTAAAAATCTCTTTGTTTGTTTTGAAGGAAACTAAAAATATCCAAACCAGTGGCAGAATATAAATTACGGCCATCGCAGTCAGAAAGATATATATAATGGCTTTCAAAATTTTTGATTTTGCAGTTTGTTTACTCATTATATTCTCCTTTCTACATCTCGTAATTTTCTGTCTTAAACAGTTTATTAATGATAAATGTTGTCAAAAGACAAATCACCAGCAAAACCACACCAATGGCACTGGCGTAACCATATTTATTATGTTTAAAGCCCTGCAGATACAGATGTGTTGCAAGCACTTCTGTTCTATGGTTTGGGCCACCTTCTGTCATATTAAAAATTAAATCAAAGAATTTCAAAGAGCCAATTGCATTTAAGGAAACCGCTGTACCAACCATTGGTTTGATCAGTGGTAAAGTAATATGGAAAAAGCTCTTCACTTTCGTACATCCATCTATGTAAGACGCTTCATAAATCGACTTGCTGATACCGGAAATCTGAGCCATATAGAGCATCATGGACTGACCCACATACTGCCACAGAGCTACAAATGCAATAATCCACATCGGCAGGATGATGAATCCCTTGGTATCACTGAGCCACATAGGTCCTTTGATGCCCCACTGCGCCAAAAGCTGATTGATACCAAGCTTTGGGCTGAAAATAAACATCCATAAAAGACCAAGTGCTGTAGAAGAAAGCACACATGGTAAATAAATAATATTCTTAAACAAATTTCGTCCTGTTTTAATATTGGTAAGAAGTGCTGCCAGGAACAAACCCATGATCAACTGACTAACACAAGAAAAAATCAGGAAGAAAAGGGAGTTTTTCAATGCATAACGCATTGTTTTGTCCCCCAACAAACTCTTATAATTTTTCAATCCTGTAAATACCGGCGGAGTCAATCCTTTGTAGTCGCAGAAAGAATAATAAACCGACTGACAGATTGGTATAAATAGTACCAACGTAAACAAAAGAAATGCCGGAGCAATAAACACAATTATCGTCTTTTTATTTCGTAATAATTTATCCATAAAATACCCCTCCAAGTATCCCATCAGGTATCTTTGCTTTTCCTTATAAAAGGGGCGCCCTTATTGCAACAATAGAGGCGCCCTCCATGAATCATATATTTTGATTCGATTACATCTATTACACTTTGTTATGTAATTATCTGCAGTTTTCTGCGTAGAATGCTTCCATATCAGATGCTGCTTCTGCCGGTGTCATGTCGCCTAAGTAAACAGCAACCATATCATCATCAAAGTGTGCGCCTGCTTCTGTGGATGGCATGGATTCGTTATAGAAACCGAAGGTTCCTTTTGCACCACCAAATACATCCATAACATATGCCAACTGTGCAGGAGCAACGTTTGCATCATATTCTACTTTTGTTACAGGAATCTTTCCACCAACTTCTGCTGTGTATTTCTGAGCGGTATCGTCTGTGAACATCTTCATCAGAGCAACACATGCTTCCGGACATTTAGAAGTGGAGCTCATAGCCAAACTATCGGATTTAGCAATAACTCTTTCAACGCCTGGGAACTGGAATACACCACACTTGGATTCGAAGTCAGGATTTTCACCATTGATCTGACCGATTGCCCAGGAACCCTGAATCAGGATAGCTGCTTCTTCGTTATAGAAGTTTGCTGTAGCTACATCGTTTGTATCACCAGCTGCTGTTTCCTGGAAATATTTGGAAAGTTCAACCAGATCTGTTGCTGCTGCTTCCAGTTTACCATCTTCCCATGTACCGGAACCGTCTGCGATAGCTGCCAGATCAACACCTTTGCTTTCGCAAAGATAACCAGCTACCATGGATAAGCACCATGCTGTACCAGCGGAAATAGTAATTGGTGTATAACCTGCTGCCTGAAGTTTTTCACATGCATCTAACATTTCGCTCCAGTTTGTAGGAACTTTTGCTCCGGCTGCTTCAAACATTTCTGTATTGTAGAAACAGCAAGCTGCTGCGATGTTCAGAGGTACTGCATAAATCTGTCCATCATAGGTCTGCTGCGAAAATACTGCATCGCTTGTAAAGGTATCTTTCCATCCATCTGCCAGATAATCATCCAGTGGAGCTGCTACGCCAGGTTCTACATAATCTGTTAAGTTAGGACCAGGGCTGACAATAAATACATCCGGAACGTCGCCGGAAGCTACTAAAGCATTCAGCTTCGGATAATATTCTTCCAGGTTTGTTGTAATAGGTGTTACATGATACTGACCTTCATATTCTGCATTGAAGCGGTCGATTACATCTGCATATCCTTTGGAAATCAGATCTTCTGTTGCATTTAAGTCATCCCAGAACATCCATGTGATTTCCTGCACTTCACCTGATGCTGCATCACCGGATCCGGATGCTGCAGGTGCGTCTGCTTTAGAACCACAACCTGCTAAAAGACTTGTTGCCATGGCAACGGTAAGTAATGTTGCTAAAATTTTTCTCTTCATACGTCCTCCCAATATTTTTGACATATAATTTGTTGCTTGTTACATCTACTACGCTATCACAGAACAACCCTATTATCTTTCGAATTATTGTTTCTTAGTTATCAATTATTGCTCTGTTTTTATCGCAAAAATTATGCAATTGTTTGTTTTTTACATATTCAAACTATGATTTTTATGCATTTCTAACAAAATAGCAATTTTTTACAACAATTTTTATAATTTATAAAGCAATTTTTATGTGTTAAAAAAACACTTTTCATATTATTATATGTATTAGAAATTGTTCTAAAATATGCAAATTGACAATTATATCAGGATATTATAAATCCTTTCTGGTAATTTTATCATTTATATAGGAGGAAACATATAGCATGATTGAAACTTTGAATGGCATTTTCGAAACCGTCAATTGGAAACAAGGTACCACTTTAAAACTTCATGACAATAATGAATATGAAGATTATCCTGCACATTGGCACACTGCCATGGAAATCATTCTTCCATTGGAAAATATCTATACAGTAGAAACGCCGGAACGCTCTTTTACTCTCCGTGAGAACGACATTATCGTTATGTGTCCCGGCTGTATTCATACCTTATATGCTCCACCTACAGGAAGACGTATTATTTTTCAGCCGGACATCAGCGCCCTTCGCTTTTTAAGTGATGTGGAAGCATTACTCACGGTTATTTCCCCTTTTATCGTCATCACACCAGAGGAATACCCGGAAATGCACGCAGAGATGAAAAAGCTTCTTTTGGATATTACGGAAGAGTATAAAAACGGTTCTTCCTTTTCCGAAGTGGACATCTATGCACAGGTATTACATATGCTTTCCCTGATAGGACGAAATTATAATAGTGAAAACAAAGCCAATTTGGTGCATGACCGGGCTAAACAAGAAGAATATTTTGATAAGTTTATCAAAATCTGTGACTACATAAATGAACACTGTTCCGAAGATTTAACCTTGGAAGCAGTGGCTGATATGAGTGGCTTCAGCAAATTCTATTTTTCCAAATTGTTTAAGCAGTTTACCAATGTATCCTTTTACCGGTATGTAAATCAGAAACGAATTGCCAAAGCGGAACTTCTTTTGATCAATCCGGAAAATTCCATAACCGATGTGGCCTTAAATTGTGGTTTTTCCTCATTATCACCTTTTATCCGCATGTTCAAGCTGATCAAAGGATGTACACCAACAGAATTCAGAAATATTTATAAATAGCGGGAGGTTTCTATTTTATGAAGAAATACAATCAACTTTTTACGCTGGCTCCTGTTTTCCAGTCCGGAATGGTATTGCAGCGAGAAAAAGAAATTAAAATCTGGGGAACAGCTCTTCCCGGTTCTCTGGTCACCATCACATTGCGTTCCCAGACAGTAGATACAACAACAGCAGATATCAGAACAACAGATGTCAGAACTGTAGATGTCAGAACTGCAGATGCAATAACCTCTGAAACCGGAACCTTTCTTGTCACCTTGCAGCCCATGTCCGCTACAGAGGGTCTTACTCTGATTGCCAGAAACGACCGACCGGACACACGCCCCATTGAAATGCATTCCATCAGCATCGGTGATGTATGGCTGGCCTGCGGACAGTCAAATATGGAATTCTTTTTACGCTACGATCAGGATTGGGAAGAGGTAAAACAATATCCCCGAAATCCCCATATCCACATGTATAATGTTCCCCAGGTTGCCTTTGAAGGCCACACCTCCCACAATAAAGGCGGTTATGGATACTGGCTTCAGGAAGGCGATAATGGTTTTGACATGTTTTCCGCTCCCGGATACAGCTTTGCCAGAAACCTGCAGCCTCATATCAATGTTCCCATTGGTATCATTTCCTGCAACTGGGGTGGCACCACTGCTTCTGCCTGGGTTCCGGAAAGTGTACTGGAAGAGCCTCCCTTGAATACCTATTTACAGGAATACGAAGATGCCATCAGAGGGATTGATCCGGAAGTGCTCCGTGCAGAGAGTCTGGAAGCTTGGAATTTCGAAGATTCCCTGCAACATGGAAAAGATTTCGAGCCACTTTTATACGGAAGAAACCGGAACTGGCAGATTGATTATATGAAAAAACATGCCGGAGAACCGGTTATTCCCATGGGACCTTACAACATCAACAGGCCTTCCGGTTTATACTATACCATGCTTCAGGAACTGATTCCTTTTTCCATCAAAGGAGTGCTCTGGTATCAGGGGGAATCCGATGCTGGAAATCGTGCATCCATGTATGACAAACTGCTTTCTTCCCTGATTCTGGACTGGAGAAAGGAATGGCAGGATGATTTTCCTTTCCTGTTTGTGCAACTGGCTCCCTTTGGAAGATGGCTGGAATGTGGCAATGAAGAATATACAGAGGTCCGTGTCAAACAGCAGCTGGTGGCGGACACGGTTCCGGGTGCCTATATGACCAGTATCATGGATATCGGTTCCTATCACGACATTCATCCCAAAGCAAAAATGGAAGTCGGACGCAGGCTTGCCCTGCTGGCACGGGGACATGTTTACGGAGAAAAAGATTTACTGTGTGATTCGCCTCGTCTGTCCAAGATAAGCTGCGATGGTTCCGGACTTTTGACATTGTTCTTTACCTCCGGAGATGGTCTCACCATAGAAGACGGGCCAAACGATCTGGTTTGTGAAAGCGCAGATGGTATTATCACACCTGTCCAAATATCCGTTGCAGAGGATAAGCTTTTAATACAGTTGCCTAATGAAATCACAAATCAGCATCCGCTTCTCACAGTATCCTTAGGCTGGGGAGATTTTGCCCAGATTTTTATCCGTAATAAACAGGGGCTTCCTATTGCTCCTTTCCGGACACAGCTTCAGCTATAAAACAAGGTCTGAACACAGATTTGATTACAAAGAAAGGTTTTTGCATATTATGAAACAACAGGTTTTCAATCCTTATCTTCCGTCCTGGGAATATATCCCGGATGGAGAACCACATATTTTCGGAGACCGGCTATATGTCTATGGTTCCCATGACTTTTTCCGGGGCTTTGTATACTGTTCCGGAGATTATGTCTGCTGGTCCGCTCCCCTATCCGATCTTTCCGATTGGCGTTATGAGGGAGTCATCTACCGCAAAGAGCAGGATCCAAATAACACAGACGGAGAAATGACACTGTTTGCGCCGGATGCTGTTCAGGGCATGGATGGACGTTATTATCTGTACTATATCCCCAACCGTTCCCGGGTCGTTTCTGTAGCAGTGTGTGATACGCCTGCCGGAGCCTATGAATTTTATGGTTTTGTGCACTATGCAGACGGAACCCTGTTAGGGAATCGGGAAGGGGATGATCCTCAGTTTGATCCCGCCGTTTACCGGGAACAGGATTCTCTTTATCTGTACACAGGCTTTTGCTTTGCAGATGATGATACAAAAAAAGGGCCAACTGTCACAAAACTGGCTTCTGACATGTTGACCATTGTAAAAGATCCTATGGTAATAGCTCCCACCGCCTGCCACGAAAAAGGAACAGGCTTTGAAGGGCATGCTTTTTTTGAAGCTCCATCCATGCGGAAACACAAAGATACATACTATTTCATCTACTCTTCTGTTCATAACCGGGAGCTTTGTTATGCAACAGGTCCTTCCCCGGAAGGTCCCTTTGCATATGGCGGTGTTATCCTGGATAACGGAGACATCGGTATCGGCACCTATAAAAATCCGGATGTACTGGTAAACCTCCACTGCAACAATCATGGCAGTATCATCGAAATCAATGACCAGTGGTATGTTTTTTATCACCGGCCAACCAACGGTACCCAGTTCAGCCGCCAGGGCTGCGTCGAAAAAATATACTGGACCCCGGACGGTCAGATAAAGCAGACAGAAATGACATCCTGCGGTCTGAATGATGGTCCTCTGAAAACCGGAAAAGAATATGAATATCCGGCTTATATTGCCTGCAACCTGTGGAACCTAAATCCGGATAAACAGTCTGACGAGACCCAGCGCCCTATGATCAGCCAGGATGGAAATGATGGAGATGAACTTCCCGGTTATGTATGCAATATGGTGGATGGTGCCACTGCAGGTTTTAAATATTTTTCCTGTAAAAACATCTCAAAAATCCGCATCACAGCACGAGGATATATGGACGGATGTTTTGAAGTCCGGACCCATCCTGAAGGCCCAATATATGCTTCTATCCCAGTTACAGAATGTAATCGTTGGAAAAGCTTTACAGCCGACTGTCCTATTCCGGATGGTATTCATGCCATCTATATCACTCATCGGGGAGGACGTGTTCCCACGTTAGGTTGGTTTACCCTTTATTGATTGGCTTTCTCCTTACCGATTGGTTTTCCCTTTACCAATTGTGGTTTTCTATGCAATCAGCCCTGCCTTTATGAGTCGTGCGCGAACCATTTGTCCTGCAACAAGGGCAATCACTATTTTGATCAGGTCCCCAAGGATAAATGGAACAACGCACACAGTCAGGGCATAGGCAACTGTACATTCCATTTCGATGACAAACCAGACCGTACCAAACAAATAAGCAAGTGCGGTTCCCACAATCATTCCGATAAATATCATGATATAATTCTTAGCAAATTTTTCCACACAAATACCACAAACGATCGCCATCAGGAAAAACCCAACCAGATATCCTCCTGTAGGTCCCAGAATCTTACCGGGGCCGCCGGAATATCCTGAAAAAACAGGCAGTCCCACAAAGCCAAGCAGGAAGTAAATCCCATAAGACAGGGTTCCAAATTTTGTTCCCAGCAGAAAAACCGCCAGATAGATTACCAGATTGGTAAAGGTGATCGGAACCTGTCCAATGGGGATGGACATTGGGCCCAACACGCACATAACTGCTGTAAAGCAGGCTGTTGTAGTCATTTGATAAGTCGTCATTTTCTTTTTGTTTTCCATGTTGCTATTTCCTCTTTTCTTTTGCTCTCGGGAAATCTTTCTATCCCGCTTTCTATTTTGCTTTCTATCTCACTTTCTGTCATGCTTTCTGTCATTATTTCTTTTGCCTTTGTGATTATGGCATTTTATATTTAAAATGTCAACCGCTATTTCTCATTAGTTAACATTCTGTATTTCTTATTAGGTAACATTTTGCCTGTAACTCGAGTTTTCTTTACTGAGTTATAAGGCAAAAGTGTTGATAAAACCACAGGAATAAGAATTACTGTTTTTGAAGTGAAAAGTTTCCGCAAACAGTAAGGTTTGGTAACAAGCTAAAAATGATTACTGTGTGTGGAGCAAAATGTTCTCACACACAGTAAGATTTGGTAACTATCTAAAAATGATTACTGTGTGCGGGATAAAAAGTTCTCACATACAGTATGATTTGGCAACACCCAAAGAACGATTACTGTGTGTGGAGCAAAATGTTCTCACATACAGTAAGGTTTGGCAACTAGCAAAAAACGATTACTGTGTGCGGAGCAAAATGTTCTCACATACAGTAAGGTTTGAAAAACAAGGTTCGTAATGTGAAATTTGACCGAAAAGCAAGATTATATCCTTTCTTTCTCTTCATTTTCAGTGGTGAAAGCACTTTTCATCAACACTTTTTGTCCTAAAACTCGAGTTTTCCCAATACACGTCAGGAAGCGGCATGCCTATCTATGGCACACCGCTTCCTGTATACTACCTTCCTATTTCAAATATGTTTCTTGCATAATTTCCATATGTTTCATGTATGTCTCTTACATACTTTCCATATGTTTCTTGAGTGTTTCTATTTCTTTTTACAGAAAAATGCACTGTTCACACAGCCAGATCTACATGATTGACTGTTCCCACTTCACCACTGCTCTCCTTCAAATAGATTCCGGTTTTGCGGACAACTCCCAGAGTTTCGCCTGAATCATTTTTCTGCGTAAACTCGGTATCTGCATTTCCCAGATAGATGGCACCAACATCTGCTTTTTTCAAATCCAGAAGGATATCGTTTCCTTCTTTATCCTTGATCCATACTTTCAGCTTATCAAAAATGCTGTCATTTTCATCAATCCAGCCATTACCATCTTCATCGTACTGGCTCAGATCTGCAAATCCGTCTCCGCTTTGGGTTCCGAACAGCTCATTTCCATCATTAATCTTACCATCACCATTTTTATCCAATGCCAGAAATCCGGATCCTTCTCCTGCAAAAGATATTTCCTCTTCTTCACCATCACTGTCCAGGTCGAAGAAAAACTTCTGATCTGTAACACTGGCTACATCCGTATCCAGATTGATCACTAGCGGATCTGTCAAGATATAGTTTTCCGAAGTCAGGGTATTGATTTTACTCATAAATGCTCTGGACATTCCCACTTCAATCTGGAAATCGATGTTTCTTCCATCCGCTGTCTGAACTTTTCCTGTGGATGCAAAAGCAGTGCTTTCTTTTTCCACTGTATAACCGGACGTGGCGGTTACTCTCTGCCAGAGTGTACCACCGGAAGATGTACCAATCATCGGAATCTCGGTCTGTGCTTCAAAAGAAAAACTTACCGATTCACTTCGAAATGTAGAAGAACGAAGATCCAGGGTTCCTCCGTTTATCTGTTTTCTCAGTTCCAGTGGACTTTTCGTATAATTATCCTTGATGACGCCAAAGAACTTTTTCAAGAGCTCCAGCTGAAGTTCAAACCCTTCCGGTGCTCCTTCCGTTCCCATACCACTTACCTGGCCTGCATTTTGGATACGGTCAGAAAGCTTCTTCCAGAGATTCTCCTGATTCTTTTTCTGACGCTCTGCTGCCTCATTTTCCTGCTGGCGTTTGTACTGCTTCATGTCTTCCAGATAAGAAGACTCCTGCGACTCTTTTGACAAAGTCAAAATCGCTCCTTTTAAATCCTTCGATGCCGCAGCCTCCATCGTAAGGGACTCTTTGTGGGAGTAAGATTCGTAGCTATGACTGGAAACCATAGTTACCGTGCTACTGGTAATTTTCATATTGGACTCCTTTCCGTTTACGCAAATCCATTTGCTTATTTATCGGTATATATCTTATCGGCTTGTTTGACCTTTCTGATTATACCTTACCCGCACGTAAGCTCCCAATTTCTGCCTTTATTTGTTTTTCAAATTACCACTTTGATTCCATACGCTCTTTTTAGAAAATTTTTTGTTTTGATTGCTGCCAGATACAAGAATATCTACTAATCTCCCGCATATACTAATAAAGAGGGGGTGTTTGCATGATCGCCTGGTTCCTATATCTGTTTCGTTCTCTTTTAAAGTAGCTTTTTTGTTAAGTCATTTTACTGATATGCTATTTCATCCATATGATCTTAACTATTTCAGAACATCTGCCAAAGTACTCATCAGGGCTTCGATATTAATAGGCTTTGCTATAAATCCATTCATTCCTGCCTTCAGCGCATCCTGCTTATCTTCTTCAAAAGCATTCGCTGTCATTGCAATGATTGGAATATTTGCCTTTTTGTTATCACTTAACGTCCTGATCTCTCGTGTTGCCACAAACCCATTCATCCTGGGCATCTGAATATCCATAAGAATCAGGTCATATTGATCAGAAGTCGCAGACGCCATCTTATCCACAGCAACAATGCCATCTTCTGCTACATCTACAACAAGTCCCGCCTCTTTCAGTATTTCAGTTGCAATTTCCTGATTCAGTTCATTATCTTCTACAAGAAGAACCTTCTTTCCGGTAAAATCAACAGCTTCTACTGCTTCTTTCTTTTCATTTGCTACGCGGACAGGTCTTGTAAGCACCTCCCGTAGTTCTGACATAAAAAGTGGTTTCGCTACAAAGGCTGTAACACCGGCCTCTCTTGCTTCCACTTCGATATCCGACCAGTCATATGCAGTCAGAATGATAATCGGCGTATTCTCTCCGATCACCTTACGAATTCGGCGAACTGTTTCAATACCATTCATATCCGGCATAAGCCAATCGATTATGTATGCCTTAAATTCATCTCGCTCATCATAAGCCTCCTTCGCCCTGACAACTGCTTCTTTGCCGGAAACCGTCCAATCTGCTCTCATTCCAATCTGCTTCAGCATTTTACTTATGCTCATGCATGTATTCGTATCGTCATCGGCAACCAGAGCACGTGCACCCTGCAGTTCCGGAATGGGTTCATATTTTACAATATTATCAGACAACTTGCAGTCAAGCACTACAAGGAATTCTGTTCCTTTTCCTTCCTCGCTTACTACACTGATGGTTCCGCCCATCATATCAACGATATTTTTTGTAATCGCCATACCAAGTCCGGTTCCCTGGATTCCACTGACTGTTGTAGTCTGCTCTCTGGAGAAAGATTCAAAAATATGCTTCTGGAAATCATCAGTCATACCAATCCCATTATCTTTGATGCGGAACTCATAAGTTGCATATCCGCTCAGCGCTGAGGGTTTTTCTGAAATTCTGATACTGATGGTTCCACCAACCGGTGTAAATTTGATTGCATTGCTGACAATATTTAACAGTACCTGATTCAGGCGAAGTTTATCCGTAATAATATCTTCATTTACAATATCCTGTATATCAATAAACAGATCCTGTCGCTTCGCAGAAATACCCGATTGGATAATGGTTCTCAGATCATGAAGAACATCCGGGAGATGCACCTCTTTTTCTTCGATTTTTACCCGCCCGCTCTCAATACGACTCATATCCAGGACATCATTAATCAGACTAAGTAAATGACTGCTTGATATAGAAATTTTGTTAAGATAATCTCTTGTCACCTCAACATTATCAAGATGTGAAGCTGCAAGGGCTGTATATCCTATGATAGCATTCATAGGGGTACGAATATCATGGGACATATTATTCAGAAAAACAGTTTTTGCTCTATTGGCGTGTTCTGCAGCCGCAAGCGCATCAACAAGTATCTTTCTCTGTGCTTCTTTTTCACGTTCTTCCCCATCCACATTCAGAAAAGCAAAAGCAATGTGCGATACTTCTTCACTTTTTTTCGAAAAATTGATCAGCACAAGTTCCAACCATTGATATCCGCCATTCTTTCCCGTCTGTAAAAACCGATAGGAATATCTCTTCTTGTTATAAAGCGTTTTCTTTACATAATCCTCATCAGCAAACTTTATTAATGTATCACGATAATCCGGATGGGTATAGGTATGAACCAGTTCTCTGAATGTGGCAAAAAAATCTGCCGCTTCCATAGATTCCATTTCAATATTATCTTTTGTCACATTTTCGCGAACATTGTATTTCATATACTCATTTGTATCAAAATTTATGAAATACAAAGCTGAATACTGGCTAGCAAGCCCTTCTATCTTTTTTATATCCTCTTCCAGTAGCTTTCTCTGTTTCACATCCCTGTTATGCAGTTCTTCTATTTCTGTATGATCAAGAACGTAGGTGATTGCCAAAAGGTCATTATTCGTCAGGTCACGGTACATGACCACATGCTGCTCAGCTAACATTGGATTTCCAAGAGAATCCTTCGTCCAGTAACGATAAAAAATATGCTCCTCACCCTTTTCAAAGCACTCCACTAAATGATCTATATCGAAAAATGCAAAATAATCCGATTTCAGTTCTTCTGCCAGTTGATTTCCCCAATATTCAATGACATCCCAGTATTTGCAGTCTTCCGGAAAACCGATTGCCTCATTGATACTATATTCTACATCATCAATCACCTGATACATCGTCCCCGGAACAAGGTTGCGCGTAATATTGATATTATAGTAAGTACCTGCACTTGCAGAAAGTGCATGTTCAATAATTGTTATTTTCTTCTTATAGGTTTCAAGCCGAAGCTCTAAAGCTGTTTTCCCCACTATTGTACCCTCCGAGTATCCCCTTTTGCATAAATCGCCTATATTGATAAGACATCATTATGCAAATAAAATTATAACAAAGGTAGTTGCAAAGTTCAATCTTGCTTGAAGATTGCTAATTTCTATCAACTATACTGCAAAATATAAAAATGCCAGGAACCGCATAAATACGGGATTCCTAGCACTTTTCACGTTTTTGTAAAAATGGATTAGGCGGGAGTCGAACCCGCGTCCAAAAGCCCATTCCCTGTCCTTCTACTATCATAGTCAATTGATTTCGCCAAAGGCATTTCCCGCCGCCACAAAGTAATTGACACCCTCATGGTATTGGTAGCTTCATGATACGCCCACGTGGGCAAAGCTTAGCACGTGTCGTTTCCTACATCGTCGATGCCTGGGTCCTAATGTGTAGGTGCACTAGGTCAGACAGCTGCCATTAGGCAGCGATTGCTAATTTTCTATCAGCGTTTATATTTAAGTTTGCGATTTGACGCATCGCCTGCGGATAGCTTCTCCAGCTGCAAGACCCCTGTCGAAACCTTGACTAACCCGGAATTATTTTTCCCATTCCATTTCCGACAAAAAGCTGCCGGAAAATGATAGGAAACTGTTTACATTATATGCAACAATGCACCTTACGTCAACTAAACTACAAGTATAAAATCATGAAAGTTTTATGAACATTAGTGAAGAATAAAACAAAAAAATCTATAGATTTTTGATTTTAAATTCTCTTTCATGCTCCCGCTTCATATCATGTTTCGCAATGGATTCTCTCTTGTCATAAAGCTTTTTACCTTTTGCCAGACCAATCTCGATTTTTGCTCTTCCATCCTTAAAATATACCTGCAACGGTACAAGAGCATAACCTCGCTCAGCCAGCTTTCCATTCAGTTTCATGATCTCCTGCTTGTGAAGAAGCATCTTTTTCGGTCTCAAAGGATCTCTGTTAAAGATATTGCCCTTTTCATAAGGGCTGATATTCATCCCGTAAATATATGCTTCCCCATTTTCGATCCGGGCAAAGCCTTCTTTGATGCTGCACTTTCCCATACGAAGTGACTTAACCTCCGTACCATGCAGTACCAGACCTGCCTCATATTTTTCCTCAATAAAGAAATCATGAAAAGCGTTTTTATTGTTGGCCACCAGCTTCATAGCTTCTTTTGCCATAATAATCACTCCTCACTTATTGCAAAGTCAATGGTCTTTGCAAACATATCTACCTGGTACACTTCTACCTTAATGGTCTGCCCCAGGGTATAACAATGTCCCAGATGTTCTCCGATTAATTCATAGTGTTCTTCATCAAAAGTATAACGGTCTCCCGGCAGATAATCAACCGGAATCATACCTTCTACCGTATTAGGGAGTTCCACATACACACCCCAGGCAGTGACACCGGAAATCACCCCTTCAAAGGTTTCTCCGATATGATCTGCCATATACTCTGCCTTTTTCAGTTTGTCTGTTTCCCGCTCTGCCTCTTCCGCTCTTCTCTCTGTCTGGGAACTATGTTTTGCCACTTCCGGTAAAATTTCACGATAGTGGTTCATTTTTTCTTCCGTCAGTCTGCCCCGGAGCTGATCCTTTATGATGCGGTGGATCTGTAAATCCGGATATCTCCGGATAGGAGAGGTAAAATGGCAGTAATACTGGCACGCAAGTCCAAAATGCCCGGTACACTCGGTGGTATATTTTGCCTGCTTCATGCTACGAAGGGTAAGTCTGCTGATCAATGCCTCTGCGTCACTTCCGTCCACTTTTTCCAAAAGCTTCTGAATCTCCTTGGGATGAATCTCATCCCGTCCCATTTTGATGGTATACCCCAGTCCACGTAAAAGATAAACCAGTTTTTTCATCTTGTCCGGGTCCGGACTTTCATGGGTTCTGTATACAAAGGGGCTGTCCAGCCAGTAAAAATGCTGCGCTACTGTCTCATTGGCCATCAGCATGAAATCTTCTATCATCTTTGTTGCCACATTACGCTCATAAGGCTTTATGTCTGTAGGATGTCCCTGCTTGTCCAGTAAAATCTTACTTTCCGGGAAATCAAAATCAATGGATCCTCTCTTGCGTCTGTTTTTCCGGATGATTGCCGACAGTGCCTGCATATCCTGAAACATGGGAACCAGTTCCGCATATTCCCTTATCATCTCTTCATCATGGTCTTCCAAAATTTTCTTTACTGCAGTATAGGACATCCGGCGATCTACACAGATAACGGATTCCGTAATCCTGTAGTCGACCATATTCCCTTTTTCATCTATTTTCATCAGACAGGATAATGCCAGTCTGTCTTCTCCTGCATTCAGGGAGCAGATACCATTGGACAGAATATGTGGCAGCATGGGAATCACACGATCCACCAGATACACGCTGGTACCACGGCTCACCGCTTCCCTATCCAGGGCAGAATTTTCCTGCACATAGTTAGATACATCTGCGATATGCACACCCAGATGAAAATACCCGTCTTCGATGGTAAGGCTGACTGCATCATCCAGATCCTTGGCATCCTCTCCATCGATGGTAACCATCTGCATATCCCGCAGATCCATTCTTCCTTCCCGGTCAGCGGCGGATACTTCTTTTGCTACTCTTGCTGCCTGTTCAAGCTGCTTCTCTGTAAATTCCACCGGCAGTTCAAAGCCTTTTACAATAGACATGATATCTACACCCGGATCATTCACATGCCCCAGGATTTCAACGATTTTTCCTTCCGGATTCCGGCTTCCATTTTCCTCATCCACGTACTTTGTGATTTCTGCTACAACCTTATGTCCGTCTACCGCACCCATGGATTTTTCCTTTGGAATAAAAATATCATAGGCAAATTTCGTATTGTCCGGTACCACGAATCCATAGTTTTTACTCTGCTGATAGATTCCTACAATCTGGGTAAATCCTCTGGCAATGATATCCGTCACTTCTGCTTCCTGCCGGTTTCCCCTTTGTCCCGGCAAAACCTTTACCCGAACCATATCTTTATGCATGGCCCCATGCACCTTGGACGCCGGAATGAAAAGATCTTCTTCCCGTCCCTCTACTGTAACAAAGCCGAACCCTTTTGCATGACTGGTAAATACCCCGGTCATCACAGAGCCATCACCTTTCATGTATTTCCCCTTGGAAGTTATCCGTAGTTTCCCTTCCATCAAAAGCTGGTCCAGCACTTTTTTCAGCTCGTCCCTTTCCTCCTTTGATACCTGCAGGAATACAGCAAGTTCCTTTTCTTTCATGGGAACATACATTTCATCTTCCACCAACCTGCATATCATGCTTTTTCTTTTTTCAAATAATTCACTCTGATCAGACATTTTCTTCCCCATATCAACTAATTTAAACAAAGCAGAAATAAAAAAACACCCTTTTGAAAGGGTGCTTTCGGTACATCTTAAAATCTGTTAATGTTAAGTACAGCAGCCAGAACAATGAATAACACTGCAAGAATCTTTGTGATCTTTACAAGTGTTGCTTCCATAGAACGTCCTTTATTCTTTCCCCAATAGGATTCTGCTGCGCCACTAATAGCACCAAGTCCTGCGGACTTGCCTTCCTGCATTAATACTAACGCTACTAAAGCGATACAATCAATCATAAAAATTACGGTTAAAATAACTCTAAGTACTCCCATTTCTACACCTCCTAATGCCGAGCAATCTTTAGTTTACCATAGAAACACTACATTTTCAACTACTTTTTCATGTTGTTATGATTTTTCTATCATAATCAAATTTCTATGATTTTCCACTTTTTATTAAGACCACTTATCAAGACAGTTTAAAATCATCATCTGAAAAAGCATCTGCTGCATCCGCTTCTTCTTCCATGATCATTTCTTTCAGTCTCGTAATGCTCCAGCACTTCTTAGCACTTCCGTTCTGCCCATGGGTTGCTACCAGCACATCATATCTCTTCTGATATTTGCTGCATTCCAGGAAATAGATCAGACCAATGATAAGCATAGCCACAAGAATGACAACTACTGCTGCCGGGATAAAATAATTCGTTCCCATTTCCACAGAACCTGCCAACGGTGTTTCGATTTCATCAATTATTGTCAGTGTATAATTCTCTTCCATCTTTCCCTCGAGTATTTCTGAAAAACTGCATACTTTCTAACTTTGTATGCTTCCTGATACGTTTCGTATTCCCCAAGTTATATCAATATATAACAACTATTTATATGTTTTCAATAATAAAGACGGTGTTTTTCAGGAAAACGGCTCAGATATTTTTAAATTTATATGCATAAATTCTCAAAAAAATCTGTATATCCCAGTTTTTCTTCTTTATACCGCATAAAAAATGCTTTCATCTCAGGATACTCGTTTCCGATTTCTCTGAGAATCTGGTCAAAATTATCTTCTGTCAGACAGCCAATCTCGGCAAACAATTTATAGTAGGCACTATCGTTTCCAAACTCCTTATGCAGTACCTGCCAGCTTTCTTCTGATTCCTTTCCTGCGGTATGCTCCTGTAAATAAGAAATCAATTCTTCCTTGACCTCCTCCTGAATCCCCAAAGGATGGAGCAGTCTCATGAAAGCAATTCGTACCTTGCTCTTTCTTTTCTGGTTTATATAATAATCCAAATTGTTTTCTTTGCTTCCATAATCCTCTTCTCCGCATAACAGCATCTTGGAAAAGCCTTCCCGATCCTTCCTATGCAAAAGCTGAAGCATTCTGGCATCCCACTGTTTCACCCATTCCTCATCACCTGCACGAAGGGGATGAAATAAAAATGGGGCATCCAGAAGGGTAACTGCTGCAGCCATAAGCCCTCCCACATCCGGGTGAGTCTCTGCAATATGGACCGCCTGAAGTTTGGGACATTCCTGAAAGATTCCCCTGCCGAAGGATATATTCTTTCTCGGAAGAAAAACTTCCCTGAGTTCATCGCAATATGCAAATGCCCAGTCCCCGATTTCCTCAATCTGGTCTTCCAGCCGGATACTTTGAATATTTTTGCAGGAAAGGAGCGCCTTTTTCCCTATGGACAGAATCGGCTTATCAGCCTGGGAGCAAAGAGACGGTATGTTCAGGTGAATATCGTCCCCTTTATATTCTGTAACTTCCAGCCCTTTTTTATACTCTCTGCATTTCAAAAAGCCATTTTTTACCGGACATTTATATTCTGTCATAAATATACTCCAAGTTATTCATTACAAATCCAGTTTATCGATTTCAGCCATAAACTTACTTTGTCTGTCTGAAATCATCAGTTCCTCATTATGTTTCTGATAATCCGGACATCCAAATGTAGCAATAAATCTTGCACTGTACTCATTCACTGTAAGCTCTGTCACCAGAATCAGCATTTCATTTCCGTCTGCAAAGGCCTGTTCCGCAAATACAAATAAGTGATGCAGTTTTTCTCCAATCTGCTGCGTACTTTTTTTCATGGCATCTGCTTCCTGCTGGAAGGCGCTGCGGAGGCTGTCAAAAGCCTGTTCCGCACTGGATGCATTCCCGGTTCTGACCAGTTTCATACTCTGCTCCAAAAACCGTATGATAGAACGATTCTTGTATTTCTCCACATCGGAAAGGGCACCTGCTGCCATCAGGGAATGAATCAGTTTTTCCCTGGCTTCCATTTGTTTTTCCATGCGGCCCAGCAGGTCTTCCACAGACCCGTCTTTTCCCATACTGCCCAGTGCTTTTCGCATCTCCAGAAGATAATCTGCTGTCCACATGACACTCTTCATATCTTCCTGTACCCGGTCAAGCAGCATACCCAGAAGGGAAAGCCTCTCATCAAAAGGTGCTGCCTTTGCTTTTTCCAGTGCATTTTCAGAAGCATTTCCGGATAAGATTTCTTCTATCTTATAATCATGTTTGTATTTATTATACAAATCATAATATGCAGTAAATTCCTTCACAATCTTATCATTTCTCAGATACTGTCCCACCAGATTCTCATCTACCGGAAGTTCCTCTTCCTCATACAACTGCAGAATCTGGGATAAATCCTCCCATCCTCTTGCTGTAACATAAGTTTTTCCTTTTACCGTGGTTTCAATATGATAAAAATGATCTTTTTTCAAGTCCAGATAGCTGATTACCGCATTATGGATTCCTTTTGATACTGCATATTCTTTCCATGTATTATAATCGGCTTCTACTTCCATAACCTTTAGTCTGTCCAGGGTTACCACATCAAAGTCATGCACAGACTTGTTATACTCCGGTGGGTTGCCGGCTGTCACGATAACCCATCCATCCGGCACCTGATGTCTACCGAATACCTTATACTGCAAAAACTGAAGCATGGATGGAGAAAGTGTTTCCGATACGCAGTTGATCTCATCCAGAAAAAGAATACCTTCTTTCATACCGCTTTCTTTCATCACATCATAGATGGATGAGATGATCTCACTCATGGTGTATTCCGATACCTGATACTGTTTTTCTCCGAACTCTTTCTGATTGATGATCGGAAGCCCCAGTGCAGACTGTCTGGTATGATGGGTCATAGAATAGGCTACCAGACCAATGGACAGTTCCTGAGCAATCTGTTCCATAATTGCAGTTTTTCCGATTCCCGGAGCACCAATCATAAAAATCGGTCTCTGTCTTACCACCGGAATCCGGTATTCTCCAAATTCGTCCTTTTTTAGATATAACTGAACTGTATCTTTGATATACTCTTTTGCCTGTTTGATATTCATGCACGCACTCCTTCTATTCTATCCTGTCTTCTTCGTCACTCTCTTTATTTGTTTCGTCCTCTTCCAGTTCCTCTTCCTCCAGCACAACCTGAATCGCCCACACCGGAAGCTTTGGTCTTCTCTCATCCTCATTCAAAAAAGCAAAGATCACATCATATCCCGGCATCTGTTCCGGATAAACTCCGTAACCATCCGTAAAATAGATCAGCCCTTTTAAATTTTCAAATGTATCGTCCAATATCAACTGGTTTACATAATCAAATACCGGTCGGAAGTCAGTTGCTCCAAATCCGGAAAGCTTTCCGTTTTTTATAAACTCGTCAAAATCTTCTTCACAGGTGATCACCGTATCACTTTGTACCTCGTGGTCACACTGCACGATATGGACATGGATTCTGGTGAAAAAATTTTCGCTTCCCTTCAAAATGGAATAGGTCCTATTCAGGAAATTGCGGACAATCTTTCCCCGACAGGATGCCGATGTATCGATTGCAATGACAAATTCCTTTACTTTTTTAATGTCCTTATACTCTAAGGGTTCTACCATGGGAACATTTCCATACAGATTTAGTCCATAAGTATAGTAAATATAATCAAACTCCTCGTCGTTTGGCTTGATTTCCTCTCCCATGACTGTAAAACGTTTTAAAATATCCCGATAATCGTACCGGTCTTTTGTGGCCTCAGCAAGGTTCTGCTCCATTGCCTCTGAGTTGCCCTTGTCCTTGGAAAAGGTTTTTAAATCTGTCCGGATTCTCTGGCTCAGCTTTTTCCAGTCTGCCAGTGAAATATTCATCTGCTCCGGTTCGTTCCAAAAAGTATGCTCATCCCTCCGGAACAAAAGCCTTAAATCAGTCAGATATTCTTCTGTAACACCTTCCCGAAGGAAATACTTATATATTTTTTCAGCAGTCAGGGAAACCCCATTATTTTTCAATTTTTCCAGTGCTGCCCTAAGCTCTGCATCTTTTCGAATGGAAAAAGCTGCTGTTTTCATCTCCAGAATACTGTTCTCCACAGCAATATCCACTGCTACGTCCCAATATTTCTTATTTACCTTATCGTATCCAAAGGGGTGAAAAAACACCAGATGCAGCAGGCTGTGCAGATAAGATCTGGAAATATAGGCCGGCTCTCTTTTATAAGTCCTCAAAATGTAGGCCGGATCGTAATACAGATGGGAACCATCTGCCGCCATCCCTTTCAGACCGTTATAAGGAGTAATCTGCATTCTGGAAAGAGCCACATCCAGAAACCGCATATTCATCAGAATATTATCTCTGGACAAATGCAGAATATCCTTCGCCAATTGTTCTATTTTTGCATCCTTTTCGTTCTGCATACAGCCTTCCTTTCCACTCTTTTTCCATCTATTCTATCATATTTTATAATGTTCCATCTTTTATGGAACATACTTTGATTTCTATTTCTCTGTCTGAAGTGTGACACTTCTTGCCTGATCCAGGATTTCACCTACTATCCTGCTTTGCTCCAGCATATCGTAGCAAAATGCATAATCTTCCTGTTCCAGGATATGGGCAAAGGCATAAAACTCGTGCATCAGGCGATGTTCAAACCGATTTTCCCGGTAGCACTCCTTCTGCCCCTTGTTATCCTGAAACTCCACCAGTTCCAGGGTATTAGGTGCAGTAGGGATACAGATACTTCCCTTGTCCCCCTGAATCATATTCATCATGGGGGCACCACAGTCTTTTGCTGCAATGCAGACACACTGAAAGGTCTGGTACTGCATGACCAGAACCCCTGAGGTATCCACTCCCTGTTCCATATTGGGGAAGTAATCTACCTTTTCCGGCCTGCCAAATAGGCCCACTGCCAGATGAATGTTATAAACATTCAGATCCATCAGGGCTCCGCCGCCATATTTCCAATCAAAAACAGGCAGGATCTCTCCTTTTTTAAACCGGTCATACCGGGTGGAGTACTGGGAATAATTAAAGCAAACCAGTTTTACATCTCCCACCTTAGGCAAAAGCACTTTTATCCGGTCAAAATTCGGCAGATACTGGTTGTTGATCGCCTCCAGTAACATGCATTTCTTTTCCTTTGCCAGATCGATCAGCTCCTGAGTCTCTGCCAGATTCATGGCAAAAGGTTTTTCCAGAATGACATGCTTGCCTGCTTCCAATGCTTTTTTCGTATATTCATAATGGAAGGGATTCAAAAGAGCTATGTAGATGACCTCCACATCACTATGCAGTATTTCATCATAATCATAAGAAACTCTTTTGATTCCATGGGTTTCTGCCAGATGTTCCAGTTTTTCTTTGCTGTGCTCCCTTCCCCATATCACTTCCAGAGAAAAGGGAAATGTCTGATCCACTGCACTGAGCAGCTGATTTACGATCAGTCCCGATCCGATAATTGCTAATTTCATAATGACTCCATATCTGTAAAATCAAATAAAATGCTCTTTGCTGCTTTCCTTTTGCTCATGAGATTATCTTGCCATATAAAATCAAATAGAATGCTCTTTGCAGACAAAGCATTTTATTCGATTTTGCATGGCGCTGAATAGTCACATAAAACTGCATAATATAATAGGCAGAAAAATTGCCGGTACAAAATTCATGACTTTCATTTTGGTAATACCAAGAAGATTCAGTCCGATTCCGATAATGATCACCGAACCCACACAGGTCATCTCAGCGATCACCACATCGGTTAAAAGTGGAGAAACCCACTGTGCCAACAAGGTAATTGCGCCCTGATAAACCAACACAAATGCTGCGGAAAAGAACACTCCGATTCCCAATGTGGAAGTAAAAATGATGGACGAGGTAAAATCCAGCATGGATTTATTATACAGCATCTCACAATCTCCGGTCAGGCCTGCCTGCAATGCTCCTACAATAGTCATGGCACCCACACAGAAAAGCAGACT
>JBJENT010000029.1:0-4675 GCA_051880335.1 Lachnospiraceae bacterium
ATAAGGTGTTTCAAATAACTTTTCCAGCACTGGTAATGTATGGGTAAACTGATTGCTGTTATAGAAAAGTTCTACCATCTCTTCTACTTTTTTCAATTCCAGTACATCTTCATAGGATAACCATTTTGTATACAGTACTTCATATGGAGCTTTCGACTGATATACAATACCGTATTCTTCTGCCCGCTCAAACATTTCCGAGCCCTTCAGCACCTTTAAAAATCCCAGTTGTAACTGCTGCGGTTTCATCTCGTATACATCATCAAAGGATCGGCGGAAACTTTTCAGGTCTTCATAAGGGAGTCCTGCAATCAGGTCAAGATGCTGATGGATATTCCCAAAGCTGTGAACTTTGGCAACTGCCTGTTTCAGCGGTCCCAGCTTTGCAGTTCTGTGAATTGCCCGAAGCGCATCCTCATTCGTGGTCTGTACTCCGATTTCCAGCTGGATCAATCCCGGACGCATATCCGACATGATTTCCAGCTCTTCCTCATCCAGGAGATCTGCTGATATTTCAAAATGGAAGTTTGTAATCCCATTGTCCTTTTCTTTGATATAACGCCATATCTGTTTGGCATGCTCATGGTTACAGTTAAAGGTCCGGTCGATAAATTTGACCTGCGACACTTTCTTATCCAGGAAAAACTGCAGTTCTTTTTTCACCAGTTCAAAACTTCTCAGACGAACTTTTTTATCTATAGAAGATAAGCAGTAACTGCACCGAAATGGACACCCTCTGCTGGTCTCATAATAGAGAATCCGGTTTTCATTCTGCTTCTCTTCCTGCTCTGATAAAGAAGCCTCATAAAATGGTATCTGGTCCATGGATAGCAGCTCCCGATATCCCCAGTTTCCACTTTTCGTAACGGTTCCCCGTACTCTAAGACCTTCGCAGCCTGAGTAAAACTCTTTTCTTCGTTCCGGTCCTATCTGCTCACAGCCAGAATCTTCTTTCCATCTTATTTCTTCTCCGGTTTCTGCTGTCATTTTTGTTTCAGCATCTGCTTTAAACAGTTTTCGACATTCCCGGACCAGTTCCTGAAAGGTCTCTTCTCCTTCCCCAACCATGATACCGGTAACCGCCGGATTATCCCGAAATACCCTTTCATGCTCATAAGAAACTTCCGGTCCGCCTAACCAGATTGGCAAAAGAGGCATCAGCTTATGCAGCTCGCCGATAATCTGCTGCACAAGCTCCCAATTCCATATATAACAGGAGAATCCTATCACGTCCGGCTTTCTCCTGTAGATGTCGGACAGAATCTCCTCCATTCTCTGATTTATGGTGTATTCTGTCAGAGAGATGGAAGGCCAAAGCTCCTCTCCTGCAAACTGTCTCATACTGTAAATAGCCGGATTGGAATGAATATATTTTGCATTGATTGCTACCAGTAAAAAATTCATATTAGACTAATCCTGTACATTCAAATATACTTCTTCTTTTTGATGGAATTTACCTATAATAACTTCATCCATATTTTCTTTGGTCACAGCAATAGGTTCCAGTTTTTCATAAGGAACATAATAGGTTCCGTCAAAAATCAGATCTTCGGTTTCCAACGCTTCACCCTTTGCCATGGAAACTGCCTCTTCTGCTGCCTTCTGTGCCAGATTTTCTACCGGTTTGTATACGGTCATACTCTGGGTTCCTTCTACGATTCTCTGGCAGGCATCCAGATCCGCATCCTGACCCACTACAAAAACCTTACCTGCCAGTCTGCTTTCAGAAAGTGCTTTGATCGCCTGAGCTGCAATACCATCGTTACCACACATGATTCCCATGGGGACTTTTCCGGTAGCAAGATATTCATTGGTAGCTGTGAAGCCGGTTTCTGCCAGCCAGCCATCTGCATATACTTCTTTATCGATTTTCACATTTGTTCCACGAAGTACATTTTCAAAACCGGTGGAAACCATTTTCACATTGTTATCCGTAGGAGAACCATTGATCCGGATGATCGTTCCATTATTTCCAACTGCGCGAAGCAGGTAATCCGCCATCAGGGAGCCTACCTTTTCATTGTCAAAAGAAATATACAGGTCAACATCCGCATTTCTGATCAGACGGTCATATGCAATGATTTTGATATTTTCCCGTTTTGCTTTTGCAAGAACATCACATAGCGCATCTGCATCAATGGCCACGATGACAATGACATCCATTTTCTTTTCAATGAAATACTCAATCTGGGAAATCTGTTCCTTTACATCACCATTTGCATTCTGGATATTCACTTCTGCACCCAGCTCCTGGGCCTTTGATACAAACAGATCCCTGTCTCTCTGCCATCTTTCAATGATAAAAGAGTCCATGGAAAAGCCGATTTGTATTTTATCATTCTGCGCAGCTTCTGCAGCATGATTATCGCTTTCCTCTGCACCACAGCCTGTGGTGAAAAGCATACTTCCCAGTATAGCTATCCCCAATAACAAGGCTATGGTTTTCTTTCCATACTTTCGCATATCTAATTTCCTCTTCCCACCTGTTCCTTGTACTCGGTTGGTGTCACACCCTGATATTTTTTAAAAATACGACTGAAATAGTTAGGATCGGAGTATCCGACTTCCGCACATATTTCTTTGATACTTTTTTCCGGATCCCGTAAAAGCTGTTTTGCTTTACTGATACGTCTGTCCGTAACATATTCAACGAAATTTTCGCCTGTTTCTTCTTTAAAGAGCTTGCTGAAATAATAGGGGCTGATATTCAGCTCCCTGGAAATATCATCCAGAGACATATCTTTCTGGAAATGATTGTCAATATATTCTTTCGCCTTATGTATCAAATGATTGGTATGATCCTCACTACCGGTGGTCATATTCTGAGCTGCATTTCGCATTTTATCCAGAAACCACTGTCTGAGGCTTTCTTTATCGGACATATGAAACACTTCGGAGAGATAATCTTTTCTGCTTCCAAATCGATAAGTATGTCCACCACTGCGGTACATGATCGATTCAGCCTGCAAAATGAACTCCAATACCTTTAATTTGACACTCATCTGATCTGTATCATACTGCTGCGAGAGCCAGTCAAAATATTTACTTGTTTCCAGCATACATTCTTCGGTCTTTCCTTCCCGAAGTTTTTCGAAAATGGCATCTTCTGTATCAATTGGATAGTTATCCTCGTATTCTACCGCTATAGGCAGGTCATCTACATGAGCAACACTGCCCTTTGAAGAATATAGTGCACGGATTGCTTCATCATAAGAGGCTCTGGCATCCTTGATCTTTCGAATGGATCCTATTCCGATCCGGAAGATCATTCCGGTAGCTTTGTTCATATTCTTAACTGCATACCTGGATTTCTCAATCAACTCAATTCGGTCGTTATACTCCATATGCAGCTGCGAGGTCGGAATGAATACCGGGAGTTTATTGGCACTGATATTGCCGACAATGCTTCCCGAAAAAGCATCTTTCAGAATCTCCCGTACCTTTGCATAATAGGTGGTCTGCGCCTGCACACTGGATCCTACTGCATTTGTCATATAGCTTCCCTGCTGGTTATCTCCAAAAACAACAGACATCATATAGCCATAGGGAACTGTAATCCCTAAAAGATTCTTATAGTTTTCCACATCTTCTTCAAAATGCTCCTGCATAAGAATGGAGTAAATAAAACCATTTTCAATCACAGGAATAACCGTCTCCATTCGTTCCCTTACCTGAAGATCTGATTTACGCTTTTCACGTCTGGTATCGATCTCCTGCATGGCCCTTTGCACCACATCTACTACGACCTTCTGATTTACCGGCTTATTCAGATATTCAAATACACCCAGATTTACAGCTTCCTTTGCGTAATCAAATTTATCGTATGCCGTAAGCACTACAAAAATGATGGCAGGAAACATCTTCTTGATTTCACGAATTGCTTCAATACCATTGATGCCCGGCATCTGAATATCCATAAAAATAATATCCGGCCGAAAATGTTCTGCCTGCTCAATGGCTCCACGTCCCGTCTTTGCTGTCTCTATTTCAAACTGCTCTCCAAAGTTTTTTTCAATAATGAATTGTAGCGAATTCAGTACAATTCCTTCATCATCTGCTAACAATATACGATACATGTGTTGTCCTTCCTTACTTTAAACATGTGCCGGAACTTTAATGATAAATTCCGTACCCATTCCAAGCCCTTCGCTTTTGATTTCCATCACATCTTCTCTTCCGGTATAGAGCTGTATTCGTTCAATCACATTTCCAAGACCGATTCCATTGGAATTGGATTTCAGATCGGTCTCTCCCATTTCTCCGTGGAGAATCTGATCTATCTTTTCCCGGGTCATACCGGCCCCGTTATCCCAGACAGATAAGTAAACAAAATCGCCCTCATGGAATATTCTGAGCCTGATGTGTCCTTCCCAATCAATATTCCGAATACCGTAGTTTACTGCATTTTCCACGATAGGCTGTAAAATCATGCTGGGCACCTTATGATCCAGCACGGTTTCATCCACTTCTTTTTCAAAATGAATCTCCCCGGTAAACCGAACATTCATGATGTAAATATAATTATCCACCAAATGGATTTCTTCCAGGATCGTTGCATCCTGATTCATTTTCTTAATATTGTAACGGAAAAAATCCGCCATGTTCTCAATAAACTCGGTAGTCTTATCTGCGCCTTCCATCATGGCCAGCTGCGCACCGGCATTTAATGTATTAA
>JBJENT010000030.1:0-4669 GCA_051880335.1 Lachnospiraceae bacterium
TTTATATCATCTCAGAGCGACTGATTGAAAAGAAAAAAATCTGGTATCTTGAGAAAGAAATCAAAAAACAGCTGTTTCCACAGTCCAATATGGAAATAAAGATTTATGAAAAATTTCATCTGTCTTCCCAATATACTCCGGAAAAACTGATGCAGGTTTATGAAAAGAGTATTCTGGAGGAACTGCGGGATTACTCACCTGTGGAGTACAGTGTTTTTCGAAATGCATCCATAACCTATCCGGATCTGCAGACTGTAAAAGTGATGCTGGAAGATTCTGTTATGGCCAAGGGAAAAGCAGAGGAAGTGATCCGTATTCTGGATAAGATATTAAACGAACGCTGCGGATTTTCGGTACATATTGAGACTGGATATAAAGAAAAGAAAGAAAATACCCATCTGGCAGAGATGGAGCGGAAAGTAGAAAACCGCGTGGCAGAAATTGTTGCAGCAGCAAGAAATGCAGAGGGAGTAGAAGATGCGGAAAGGAATGTTTCTCCGGATGGAAATCAGGCAGAAACTCCCGGAGTATCTATGGGCGCAGGTGACAATGCAGGTCAGAAGGCAGAACAGAAGGCGGAACAGAAACCGGATCTGAAGGCCAATAAAAATGTAGAACAAAAAGCGGAAACGAATGCCTTTGCAAAAGTAGCTAAAAAAGGAACGAAAAAATCGGATAAAGAGTATGTGCCTGCACTGAAAAAGTCAAATAATCCGGATGTGATCTTTGGAAGAGACTTTGAAGAGGATATTATCCCGATTGAAGAAATCGCAGGGGAAATGGGAGATGTGGTCATCCGCGGTAAGGTACTGTCCTATGAGGATCGTGAAATAGCCAAGATTGAAAAAACATTGATCACCTTTACAGTGACCGATTTTACCGATACCTTAGGTGTAAAATTGTTTGTAAGAACAGAGCAGCTGGATGAAATCAAAGGCAGTCTTCAGGCCGGTAATTTCCTGAAGATAAAGGGCGTTGCCATGATGGATAAGTTTGACCATGAACTTACCATCAGTTCCCTTATAGGAATCAAAAAAATACCGGATTTCACGGTGGCCAGAATGGATACCAGTGTAAGGAAACGTGTAGAGCTTCACTGTCATACCAAGATGAGTGACATGGATGGGGTTTCTGAAGCAAAGGATATCGTAAAGCGTGCCTATAAATGGGGAATGCCTGCGATTGCGATCACCGATCATGGTGTGGTTCAGTCCTTCCCGGATGCAAACCATGTCTGGGAAGATCTGTGGAGAGCAGAAGCAGATAAAAGAAAACAGGCCGGTGATCCGGACCCGGATAAATTTGATTTCTTTAAGGTGATTTATGGAGTAGAAGGGTATCTGGTAGATGATCTAAAAACTGTGGTCAGTGGCGAAAAGGGCCAGGAACTGCAGGATACCTTTGTTGTGTTTGATATTGAAACAACAGGATTTTCTCCTGTAAATAATCGGATCATTGAAATCGGGGCAGTCAAAGTGGAACAGGGAAGCATTGTGGACCGTTTCTCGACCTTTGTGAATCCCCAGGTGCCGATTCCGTTCCGAATCGAACAGCTTACCAATATCAATGATGAAATGGTAGTGGATGCACCCACTATTGAACAGGTGCTTCCGGAGTTTCTGGAATTCTGCGGAGATGCTGTAATGGTGGCTCATAATGCAGAATTTGATATGAGTTTTATCGTGGAAAATGCAAAACGCCAGCAGATTCAGAAAGAGTTTACCTATGTGGATACCATGGGTATTGCCAGACTTCTTCTGCCGGGCCAGGCTAAGCATACCCTGGATGCAGTGGCTAAGACATTGAAAATATCTCTGGAAAATCATCACAGAGCAGTGGATGATGCAGAGTGCACTGCAGAGATTTTCACGAAATTTATTGAGATGCTGAAGGAAAAGAACGTGGAGACTCTGGCGGATTTACAGGAAATCAGTAAGTCCAATCCGGAAATCATCAAAAAGATGACTACCTATCACGTGATCATACTGGCAAAGAACAATGTGGGAAGAACCAACCTGTACACATTGATTTCCAAATCCCATCTGGATTATTACAGTAGACGACCAAGAATACCAAAGAGCGAGCTGATGAAATACCGGGAGGGACTTCTGGTGGGCAGTGCCTGCGAAGCAGGAGAACTGTACCGGGCACTTCTGGATGGAAAACCGGATACGGAGATTGCACGAATCGTTCAGTTTTATGATTACCTGGAGATTCAGCCTATTGGAAATAACAAATTCATGATTCTGTCGGATAAAGTGGAAAATATCAATTCCGAAGAAGACATCCGGAATATGAACCGAAAGATTGTCGAACTGGGAGAAGCATTCCACAAACCCGTGGTTGCCACCTGTGACGTACATTTTCTGGACCCGGAAGATGAAATATACCGCAGGATCATTATGGCCGGGAAAGGCTTTTCTGATGCAGATGAGCAGGCACCGCTATACTTACGTACTACAGAAGAAATGCTGGAGGAATTCCAGTATCTGGGCAGCGAGAAAGCGGAAGAAATCGTCATCACAAATACCAATATGATAGCAGACATGGTGGATACCATGTCACCGGTACGACCGGATAAATGTCCTCCGGTTATTCCCGATTCGGATAAAACCCTTACCAAGATCTGCTATGACAGAGCTCATGAATTATATGGGGAAAATCTGCCCAAAATCGTAGAAGACCGTTTGGAAAAGGAACTGAGTTCCATTATCAAAAATGGCTTTGCGGTTATGTATATCATTGCCCAGAAGCTGGTGTGGAAATCCGTGGAAGACGGATATCTGGTAGGTTCCCGTGGCTCAGTAGGATCGTCCTTTGTGGCGTTTATGTCCGGGATTACAGAAGTAAATTCCCTAAGTCCTCATTACCGGTGTCCAAACTGTTTTTATTATGACTTTGATTCCGAAGAGGTAAGAGCCTATGGAGGCGGCGCCGGATGTGATATGCCGGATAAGCTGTGTCCGGTTTGTGGAGAACCTCTGGTAAAGGATGGATACGATATCCCATTTGAAACATTCCTGGGATTTTTGGGGGATAAAGAGCCGGATATTGACTTGAACTTCTCTGGGGAATATCAAAGTAAAGCCCATAAATATACCGAGGTTATTTTTGGGGCAGGGCAGACCTATCGTGCAGGAACCATTGCTTCCCTTGCCGATAAAACAGCCTTTGGTTATGTAAAGAAATATTATGAAGAAAGAGGCATTCATAAGAGAAATTGTGAGATTGACAGAATTGTGCTGGGATGTACCGGTGTGCGCAGAAGTACCGGTCAGCATCCGGGCGGTATCGTAGTACTTCCGGTGGGTGAGGATATCAATTCCTTTACCCCGGTTCAGCATCCGGCAAATGATATGACAACGGATACCATCACCACACATTTTGACTACCATTCCATTGACCACAACCTGTTAAAGCTTGATATACTGGGGCATGATGATCCTACCATGATTCGTATGCTTCAGGATTTGACCGGACTGGATCCGACTACGATTCCTCTGGATGATAAGGCGGTCATGTCACTTTTTACTTCTACGGAAGCACTTGGCATCACGCCGGATCAGATCAGTGGCTGTCCGGTAGGTTCTCTTGGTGTACCGGAATTTGGTACGGATTTCGTTATTCAGATGCTTTTGGATACACAGCCCAAACAGTTTTCTGATCTGATTCGTATTTCCGGACTTGGTCATGGTACCGATGTATGGCTGGGAAATGCCCAGACTCTGATTGAAGAAGGCAAGGCTACTATTTCTACTGCAATCTGCTGTCGTGATGATATTATGATCTATCTGATCTATCAGGGGGTTGAGCCGGCTCTTTCCTTTAAAATCATGGAAAGTGTGCGTAAGGGAAAAGGCCTGAAGCCGGAAATGGAAGAGGCCATGAAGGAAAAGAATGTACCGGATTGGTATATCTGGTCCTGTAAGAAGATCAAGTATATGTTCCCCAAGGCACATGCGGCAGCCTATGTTATGATGGCCTGGCGAATTGCGTACTGCAAAGTATATTATCCTATGGCATATTATGCGGCGTTTTTCAGTATCAGAGCCTCAGCCTTTTCTTATGAGATCATGTGTCAGGGACAGGCCCATCTGGAAGCGGTTATGGCAGATTACAATAGACGAAAAGATACTCTGACCAAGAAAGAACAGGATACGGTCCGTGATATGAAGATTGTCCAGGAGATGTATGCCCGGGGATTTGAATTTACACCGATTGACCTGTTTCAGGCTAATTCCAGACTGTTTCAAATTGTTGGAGATAAGATCATGCCATCTCTGAACAGTATCGATGGTTTGGGAGAAAAGGCAGCTGATGCGATTCAGGAAGCTGCAAAGCAGGGACCGTTTTTATCCAAAGATGATTTCAGACAGCGCACCAAAGCAAGTAAGACCATTACCGATCTGATGGATTCCTTGGGAATTCTGGGGGATCTGCCGGAAAGTAATCAGATTAGTTTATTTGATTTTGTAAACTGATATTTGTCTGGCTTCTGGCTGATACATTGAGAAATGTCTGTGGACATGGTATAAAAATATGTATAGGGAAATATGAAATCGTAGACAGGAAGGCAAAATAGATGAGTAATTTTTTTTCACTGAATAATCCGGTATGGAATTTTTTGGGGAAACTGGCAGATGTGTTTGTTCTGACAGTGTTCTGGTTT
>JBJENT010000031.1:0-23237 GCA_051880335.1 Lachnospiraceae bacterium
GGATAGATTCTGAATTTATATGCCCTGTTCAATGCTTTTTCCCCCGACAAAATACTTTGCTTTATAATATTCTATCATATTTTGTCGGATAGAACAAATGTTCTTTTCTTGTTTTGAACAGATTTTTTGCAATTCATCTCACCACCTGCAGAGGTGGGAGAATTCTTGCTTGTTTCGTGTTAAAAGAAACCTAATCTAGGTGTAACTATTCAGAACCCCATTCGCAAAACGCAGCTTCGCTGCTTCCTTTTTGCTCATGTGGTTATCTCGCCATATAAAATAGAATAAAATGTTCTTTGCAAGCAAAACATTTTATTCAATTTTGCATGGCTCTGAATAGTTACATATAGATTATACCTTTGGCTGGGACATACTATCAAGACAAGCTGCAAAAATAGGAGTGATTTGTGATCGTGTTTGAGATATACTGAGAGGGGAAAAGGTGGGAGACTATGAGATATTATATTTCGGATCTGCATTTCTATCATGATAATTTGAATCAAAGAATGGACTGTCGGGGATTTGAAAGCGGAGAGGCTATGAATGCCTATATGATCGACCGGTGGAACAGCAGGGTGAGAAAGAATGATGAAGTGGTCATTCTGGGAGATTTATCAGTTGGCAATGCAAAACAGACCAATGAAATTTTAAGCAGACTGAACGGGACTCTATATCTGATTGAGGGGAATCATGATAAATATCTGTCCCAGCCGGCGTTTTATAAGGAACGGTTTGTATGGATCAGACCTTATGCAGAAGTGAAGGACAATAAAAGAAAAGTGATTCTGTCCCATTATCCGATTTTCTGTTATAACGGGCAGTACCGGGAAAATCAGGATGGGACACCCCATACTTATATGTTGTATGGTCATGTGCATCAGACCTTTGATGAATATCTGATTCATTCCTTTCAGAAACAGACCAGAGAATGTGTCCGGGAAGTATACGGAAAAGAAGAAAAAATTTCGATTCCCTGCCATATGATAAACTGCTTCTGCATGTTTTCAGATTATCAGCCCCTGACCCTGGACGAATGGATAGAGGTGGATAAAAAAAGAAGGGATAAGCTGGATCTGGAGATGGATGAGAAGAGAAGGAATAAGCTGGATGCAGAGTTGGACGGGAAAAAGGAAACATGTTGGATATAGAGCTGGATGAAATAAAATAAGAGCTGGAAAACAGGAGGAAACAGGACATGAAATCATATGAGAGCATACTGGAGGATATGAAAGAAGTTGTGCTGGAGGCAGCAAAAATGCTGGGAAACCGTGAAAATGCGTCCAGTATCACGGTGAAAGGCGTTTCGGATTATGTGACACGTGTGGATGTGCAGGTGCAGCAGTTTATTTTTAAAAAACTGGGGGAGATATATCCGGAAATTCAGTTTGTGGGGGAGGAAAAAGATAACAGTGAAGTGGATCTGTCGAAAAAAGCATGGGTACTTGACCCGGTAGATGGTACAACCAATCTGATTCATGATTATCACAGAAGCAGCATTTCACTGGCACTTTTTGAAAACAAAGAGCCGGTGATCGGGGTGATCTATCAGCCCTATACCAAAGAACTGTTTTGGGCTATGAAAGGAAAGGGAGCATTCTTAAATGGAGAACCTATTCATGTAAGCAGTGTGACCAAAATGGAAGACACTCTGATTTCCGTGGGAACCGCACCCTATCACAAGCATGAATACGGGAAGCAGACTTTTGAAAAAATATATCGGGTATTTATGGACTGTCAGGATATACGAAGAATTGGCTCGGCAGCGATTGACTTTGCCGAGGTGGCGTCTGGACGAATCGATGCTTTTTTTGAAGAAGAATTAAAACTCTGGGATTATGGAGCAGGAAAGATTCTGGTAGAAGAGGCAGGAGGAGTTGTGACTCGAATGGATGGAAAACCACTTCAGGCAGAATATGTCTCCGATGTCCTTGGTGGAAATCCGGCAATCCATAAATGCATGGTGGAAAACTATTTAAACTAAGTCGTATTTTGACGAGATTTGGATACAAAATAAAGTCTATTTCCTGCTTTTTTTCTTGGTTAAGAGAAAAAATTATATTATAATATGAAATATAGTTTGATGAGTATGATGTAATCCTATCTTGACAACAAAGGAGAGAGTATTATATGGCATTTGAGAAAAAAGAAACAAAACGGAAAATAAAGACCAGAAAGGCCAGTATCCGGGCAAAAATGCTGGTTCCGTGTATTCTGGTAAACCTGTTGGTCTGTGGTCTGCTATGTACAGTGCTTAATGCACGTATGGAAAGCGGAATGATAGAAATTGCAGGGAAGGTTGCCTATTCATCGGCTAAGGCGGCTGCTAATAAAGTGGATATCAATCTGACCAAGTCTCTTTCAGAATCCGGACCGGATGGTGTTTCCGAAGGGATGCTTCTTAATGCATTGAACTCTTCCTGTGAGACCTTTGATGTGGCATATCTCTATCTGCTTAAGGCAGATGGACAAACAGTCACTTATGTAGTTTCCAGTGGAGACTCTGCAGAAATCTATGGAGAACCTTTTGAGGAACCCTATGAAGCGGTTGCAGCAGCATTTGAAGGCGATATAGTGGTTGATTCTGAGATTTCGGATACTCCTTACGGACAGCTGCTTACAGCATATGTACCGATTATGAGCGGAGGAAATGTAATAGCTGTTTTGGGAGCTGATTATGATGCGGCGGAGATTGTAACTAAAATCAATCATAATACCTTGCTGGCAGTCATTGTGGCAGTAATCTGTGTGGTTATTGCAAGTCTTATGATCAGCATCCTGGTTGGAAGAGTAACAAAAAATCTTCGTAAAGTGGATGATAAAGTATATGAACTGGCAAGCAACAACGGTGATCTGACACAGACCATCGACGTGAACAGTGGTGATGAAACGGAGTTGATTGCCAATAATCTGAATTCTCTTCTTTCCTATATCAGAGAAATCATGATACAGATTTCAGGGAATGCAAACCAGCTTTCTGTGGCATCAGCGGATATGGCAACAAACCTTGGAGACGCAGAGAATAATATTACCGATGTTTCTGCTACCATGGAAGAAATGAGTGCAGCAATGGAAGAAACAACAGCTTCCATCAGTCAGATTAATACCGCAATCAGTGATATGTATCAGCTGATTGAACGTATTTACGGAAACGCCATGGAAAGCAATAAACACATGAGCGATATTCAGCGTAATGCGGAAGAAAGAAAAGAAAATGCTGTAAAAGATGGTGAAAATGCAAAAGCGCAGGCGGATAGAATGGAATCTTCCGTAAATGATAAGATTGAAAAATCAAAAGCAGTAAAGGAAATCTACCGCCTGACAGATGAAATCATCAGTATTACAGAAGAAACCAACCTGCTTGCTCTGAACGCAAGTATAGAAGCGGCAAGAGCAGGGGATGCGGGAAGAGGCTTTGCAGTAGTTGCAGAAGAAATCGGAAAACTTGCTGTGAATTCCGGTCAGGCAGCAGAACAGATTCAGCGTGTCAGTGCGGAAGTAGTGCAGGCAGTAGATGAACTGGCAAAAGAAGCCGAAAATATGATTCAGTTTATGAATGAAACAGCCATGAACGGTTATTCTGAACTGGGTGAAATCTGTAATACATACAGCAAAGATGCGGGAAATATGTATCAGACCATGTCTGATTTCGCAAAACAGTCTGAGCAGTTGCAGGAAAATGCGGACAATATTAAACAGGCAGTGGAAGCGGTTAATATTGCGGTAGAAGAGAGTGCGAAAGGAATCGTATCTGTTTCGGAAATGGCAGTTAATCTGTCAAACAGTATCAGTGAGCTCAGTAGCAGGGCAAGTGACAATGAAGTAATCGCAGATGAACTGAATGCTGAAGTGGGAAAATTTAAATTAGAATAATTGGAGGACACATCTATGACCTATGAAGAAGCATATGCAAAACTGGGAGAGGCCGGACAAAGCCATGTACTGCAATATTATGAAGAGTTGTCCGAAGAAGAAAAAAAAGGACTGCTGGATCAGATTGAACTTACCGATTTCAGTGTTTTAAAATACTGTTCGGATAAAGAGAAGCTGACTCAGAAAGGTGTTATTTCACCTCTTTCCGCAATGGAGCTTCCGGAAATCGAAAAGAACAGGGAAGAATATACAGAGGTTGGACTGAAAGCCATAAAAGCAGGAAAAGTAGGCGCAGTTCTTCTGGCCGGAGGAATGGGGACCAGACTTGGTTCCGATGATCCAAAAGGGATGTACAATATCGGCCTGACAAAGGATGTATATATTTTTGAAAGAATCATAACCAATTTGCTGGATGTGGTAAAATTATCCGATAGCTGGATTCATCTTTTTATCATGACCAGTGATAAAAATCACGAGAAGACGGTGGGATTTTTAAAGGAACATAACTTTTTTGGTTATTCTCCGGAGCATGTACATTTCTTCCGCCAGGAAATGGCTCCTGCATCGGACTATACCGGTAAAGTATATATGGAAAGCAAAAGCAAAATATCCAATTCTCCAAACGGAAATGGTGGCTGGTTTTCCTCTATGTATACCGGTGGAGTTTTAGACATTGTTCATAAGGAAGGAATTGAATGGCTCAATGTCTTTGCAGTGGATAATGTACTGCAAAGAATAGCAGATCCCTGCTTTATTGGGGCAACTATCATGAAAAACTGTGTGGTTGGAGCCAAGGTGGTGAAGAAAAATGCACCGGACGAAAAAGTAGGTGTGATCTGCCTGGAAGATGGAAGACCTTCTATTGTTGAATATTACGAATTGACGGATGAGCTTATGAACGCAAAAGATGAAAAGGGTGACCCGGCATACTATTTTGGGGTGATTCTGAATTATCTGTTCAAAGTAAGTGATCTGGAAAAAATCGTGCAGAAAAAAATGCCGCTTCATATTGTAGAGAAGAAGATTCCATATATGAATGAAGAAGGCGAACTGATCAAACCGGAATCTCCAAACGGATATAAGTTTGAAACGCTGATTCTGGATATGATTCATCTGATGGACAGCTGCCTTCCATATGAAGTAGTCAGAAATCATGAATTTGCACCGATTAAAAATAAAACAGGAATTGATTCGGTGGAAAGCGCACGGGCACTGTGTGCGGAAAACGGAATCGAACTGTAGCTGCCAGCAGTGGAGCAGTGGGGACGTTTCTTTCGTCCCCACTGCTAATCTTCGTCGATGATATGGATTTCCAGATAATCAAAATCAATGCTTTCCACAAAATTGTCTTTTGAAAAGCGGGTTTTCTTATGCCGCTTAAACTCGTTCACGTTGGCATCCAGCCAGATAGGCTTTGCCAGATCAAAATGATAACATATCTCATCCAGGGCGTGAAAGACTTTATGTGTTCTGGTATCGTCCGAACCATCTTCTATAACGACATCCTTCAGCAGATGATTGTTCTGTATAATTTTTCCCCATAACCTGAACATGAAAAACCTCCCACATAAACCATGGATTGTATCAACCATTGATGATACAGCTGCATCTATTCATATAGATGGATGACTTTCTGATAGATGTAATATACACGAAAGTCATGGAGGGGGCAAGCAGGAAAATGTGGTTCTAAAAATCAAAAAGCCGCATATACTTTTTAATGTGGCTGAGAAACTGGGGAATTATGCAAAATGACGAAAAAATAAGAAAATTTATTAAAGTTTTGTGAAAAAATGCCCGTCTGCACAGAAATATGGTATAATGAGTGCAAGAGAAAAACAAGCCACACAATATTTTCATATAGGAGTAAAAATGGATATTAATTTAGATAGAACGAATGATGTGGATAACTGGACCGAGTTAATCCTGTTATACAGTTCTGCACTTAAGCAGATAGAAACGAAGTTGGAAATTTTAAACGATGAGTTTCAGCATGTACATAGATATAATCCCATCGAACATATCAAATCAAGAATCAAGACATCAGAAAGCATTGTCAAAAAGCTGAAAAAGCATGGGTATGAATCTACCTTAGACAATATGGTCAAATACGTAAACGATATTGCCGGAATACGTGTTATCTGTTCCTTTACCGCAGATATTTACCGGATTGCTGAGATTATTGGAAATCAGAGAGATATCAAAGTGATTTCCGTGAAAGATTACATTGTGAACCCGAAGTCAAGCGGATATAAGAGCTATCACATGATTGTTACTGTTCCGGTATACCTTTCCGATCGTATCATGGATACCAAAGTGGAGATCCAGATCAGAACGGTTGCAATGGATTTCTGGGCCAGCCTGGAACACAAGATCAATTATAAGTTTGAAGGAAATGTGCCGGTTTACCTGAAAAACGAATTGATTGAATGTGCCAAGATCGTATCACAGCTGGACGACAGAATGTTGACGCTGAATGACGAAGTGCAAAAATTTACCAATCAGGAACCGGAAGAATAGTATATTATATAAAAAATCCTAAGAGCCATTCAAAAGGAAGTGGCTTTTAGGATTTTTTTGGATATAGAGAAAAATTTTTGTCCTATAACCCTATAACCTTCAATTCTTGAGGTAGATTTTTGAAAACCTGTTGAAAAAGCCTTATAAAATGAGGAGTGCCCAGACACCTTTCGGTATCTGGGCTATTATGAAAAAATTTATCTATGTGTGTAATGAAACTCATTACATGTTTGGCTTTTCGATATATTTAGTATATCTATAAAATATGAACAAACTGTGAACACGAAATTAATATATGGTAAACTTTTACATGGATGTAAAAAATAAGCTTCAAATTTTGTACAATATGTACAAAAAGAATATAAGTAAGTGAAAAGGGAAAAGTAAACGTAAAAGAATATCCGCGAGAAAGTGAGATGGTAAAAAAGTACATTTCATTGTAAAAAAGAGGACATAATGATATACTGTGTTGTATGGTGAAAAAAATATGCTGTTTTCAAAACACTCATTTTGGAGGAAAACTGATGGATATCTTTATTGATAAGTTTGCACAGAGAAAAAATGCACAAGAGCTGATCAAAGCCAATTATATGGCAGAAGCGGAAGAAAATGAAAGACTGAGCGCACAGGTTGCGGTTTGTGAGGAAACCCTGCAGGAGGTGCACAAAGTAAGTCTGCAGAATCTGGCCAATGCGGAAAAAACCGGGCAGGTGCTGGATGCTGCCATGAAGAAAATTCTGGAAGTACAAAAAACAGATCCGGATGCAGAACAAAAGGTATTGGATGAGATATCTGAAATAAAAGCGTCTCTTGCAGAAACTGCTGATATGAAAAAAGAGATATCTGAAATGAAAACAGCTCTGGAAGAAATAAAAAAAGAAGTGAGCGAAATTTCCGAAATGAAAAAGATTCTGGAAACAGGTATGCAGGAGCAGGACAGCAAGCTTACAGAGGCACTTGATGGCTGGAACCGCCAGATAGAAGCTATGTTTAAAAATGCAGAAGACTTTAACCATAAAGAAGCTGTAAAAGTATACCGCAATGTTCAGGCGGTACTGGAGGAACAGCTTGCAAAACAGTCTCAGGAGACCACAGAAAAAGTCACCCAGCTTATGGAACAGAAGAAATCCGGTAAAGGTATTCTGCCGGTATGCATTTTGACATTTGCGGCTGTACTTGTTAATATAACGATTGTTGTTTTGCAGTTGATTGGAATCTTCTAAATTTCCGGAAGGTTAAAAAAGATTAATCAGCTTAAAAAAGAAAATGATTTAAATTAGCGAAAAAGTTAAAAAGATTAAAGGAATATTATATGGAAAAAATAACATGGAAACCAGGAAATATGCTTTATCCATTGCCGGTAGTAATGGTGAGCTGTGCCGATAGAGCAGGAAATGATAATATACTGACCATTGCCTGGACAGGAACCATCTGTTCCAATCCTCCTATGCTCTCTATTTCTGTAAGAAAAGAGCGTCATTCTTATCCTATGATTCATGAGACAGGAGAATTCGTCGTAAATCTGACCACAGAGGATCTGGTGTTTGCTACCGATTATTGTGGCGTGAAAAGTGGCAGAGATGTAGATAAATGGAAGGAAATGAATCTGACACGGGAAAGTGGGGAAGTGGTAAAAGCACCCATGATCAAAGAAAGCCCGGTTAATATTGAATGTCGTGTAACAGAAGAAAAGGATTTGGGGAGCCATGTGATGTTTCTGGCAGAAGTGGTATCCGTGCATGCTGACAAAGCGTATATGGATGAAAAGCAGAAATTCCATTTGGACAAGGCTGATCCAATCGTTTATTCCCACGGTACTTATTTCGGCATGGGAAGAGAATTGGGGACTTTCGGATATAGTGTAAAGAAAAAGTAACAAAACGGTATATGAGAAATAGTTTATATAAGAAGATTAAAATTACATATATAAAAACAAGTATTCTTGTAGCTGTTTTTGCTGCATTTTTGCTGCCAAGCAAAACGGAGTTCAGACATACAGGAGAGAATCTGTTTGATATATATTTGAACGGAGAACTGGTTGGACAAACCGGGGACAGGCAGGTGGCAGAGGAGTGTCTGACACGTGCCAGAAAAAATGTTGCAGCTTCCAAAGAAGAGATGGTCTTTATGGACCCGGAGCTTAAGCTGGAAGGAAAAGAAGTTCTGTTTGCAGAAATCAATTCGGAAAAGGAACTTGTTTCCAATATGGAAAGCATACTTTCCCGTAATGAAGAAGAAATGCAGGTGCAACGGGCATATACAGTTAAGATCAAAGAATTTACGGTTAATCTGGGAAGTATTGAAGAGGTACAGCAGCTTCTTCAGGCAGCGGTGGATAAATATGATTCCACAGACAGCTACGGAGTAGAGCTGGTTCAGGATACTTCCAGGGAACTGAATGTGCTGACTACCAATGTATATAGCGAAAAACAGGCGCAGGAAGAAGAACTGGAGGAAGAAAAAGCAGCAACGGATGCCGGAAAACTGCCCGAAGCAGGAATATTTGCAGCACTTTCTGAGTCGGTTGATTCAGTAGAGTTTGAAGAAGAAAAAGATCTTTCGGAATATAATTTGGGCCTTATTAATATGAATTTCGGAGATACCATCGAAATCGTAGAGTCCTATATGCCGGAGAGTTGCCTGGAGTCGCTGGATATGGCGATTGAAGATGTAACAAAAGACCAGGAAACGAATAAAATATATGAAGTAGTATCCGGTGATACGCTTGGCGAAATTGCAGAAAGCTTCAACATGACGATAGAAGATCTGGTTGCCATGAATGGAACACTGGAAGATGCCAATTCCATGATCCGTGTGGGGGATGAACTGATCATTTCCGTACCGGAACCGGAGCTTTCTGTGGAAAGACAGGAAGAACTGTATTATGAAGAAGATTATGATGCAGATATTATTTATGTAGATAATGATGATTGGTATACCACAGATAAGGTTACACTGCAGCAGCCTTCCAGTGGACATCGAAGAGTTGTTGCGATTGTATCCTATCGAAATGATACCGTTGTGGATACTGAGATCATAAAAGAAGAAGTCATTATGGAAGCAGTGCCCAAGATTGTGGAAAGGGGCACAAAGATTCCGCCTACCTATATCAAACCGATTTCCGGTGGACGTTTATCATCCGGATTTGGTGGAAGGAAGGCACCAAAGAGAGGTGCAAGTACCTATCATAAAGGTGTCGACTGGTCGACACCGACCGGAACTGCAGTTGTGGCATCCTGTGGTGGTGTTGTCACGAAAGCAGGATGGGGAAGCGGATACGGATATGTTGTTTATATTCAGCATCCGGATGGAAAGGAAACAAGATATGGCCATCTGAGTAAGGTTCTGGTGTCTGCGGGACAGTCTGTGTCCCAGGGACAGAAGATCGCCTTAAGCGGTAACACCGGTATTAGTACGGGACCTCATCTTCACTTTGAAATCCGAATTGGCGGAACAGCAGTGAATCCGCTGAAGTATCTGAATTAGTGAAACTGCTGTAACACCGCTGAAATACCTGAATTAGTAGTATGTATATACGACAAAGTTGTCTATTGTTTACAAAGATAGTGCAAATTGGTATAATAATCTTTGCGTAAATTTGGTATTGTCAAAATTTATCTGAGTATGCTAGTATTGTGAGGTTAACGTACAGCTTACTATGATGATATTTTTATAAATTGAGGTATGATGATGGAACAATACGTAATCAAAGGTGGTAATCCTTTGGTGGGAGAAGTGGAGATTGGCGGGGCCAAAAATGCAGCTCTTGCGATTCTTGCAGCTTCCATCATGACAGATGAGACTGTTTTGATAGAAAACATGCCCGATGTTCGTGACACAAATATTTTGCTTCAGGCGATGGAAAGCATCGGAGCAATTGTTGATAGAATAGATAGACATGCTGTGAAGATTAATGGTTCCCAGATACATAATCTGGTCATTGCAGATGATTATGTAAAAAAGATAAGGGCATCCTACTATCTGATCGGCGCACTTTTGGGCAAATATAAAAGAGCAGAGGTAGCCCTTCCGGGTGGTTGTAATATTGGAAGCCGCCCCATTGATCAGCATATCAAAGGCTGGGAAGCATTAGGCTCTGACGTCAAAATCGAACATGGTCTTATTATTGCAAAGGCTGACCGCCTGGTTGGTAACCACATTTATATGGATGTGGTATCTGTTGGTGCGACAATCAATGTGATGATGGCAGCAGTTATGGCAGAAGGCCAGACTATTATCGAAAATGCAGCCAAGGAACCCCATGTGGTTGATGTGGCTAACTTCTTAAACAGTATGGGTGCTAATATAAAAGGTGCCGGTACGGATGTGATTCGTATCCGGGGAGCACAAAAGCTTCACGGAACAGAGTATGTGATCATTCCGGATCAGATTGAAGCCGGAACATTTATGTTTGCTGCAGCAGTGACAAAAGGTGACGTTACCGTAAAAAATGTGATTCCAAAACACCTGGAGTCCATCAGCGCCAAGCTGGTTGAAATCGGATGTGAGGTGGAAGAGTCCGATGATGCAGTTAGAGTGGTCGCTTCGAAAAAACTGTCACATACCAAAGTGAAAACCTTACCATATCCGGGATTTCCTACGGATATGCAGCCACAGATCGCAGTGGCACTGGCCATTGCCCAGGGTGCCAGCATGGTGACAGAAAGTATATTTGAAAATCGTTTCAAATATGTGGATGAGCTGACCAAAATGGGTGCGGATATCAAAGTAGAAGGAAATACAGCATTTATCACCGGTGTGGGTAAATATACAGGAGCCAATCTGGTGGCACCGGATCTGCGTGCAGGTGCAGCACTTGTAATCGCCGCTCTGGCAGCAGAAGGCTTTAGTACTGTAGAAGATATCAAATATATTGAAAGAGGATATGAGGATTTCCATTTGAAACTTCAGGCACTGGGTGCCTCCATTGAACGGGTGGAATCCGACAGAGAGCTTCAGAAATTTAAATTGAAAATTGGGTAAGAAAAAAGGCGATATACCATCCGGTAGGATGATATATCGCTTTTTATATGATTTCAATTACCTGTATATTTTTTCTTTCGTGTAAGTCTATGAATTCACTTCCGCATTTTACAGTGGGCCTGGTCAGGTCATCTTTATGAATAAAAACAATCTCACCCTGTTTTCCGTTGCTGAGATGCACCGTGTTACCGATAAAGGAATTCATAACATTTTCCAGAAAGGTCATGATAAAACGGGCATCATATTTTTGAAGCCCATCTTCCTGGATGATTTCAATCGCATGGAATGGCGAAATGGCGCCGCGGAAAGACCGGGGCGATGTCATGGCATCGTATACATCTGCAATGGCAACCATCTTGGCATAAGGATCGATTTTATCGCCGGTAAGGCCGAATGGATAACCGGAACCGTCACATCTTTCATGATGCATTAAAGCAGCATATTTGACGTGGGGATTGATATCCAGATCTTTTAAGAGCATATATCCCTGTAAAGAATGGGTTTTTATAATACTATACTCTTCCCGGGTAAGGGAATCCGTTTTCTTGATAATATGGTCCGGTATCTGTATTTTACCGATGTCACAGAGAAGGCCGGCCAGAGTAGCAATACGGGTCTCTTCTTCAGAGAGACGGATCCATCCGGAAAAGACATTGCAAAAAAGCCCCACATTCAGGCTGTGGGCATAGGTTACGTCATCACTTTCACGCATGTACTGCAGCATATCAAAAACACTGTATGTGCCGGAATTGGAAGAAATCAGGCTGAGCGCATCGTCTAAAAGTTTATCTACATTAAGTGGCGCATTTTTTCGAATGACCTCATTCAGTTTATTTTTGAAGTCCTGTACTTCGTTATTAAATGCAGCCTTAAAGGCCCGGAATTCTTTGCTGCTTTTCACCTTTTTAGAATGTGAAAGCTTTGGTTCTTCAGCCACCGGCTCTGAGAAAGAAGTTTCTCTGGGAGGAAGAGCAGCGATTTCTGCAAGGATCTCAGCCGGCATCTCATCCGGAATCGGCAGCCGGTAGTCTCTCTTCATATCTTCTTCTAACGAAGCACGGGAGTCGTTTCCGGTATATTCAGGAGCAGAAAAGTTAAAAGAAAAAGATCTGCCCTCACCGGATGATGTTTTTCTCTTTTTTCCGGTTTCAAACTCTGAAATCAGGGATGAAAGATTAATTTTATTCAAATCCGGATTCGGATCAAAGATATTAAATCCGAAGATATTGGTATAATCGGACTTATCAGCTGGGGTATCCGCTTCCATAGCCGGAATGTCTTCTTTACCGGCAGGAGCCTCTGCTTTTTTGATCGAAACCTCCGATTGTGGGGCTGGAACCTCCGATTTTGGGGCCGGAACCTCCGCTTTTTCAGCCGGGATTTCCGCTTCTTCAGCCGGGATATCAGTGTTTATGACATCAACTGTATCGGAAGGCTCTTCATCTACCGGAACTGCCGGCGCTGGAACCTCTGCCATTTCATCTTCCACACGGATAAAAGCGATAGCATAAAACTGTAGTTTTGATATGGATTTTTGAGTTAGAATCTGTCCTTTGTGAAGAATAAGCTGCGAACTATAGTCATAAACATCTTCTGCTGTAATCATCCCGGGAAGCAGATTTTCGAGGGGTAATCTTTTCATGAAAAATCCTTTCAGAATTGAAAACAATTATAAAACGATTATAAATTTTACAGGAAATAATGTCAATGAAACCGAGAACTTTGTCGATTGAAATTGAACAAAAAAATGAATTTTTCCGATTAAAAATAGGCAAAAACAAACAAAATATGATGATTGAAAATAAAATATGTCGATTAAAAATAAAAGTTGACAAAGCCTCTGCCGAATGATATGTTATCATACAGATATGAAAATTCCATATTGTGACTCCCATTTGGGAATAATCTCTCTTATTCAGAGTGGTGGAGATACATAGGATCTGTGAAGCCACGGCAACCCCTGTTTTCAGGAAGGTGCCAACCTGAGCGATGAATCGAACAATAAGAGGATTTGAGTATCGCACTATTTCAAGTCCGCTTCATTGTGAAGTGGATTTTTTTGTTGGATGAAGTTATATAAAGGCTGCATCCGACAAAGGTAACTATTATATATTTTACAGCTTTCTATTAGGAGGAAAAAAATGGAGAAAAGATTATTTACTTCTGAGTCAGTAACAGAAGGACATCCGGATAAAGTCTGCGATGCCATTTCAGATGCGATTTTGGATGCATGCATGGAGCAGGATCCTATGAGCCGTGTAGCCTGCGAAACAGCTGCATGTACAGGATTTGTGCTGGTGACAGGCGAGATTACCACAAGTGCTTATGTGGATATACAGAAAGTGGTTCGTGACACCGTAAAAGAAATCGGGTATGACAAATCCGCATATGGATTTGACGGAAATACCTGTGCAGTACTGGTAGCCATCGATGAGCAGTCTTCTGACATTGCCATGGGCGTTGACAAAGCACTGGAAGCAAAGGAAAATAAAATGTCTGATGCAGAGCTGGAGGCAATCGGCGCAGGGGATCAGGGTATGATGTTCGGTTATGCAACCAATGAAACACCGGAGCTTATGCCTTATCCGATTTCTCTTGCTCATAAGCTGGCTCTTCAGCTTACCAAAGTAAGAAAAGACGGTACTCTGAAATACTTAAGACCGGACGGGAAAAGCCAGGTTTCTGTAGAATATGATGAAAACGGTAAACCGGTAAGATTGGAAGCAGTTGTACTGTCCACACAGCATGATGACGATGTGACCCAGGAACAGATTCATAAAGACATTAAGAAATATGTATTTGATGAAGTTCTTCCGGCAGATATGATTGACGAAAATACAAAATTCTTTATCAATCCAACCGGAAGATTTGTAATCGGCGGACCACACGGAGATGCCGGACTTACAGGACGTAAGATCATTGTAGATACCTATGGTGGATATGCCCGTCACGGCGGCGGTGCTTTCTCCGGTAAGGACTGTACAAAGGTTGACCGTTCCGCAGCATATGCAGCAAGATACGTTGCAAAGAATATCGTAGCTGCAGGCCTGGCAGACAAATGCGAGATTCAGCTCTCTTATGCAATCGGTGTTGCACAGCCTACCTCTGTTATGGTAGATACCGAAGGAACCGGTAAAGTATCCGACGAAAAACTGGTGGATATCATTCGCGAAAACTTTGATCTGCGTCCGGCCGGAATCATTAAGATGTTAGACTTAAGAAGACCGATTTACAAACAGACAGCATCTTATGGACACTTTGGCCGCAATGACCTGGATCTTCCATGGGAGAAACTGGATAAAGTAGAGGATTTGAAAAAATACTTGTAATTTTAGGGAAAATGACTGTAGAATCTGTCGAAAAACAGAGAAATGACGAAACTCCTTTGAGCAGAAAAAATGCTCAAGGGAGTTTTTCACATATGAAAACAGGAAAACTTGGTAAAATTCTACAAAATATTGAGCGAAAAAACCTTGTACCTTGTATAGAAAAAGAAAGAATAGTATAATGTATTAAAAATATATTTTGAATTTTATTACTATGCAGATAGGGACATAGGTAGCATAAATGAAATGGATAAAAAAGTTTACCGAGTTTGTATTTCAGGATGTATCGGATGCAAATGAGACCAAGAAAGTTGCACTTATCATAAGAATAAAGTCCTTGATCATGGGAGTTTATTTCCTGATGCAGACGATACTTTTTGTTGCAGACGGGCTTTATCCGATGGCTGTTTTTGGTGCTTTGTTTTTGATTGGACATGTCGCCGCATTTGGAGCGACGTATACCTATAAAACGAAAAAAGTTGTGGTATATGTGCAGCTCCTGACTATCAGTTGGATTTTGCTGTTTGTGGTCATGCTTGGCTGGGATTGTGGTGCACAGCACTTTTTGTTTGTGCTTCTGGTATTTACGCTTCTTACTTCGTTCCGAAATACCATACATAAATTTATATTTGCAGCTGTAATCTGTGGAACCAGAATCGGACTGTATATTTATTGTAGAAATTTTCCGCCATATTATTCATCTGATATTTATGACAATGTAGCTTTTCAGATTCTGAATACTACTTTTGTATTTGTGGCAATTACCTTTATCATTATCATGTTCAGTCAGAATTCCATTGAAATGGAAAAGAAACTGGTGGATTATAATGCCAGAATCCGCAAAATGGCATCCACAGACCCACTTACCCAGTTGTTTAACAGACGTTTTGCGTTGGAACATATTGATCAGTTGTCAAAACAGATTAATTCCCAGGTGGATATGTTTAATATCGCCATCGGGGACATAGATTTCTTTAAAAAAGTGAATGATACCTACGGGCATGAGGCCGGAGATGAAGTGCTGAAAAAAGTGGCCGATGTTCTGGGTAATTTTATGAAGAAGAAAGGAATTGTTGCCAGATGGGGCGGAGAAGAATTCCTGCTTGTTTTTGAAGGCGTCAATGGGGACGAAGCGGCTGCAGCATTGGAGGATCTGAGAAGTGCAATTTCCAAACTGAAGATTTTGTATGAGGAACAGGTAATCACTGTGACCATGACCTTTGGTGTGGAAGAGTATGATTTTAAAGCAGGGATTGACAAGGTTATTTACGAAGCAGATAAGAAGCTGTACATGGGAAAAGTGGCAGGAAGAAACAGGGTAGTTTTCTAGGAAGGATAGATTATGGCATTTACACATCTTCATGTGCATACTGAGTACAGTTTGTTAGATGGATCCAATAAAATAAAAGAATATGTAAAGCGTGTAAAAGAGTTGGGAATGAACTCTGCAGCGATTACCGACCATGGAGTTATGTTCGGTGTGATTGATTTTTATAAGGCCTGCAAGGCGGAAGGAATCAATCCGATCTTAGGCTGCGAAGTCTATGTAGCACCCAATTCCAGGTTTGACAAAGAAGTTACAGGTGGTGATGATCGATATTACCACCTTGTTTTATTGGCAGAAAATAACAAGGGATATGAGAACCTGATGAAAATCGTCAGCCGCGGTTTTACGGAAGGGTATTATTACAGACCCCGTGTGGATATGGAGGTTCTGCAGGAATTCCACGAGGGTATTATTGCGCTTTCTGCCTGTCTGGCAGGAGAGGTACAGCGTTATATTGCCAAGGGTCTTATCGATGAAGCGGAAAAGACAGCGAAAAAATATGAAGACTGTTTCGGAAAGGGGAATTACTTCCTGGAGCTGCAGGATCATGGGATTCCTCTGCAGCAGACGGTCAATGCAGCACTACTTTCCATGAGCAAAAAGCTGGATATTCCCCTTGTCTGTACCAATGACGTGCATTATACCTATGCAGAGGATGCAGATTCCCATGATATTCTTTTGTGCGTTCAGACCGGAAAAAAACTGGCGGATGAAGACCGTCTGCGCTATGAAGGCGGTCAGTATTATGTAAAAAGCGAAGAGGAAATGAAAGGGCTGTTTCCCTATGCCTGGGAAGCAGTGGAAAATACACAGATCATTGCAGACAGATGCCATGTGGAAATCGAATTTGGTGTGACCAAGGTTCCCCATTTTGATGTGCCGGAAGGCTACGATTCCTGGACATACCTGAATCATTTATGTCAGGAGGGTATGAAAGAACGGTACCCGGAAAACAGTGGAGAGCTCCAGGAAAGACTGGAGTATGAACTGGGCGTCATCAAGAAAATGGGATATGTGGATTATTTCCTGATCGTATGGGACTACATCAATTACGCCAAGGAGCACGATATTATCGTGGGACCAGGGCGTGGTTCCGCAGCGGGAAGTATTGTTTCCTACTGTCTGAAGATAACGGATATTGACCCGATCAAATATAATCTTCTGTTTGAACGTTTCCTGAATCCGGAACGTGTATCCATGCCGGATATAGATGTGGACTTCTGCTTTGAAAGAAGACAGGAAGTCATTGATTATGTCCGGGAAAAATATGGCGCAGATAAAGTCGTGCAGATCGTTACCTTTGGTACCATGGCTGCAAAAGGTGTCATCCGTGATGTGGGCAGGGTAATGGATCTTCCCTATGCCTATGTGGATTCCATTGCCAAAATGATTCCTAATGAGTTGAATATCACCATAGACAGGGCCTTGGAGATCAACCCGGAATTTAAGAAGCTTTATGAAAGTGACGAGCAGGTGCACCACCTGATCGACATGTGTAAGAGGCTGGAGGGACTGCCCAGAAACACTTCCATGCATGCCGCCGGAGTGGTAATCTGTAAAGATCCTGCGGAAAACTTTGTGCCTTTATCCAGAGCCCAGGATGGATCGATCACCACACAGTTTACCATGACCACCATAGAGGAACTGGGTCTTTTGAAGATGGATTTTTTGGGCCTTCGTACCCTTACTGTGATTCAGAATGCCTGTCGTCTGGTGGAAAAAGATTATGGCGTGAAGCTGGATATGCTTCACATTGATTATGAAGATAAAAAGGTACTGGATTCCATCGGAACAGGCCGGACAGAAGGGGTGTTCCAGCTGGAAAGTGCCGGTATGAAAAGCTTTATGAAGGAGCTTAAGCCTCAGAACCTGGAAGATATCATTGCAGGGATTTCCCTGTACCGTCCGGGTCCCATGGACTTTATTCCAAAGTATATCAAGGGGAAGAACAGTAATGACTCCATCACCTATCTTTGCCCGCAACTGGAGCCTATTTTGTCTCCCACCTACGGATGTATTGTGTATCAGGAGCAGGTAATGCAGATCGTACGGGATCTGGGCGGATATACGCTGGGACGAAGTGATCTGGTACGACGTGCCATGAGTAAGAAAAAGCAGTACGTCATGGAGGAAGAGAGAAAGAACTTCATATATGGTAATGAAAAAGAGTCTGTACCCGGATGCGTTTCCAAAGGAATCCCTGCGGAAGTGGCAGGACAGATTTATGAGAATATGATGGATTTTGCAAAATATGCCTTTAACAAATCCCATGCGGCATGTTACGCGGTGGTATCCTATCAGACTGCTTATCTGAAATACTATTATCCGGTGGAATTTATGGCCGCACTTATGACATCGGTGATCGATAATCCCAGCAAGGTATCGGAGTACATTCTCACCTGCAGAAACATGGGGATTGATATTCTGCCTCCGGATATCAACGAGAGCGAGGCAGGATTCTCTGTTTCAGGAGGAGCCATCCGTTATGCTCTTACCGCCATCAAATCCATCGGACGACCGGTAATCGATGCCATTGTGGAAGAAAGAAGGCAGCGCGGACCTTTTAAAACCTTGAATGACTTTGTGACACGAATGTCAGACAGGGAGCGGGATGTGAATAAGCGTGCCATTGAGAACTTTATCAAAGCAGGTGCTTTTGATTCCTTCGGCGGAACCAGAAAACAGTTCATGAGTGTATATGTGCAGATCATGGATGGAATCCATCAGGATAAAAAGAACAATATGGCAGGACAGATGTCCCTGTTTGATCTGGTTGAGGATGATAAAAAAGAAGAATTTGATATAAAACTTCCGGATGTTGGAGAATATACAAAAGAGATGATTCTGGCATTTGAAAAGGAGGTGCTGGGCATTTATGTCAGTGGGCATCCTTTGGAAGAATATCAGGAAATGTGGGAAAAACACATCACTGCCACCACTGCCGATTTTGAATTACAGGAAGAAACCGGTGAGACAAAAGTGGGTGATGGTCAGAAAGTCAGGATCGGTGGCATGATCACGGATAAAAAGATTAAGTATACCAAGAATGACAAGGTGATGGCATTTTTGAATGTAGAAGATCTGGTGGGCGTGGTAGAAGTGATCGTATTCCCAAGAGATTATGAAAAAAATGCCTCCAAACTGGTAGAGGATAATAAAGTATTTATCGAAGGAAGAGCATCCGTGGAAGAGGAAAAGGGAGCAAAGCTGATTTGTGAAAAGATTCTCTCTTTTGACGAAGTGCCGAAAAAACTGTGGATCAAGTATCCGGATATGGATGCATACGAAGCAGCCAATAAGGACGTGATGAACATACTGGCTCCCTCAGAAGGCATCGATCAGGTCATTCTTTATATTGAAAAAACCAGACAGATGAAAAAGCTTCCGGCTAATCAGAATGTAAAAGCAGATGATACGCTTCTGCGGGCCTTGGAAGAAAGACTGGGTAAAGAGAATGTGAAGCTTGTGTAAAGTAATATGTGAAACTGGTATAAAGTAATATGTTTCTTGAAAAAGTAAAATAAATAGATTATGATTGGGGTGCAGATTTAAACAGAAAGGCTGGAACAAATTATGGCAAATGAAATCAAAACAATCGGTGTTCTTACCAGTGGTGGTGATGCGCCGGGAATGAATGCAGCGATCAGAGCGGTCGTAAGAAAAGCCATACAGAACGGAGCGCGGGTAAAGGGTATCAAAAAAGGATATCAGGGCCTGCTGAATGAAGAAATCATCGATATGGAAGCACGGTCTGTTTCTGATATAATCCAGCGAGGCGGTACGATTCTGGGTACAGCCCGCTGCTCGGAATTTAAGACAGAGGAAGGACAGGCAAAAGGCGCTGAAATTTGCAGAAAGCATGGCATAGACGGAATCGTTGTCATCGGCGGGGACGGTTCTTATCGCGGTGCCCAGGCCCTTGCACGCCATGGAATCAATACCATAGGTCTTCCGGGAACCATCGATCTGGATATAGCATGTACCGATTATACCATCGGCTTTGATACTGCTGTGAATACAGCTATGGAAGCTATAGATAAAGTAAGAGATACTTCTTCTTCTCATGAAAGATGCAGTATTATCGAAGTTATGGGGCGTAATGCAGGATATATCGCTCTCTGGTGCGGTATTGCCAACGGGGCGGAAGATGTGCTCATTCCGGAAAAATATGATTATAACGAGCAGCAGATCATCAATAACATCATCAGTAACCGTAAAAAGGGAAAAACCCATCATCTGATCATCAACGCAGAAGGAATCGGCCATTCCACATCCATGGCAAGACGTATCGAGGCAGCCACAGGTGTGGAAACCAGAGCAACCATTCTGGGCTACATGCAGAGAGGTGGATCACCTTCCTGCAAGGATCGTGTGTATGCATCCATTATGGGGTCCTATGCAGCAGATATTCTCTGCGAAGGAAAATCCAACCGGGTAGTAGGTTACAGAGACGGTAAGTTCGTGGATTATGATATAGAAGAAGCACTGCAGATGCAGAAAGACATACCGGAATATGACTTCCAGGTATGCAAACTGCTGGCCAGATAACAGGGGTTTGTCATGATAACCAGTACGTCCAACAACCGGGTAAAGCAGGTCGTTTCCCTGCAGCAAAAAGCGAAAGAAAGAAAAGAAAGAAAATGCTTTGTGATCGAAGGACTGCGTCTTTTTGAAGAAGCACCTGTAGAACTTTTACAGGAAGTATATGTATCGGAGCAATATCTGGATAAAATAAAGGATCTGGAAGTGTTAAAAAAGCTTCCTTATGAAGTGGTTTCTGCAGATGTATTTCAAAGAATGTCGGATACCAAAACGCCGCAGGGAATCCTGGCGGTGGTGAAAATGCCGGAGTATACCATGGAAGAGATTCTGGCAGTGGAAGATCCGCTGCTGGTTCTTCTGGAGGATATACAGGATCCGGGAAATCTGGGAACCATGATGCGGACCAGTGAAGGAGCCGGAGTAAGTGGCGTGATCATGACCCGGGAAACCGTAGACCTGTTTAATCCCAAAACAGTCCGATCAACCATGGGCAGTATTTTCCGGGTACCCTTTCTTTATGTGGATGATATGATCCAGACCATGCGTCTTCTGCACGAAAAGAAGATTCGGACCTATGCAGCACATCTGAAAGGGGAAAAGTTCTATGATGAACTGTCTTATACATCCGGGTGTGCATTTGTGATCGGTAATGAGGGGAATGGTTTAAAGAAGGAAACTGCAGATGCGGCAAATGCTTATCTGAAAATACCCATGCAGGGCAGGCTGGAAAGCTTAAATGCCGCAGTAGCTGCCGCACTTCTTATTTACGAGGCAGCAAGGCAGCGGAGAAAAGTTTGACAATCATATTATAATCTGGTAGTATACCTATTGTAACAATTTTGTAACAAAAGAAATATTTGGTGTAATAATCAAGCATATTTCGTTATAAAATTGGTATAATATTAATAAATCTATTTGAAAAAATAGAAAGGTTATGAAGGAGTATAATATGTTAAGCAGTAAAAAATGGCTGTTGGGTCTGGTGGGATTTTTCCTTTCTCTGGGACTCATGGGAGCCACAAAATGCGATGTTCAGGCAGCTGATTATGAAATCGGAAGCTACATCGTGTGCAACACTGACACAAGATTATTTGTATTACCGGATTGTAATGAAGGTGTAGTCGCTGAGATTTCCAAAAACAGCGTATGTACCGTGGTAGAAAATGATAAGATTTACACATTGGTTTCCTGTGATGGCGTAACAGGATATCTCTATCAGGAATTTATCGGCTATGATGAAGCCATTATCGCAGCTTATGAGGCTGAGCTTCTTGCCCGCAGTGAAGAGGTAAGACTTTTAGCAGCACTGATTCAATGTGAAGCAGGTGGCGAGTGTATAGAAGGACAGGTTGCAGTAGGATCTGTGGTGATGAATCGTGTAAGAAGTGCAGGATATCCTAATACGATCGTTGATGTAATTTATGCGCCGGGACAGTTTACACCGGCGGGAAGTGGCAATGTAGCAGCACTTATGGAATCCAATAATATTAAGGAGTCCTGCAGGGAAGCTGCAAAGACTGCATTCCAGGGTGTGGATCTGGTTCAGGGAGCCACACACTTCAGAAGAGCAGGAAGTAAAGATGGTATCGTAATAGGAAACCATGTATTTTTCTAATAAAAAAATAGAATAAAGAGAGTAAAAAGGCACGCCGGACAGCGTGTCTTGTTTTTTCTAAACATTGAATCCTGTGCATAAATAGTGTAGAATAGTGAATGTAGTAAATTCGATAAAAAAGAAGGGGGAAAGAAAGATGTTTGGGTTTCATCCGGTAATCGTATGGCTTGTACTGCTTATCGTTTTATTGGTCATAGAGATGCTGACTTTAGGACTGACTACCATCTGGTTTGCCGGCGGTGCTTTAATTGCCGGAATCGTGGCCGCCTTTGATGGACCGATTTGGTTACAGATAGCGCTCTTTACAGTGATTTCGCTGGTTCTGCTTATTTTTACCAGACCAATCGCCATGAGATCCTTTAATAAGGACAGGGAAAAGACTAATGCAGAAGGATTGATTGGACAGCAGGCAATTGTTGTGGGAGAGATAAACAATCTGCTCGGAGTGGGCCAGGTCATCATAAACGGAATGGAATGGAGCGCCAGAGCCAGGGATAATTCGGAAAAGATTTCCGTTGGCGAGGTGGTTGTAATACGCGATATCAGTGGCGTAAAACTAATTGTTGAAAAACAATAAAAAGGATAGCAATAAAGAAAAAAACAATAAATAAGGAAGAGAGGCAGTATTATGGGATTTTTAGGAGCAGTATTTTTTATTTTAGTTATTTTGTTGATCATATTATTGGCATCCTGCATTAAAATCGTACCGCAGGCACATGCTTATGTTGTGGAAAGATTAGGTGCTTATCAGGGAACATGGTCTGTAGGTCTGCATTTTAAAACACCTATTATAGACCGTGTGGCAAGACGTGTTGTATTAAAAGAGCAGGTTGTGGACTTCGCGCCCCAGCCGGTTATCACAAAGGATAACGTTACCATGAGAATCGATACCGTTGTGTTCTTCCAGATCACAGATCCGAAGCTGTTCACATACGGTGTGGAAAATCCGATCATGGCAATCGAAAACCTGACAGCAACTACACTTCGTAATATCATCGGTGAGCTGGAACTGGACCAGACATTGACTTCCAGAGAAACCATTAATACCAAGATG
>JBJENT010000032.1:0-4622 GCA_051880335.1 Lachnospiraceae bacterium
AGTATTCTGAGATAATGAGGTGACAGGCGTGGAACAGGAAAGAATCGTATTGTGTGGTGCAAGCGCATACGAACAAAAATATTACTTTAATAAATTATTTGATAAAATACCACAGTCTATTCAGGACGAGCTTCATATCATCTGTGTACTGTTTACAGAAGAGGTGGGCGGTGTGATTACTTTTGTATTTGAGCCGGACGGAAGCCTTTCCATTGAAACGGAGTCAGCAGAAGATGATTTCCTGTATGATGAGATATCCAGTGGACTTTTGGTGGGTAAAATACGCAGTACCAAGCAGGAACTGCTGGAATCCCTGGACCTGTACTACCGGGTATTTGTAAAGAAAGAAGACTTATCTGCGATTCTGTCGGAAGATGATATGTAAGAAAAAGATTCTGAAATGGTTGCGGAAGATGATATATAAGAAGAATCTTCTGAAATGGTTGCGGAAGATGATATGTAAGAAAATCTTCCGGAATGGTTGCAGGAAATCTGCAGAATAAAGAGAAATGGAGAAATATATGGGCACACTTACGATTGGTAATGTGACGTTGAAAAATAATGTGATATTGGCTCCCATGGCAGGCGTTTCCGACCTGCCTTTTCGTTTGCTGTGCAGCAGACAGGGGGCAGGCATGGTATGCATGGAGATGGTCAGTGCAAAAGCCATCATGTATCATAATCGAAATACCGAAGAACTTCTGCAGATTCATCCGGAAGAGGGCCCTGCCAGCCTGCAGCTTTTTGGATCAGATCCGGATATTATAGCGGATATGGCAAAACAGATAGAAGACCGCAATTTCTCTGTTCTGGATATCAATATGGGCTGTCCGGTACCGAAAGTGGTAAACAATGGGGAGGGCTCGGCTCTCATGAAAAATCCTAAGCTGGCAGAGGAAATCGTACGAAAAACGGTGGCTGCCATTCAAAAACCGGTTACAGTGAAAATAAGGCGGGGATTTGATGGGGAGCATGTGAATGCAGTGGAAATCGCCAAGCGGGTAGAAGATGCCGGAGCTGCAGCAGTGGCAGTGCATGGACGAACCCGGGAACAATTCTATTCGGGGCAGGCAGACTGGGAGATCATCGCCAGAGTAAAAGAAGCAGTATCCATTCCGGTAATTGGAAATGGGGATATTGACAGTCCGGAAAAAGCAAAACAAATGCTGGAGGAAACCGGATGTGATGGAATCATGGTAGCCAGAGCAGCCAGGGGAAATCCATGGATTTTCAGGGAGATCACATCCTATTTGGAAAACGGAACCATTCCACCCAGACCTACCGGGGAAGAAATGTATCAGATGATCATGGAGCATGGAAAGCTTATGCTGGCATGTAAGGGAGAATATACAGCAGTTCGGGAAATGCGAAAGCATGTGTCCTGGTATACGGTGGGATATCCCAATTCTGCCAGATTGCGTGGAATAATCAATTCTCTGGAAAGTATGGAAGAACTGGAGAAATGTGTGAAAGACATTTTTATTCCATAGCAAAATTTTGGAATATCCATGAAGCTATGATGAGAATACTGTTTTACAAAAGTGATGCATATACTGTTTTAAGACAGCCTTGGAGCAGATTATGCGTCGTATTATTTGGTTCACACAAGAAATGGAAACCTGTTACCGGGAAATATCCGTATTTGGAAAAATGAAATTACCGGAAGAATTTCCGAAGATCCAGCTGATAAAACAGGATGATCTGCAGATTTATGTCTGCATATTTCCGCAATATTATAAGAAAAGAAAATCCAGGATCGGCACACATAAAACCAGTCCCTATGTGGAGTGGAATGCAGGGGCGCTTTTGCAGCTTATGCAGAAAACCTGTGTGGAACTGGGCGCAGACACGTACTTTGTGTCGGAAGAGTTTGGAAAAGGAATCCTTCCGGAAAAGACCATACAGTGTATGGGCGGGCAGCGAATGGATATAAATATATGGAAACATATCCTTCAAAGGATCAAGACTGCTGATATGGTAGTTTATCTGTCCGGTGAAAGAATGGACTCCGCTTATGAACAATTACCGGAACGACTTTGGTTTCCGGTTTCTTTTCTGAGAAAGGTGCATCATTTTTATGGGATTCTATCAGAGCATGATGATGACACTATGATAAGCAGTCTGGAAGATCATCTCTGGCAGCAGTATGGCATGCCTCTTGTCCGGATCTCGGACTGGAGCGAATATGAAAGACTAAATAAAGATGAGGAAGTCGGACGTATTCTAGTGATAGATGACCGGATGGGAAATCAGATGGCAGATCAGATAGTAAGTCAAGCAATTGACCAGGTTGTTGGAAAAAAGGAAGACTGGCAAAAAGATGACTGGATAGCAACATCAAAAAATGTTTATGATACCGGGAAAGATATCTGGGGACAGAAAGCGTGGACAAAATGGGCAAAAAGAATCTATTATGTGGATATGTGGTCGGTTCACGAAAGATGTCTGCGGATTACCGGGGCAGACAGCAGTGTCAGGTATTATTCAGAATATGAATATATAAGAGCAGCAGTGAAGGCAGCAGAAAATGCAAAGTCCGCTATTTCAGCAGAAAATGCAAAGCCCGCTTTTTCAACAGGAGATGCAAAGGCTCCGGTTTCTTGACACTTCACAGGGAAATGGGTATAATACTCTAGTTAAATTATGTTCATAACCAGATGATTCAATATGGAAAGGAAAGAAAAATGATGGAAGAAAAAAGAAATATCCTGACCGCCGAAGGTCTGAAAAAATACGAAGACGAGCTAAATTATTTAAAAGGCGAGAAACGTAAAGAAATTGCGCAGGCTATCAAAGAAGCCAGAGCACAGGGTGACTTATCTGAAAATGCAGAGTATCAGGCTGCAAAAGATGAACAGCGTCTGGTAGAAGGCCGTATTGAAGAACTGGAAGCTATATTGACAAACGTTGAAGTAGTGGATGAATCCGATGACGCTACTGATGTAGTACGTATCGGAAGCAAAGTCAGAGTCAAGGATATTGAATATAATGAGGATCTGGAGTACAGAATCGTTGGTTCCAAAGAAGCAAATACCGATGCAGGACAGATTTCCAATGAATCTCCTCTGGGACATGCTTTGATTGGCGCAACCGTAGGTGAAGTGGTTTCTGTTGCAGCTCCTGTTGGCGAGATCAAATATGAAGTTCTTGATATTTTGAAATAAGGCGAACTCAGTCTCACTGGATTTAAATAATGAGTAGTTCCTATAAGTATTAGATTGGAGAAAAACATGGCGGATACACAGAATCAAAAGAAGGATCAGGGTCAGCAGCAGGATATCAACCAGCTTTTAAAGGTAAGACGTGAAAAACTGGCTGCTTTGCAGGAAGCTGGAAAAGACCCTTTTGAAATAACAAAGTATGATCAGACACACCACACAGAAGATGTAAAGGCACTTTATACTGCACATGAAGAAAAACTTCTGGCAGGCAGAAAAGAACCGGATGTGGAAGGTCTGGATGAGCAGCAGGCAAAAGAAGTACAGACCCAGGATTACAATGAGAGACGTGAAATCATGGACGCAAGCCCTATTGACGTATCCATTGCCGGACGTATGATGTTTAAACGTGTAATGGGCAAAGCCTCTTTCTGTAATATTCAGGATTTAAAAGGACGTATTCAGGTATATGTAGCAAGAGATGCCATTGGAGAAGAAGCTTATGCAGATTTCAAAAAATCTGATATCGGTGATATTTATGGCGTGAAAGGTTTTGCATTCCGTACTAAAACAGGAGAAATCTCCATTCATGCAAAGGAGATGACTCTTCTGACAAAGAGTCTGCAGATTCTTCCGGAAAAATTCCATGGTCTGACTGATACAGATACCCGCTATCGTCAGAGATATGTGGACCTGATCATGAACGAAGAGTCCAGAGAGACCTTTGTAAAACGTTCCAAGATCATTCAGGAAATCCGTACATTCCTGGCAGGAAGAGATTTCATGGAAGTGGAAACACCGATGCTGGTATCCAATGCCGGCGGTGCTGCTGCAAGACCATTTGAAACCCATTACAACGCACTGAATGAGGATGTAAAACTCCGTATTTCTCTGGAACTTTACTTAAAGAGACTGATCGTAGGCGGCTTGGAAAGAGTCTATGAAATCGGTCGTGTATTCCGTAACGAAGGTGTGGATACCAGACACAATCCGGAATTTACCTTGATGGAATTATATCAGGCCTATACCGATTATGAAGGTATGATGGAACTGACAGAGAGCATGTTCCGTTACCTGGCTGAAAAAGTATGCGGCAGTGCAGTGATCACTTACAATGGCATCGAAATCGACCTGAGCAAACCATTTGCCCGTATGACTATGACGGATGCCATCAAACAGTATGCAGGTATCGACTTTGATACTGTTGCAACAGATGAAGAAGCAAAAGCATTGGCGAAAGAGCATCATATAGAGTTTGAAGATCATCATAAGAGAGGCGATATCATCAACCTGTTCTTCGAGGAATTCTGCGAGGACAAGCTGATCCAGCCTACTTTTATCATGGATCATCCGATCGAGATTTCTCCTTTGACCAAGAAGAAACCATCCGATCCGACTAAGGTAGAACGTTTCGAGCTTTATATCAATACATGGGAAATGTGTAATGCATATTCTGAGCTGAAC
>JBJENT010000033.1:0-4612 GCA_051880335.1 Lachnospiraceae bacterium
GAACCATCCCGGAGTGTTTCTTCTGTCAGACCTTCTCTTGTCATTTTAGAAAAGATCTTGTCTTTCGCTGTATATTCTTTTCCTGCCAAATATTCACCTTCTTTCGTTTTCTATTTTCTTTCCAATCACAACCATCCGCCCGTTTTTATGGGAATACTCACAGGTAGAAAGAGTGATCAGTTTATCTCCATACCGGGCTGTATAACCTGTGTCGTAATATGACCGTTTTTTACATTCTTTGACAAATTCCAGATAATCCTCAGCATTTTCTGCCTTGGTAAAAGAGTAGTATTCAAAATCATGCCCGGTATACACCGGAACAGCAAAGGCTGCTATGATCTGATACTGTTCCTTCCCATGAAGTGTGCTGTACTGGATGATCGGATGTTCCTGATAGAATTCTTCTGACTTATAACGATCCAGAGCTGCAAACACTTTTCCTGAACTCATATGATGACCATAGATAATCAGGTTGTCTGCATCTTCCGGATCACAAAGTTCTGAGAGAAATGGTGTCCCACTCACATCGTATTCTTTCTCAAAATTTCTTCGGAGATAGAAGTTCTTTTCCTCCGGATGATACATGACCGGATAATCGATTGCTGTCCCTTCAATCTTTATCCATCCAATGCAGTCCGGATTCTTTTCATGTAAAGCCAGAAGGCCAGAATCAACAATAGCAGAAGGATTACTGTCTCCCTCAGCATCATCTTTTTTATCATTGGTTTCCTGTTCTTCATGGATTTGTCGAATAGAGTCGAATCCTGTTTCGCTTTTTCGATCTTCCAGATACATTCCCATCAGAAAATAGAGGCTGATGGAGAGAAGGATAATGGAAACTACAAACAGAATCCTCGATATCCATTTTCTCATTTTCTTTCTGCCTCCAGTTTCTTTCGTTCCTCCACTTCTTCCGGTTTTGTTGTCATCAGCGAATACAGTTTCAAACTCTTATCAAACTTATCCTTAAACGGAATGATGATATTTCCGTAGAACAAAAGTCCTTCGCCTTCCCCGGAATTCGTCACATAGGATAACTGATATGGTGAAATGTTCAGTTGCTTTGCCAGAATCTGTCTGTCGCCTGCAGCCTGATTCAGCATCAGGATAAAATCACTGTTTTCAAAGATATTTTCAATCTCCCGGCTGGCCAGAAGATCTTTGATGTTCTGCGTGATTCCTGTTGGAATTCCACCCCATTTACGAAATCTCTTCCAGATTTCCACAGAATAAGCTGCGGTCTGTTCCTCTTTCAGAAGAAGATGGAATTCATCGATATAGTATCTGGTAGATTTCTGTGAGCCCCGGTTAATGGTAACACGGTTCCATACCTGATCCTGGACAATGAGCATTCCCAGTTTTTTCAACTGTTTACCCAGCTCCTTGATGTCGAAGCAGACGATCCGGTTATTCAGTTCCACATTTGTCTGATGGTTAAACACTTTCAGAGAACCATTAACGTAGATTTCCAGTGCTGTTGCAATACGCTGGGCCTGGGGCTCTTTCTGCTTTCTCAGGCAGTCATACAGATCTCCCAGTACCGGCATATTTTCCGGTTTCGGATCTGCAAAATATTTCTGATATACAAGAGGCAGACACCGGTCGATCACTGACTTTTCCTCTGCCTCAATACCATTTCTGGTTCCCATGATCAGCTCACACAACGACAGGACAAAATCTGACTTCACACCCAGCGGATTATCATCATCGGAATAATCCATATTGATATCCATGGGATTAATATAATCCTTGCTGGTCGGAGAAATGTGGATAACCTGACCGCCGAGGGCATGGACCAGTGGATAATATTCTCCCTCCGGATCTCCGATGATAATATCGTCATTTGTCACGAAAAATGCATTGGTAATTTCTCTCTTAGCCGCAAAGGACTTTCCGGATCCAGGTGTACCGAGGATAAGCCCATTCGGATTTTTCAGCTTCTTCCGATCTACCATGATCATATTGTTGCTGAGGGCATTCAGCCCGTAATAAAGGGATTCTCCACCCATGAACAATTCCTGCGTTGTGAAAGGAACAAAGATAGCAGTGCTGGTCGTCGTCAGCGCCCTTTTGATCGGCACATGATTGACACCAAGCGGAACACTGCTCATCAGCCCTTCCTCCTGTTGATAATCCAGACGCCTTAACACACAGTTATATTTCTGAGCGATGCCGGCAGTCTGGAATACTGCATTTTCCAGATCCTGTTTACTTTTTGCTGTATTCAAAAAGAGCGCAGTTACCAGGAACATACGCTCATTTCGTGACTGCAGATCTTCCAGAAGTCTCTTTGCCTCGCCACCATACGTATTCAGGTCTGACGGGATGATGTCCATATCATATCCGGAACGAACTGCCTTTTTCTGTTCTTCAATTTTCATGCGGTTGATATCCGTCACCTTGCTTTTTACAAGCTTGATGGCTTTCATCTGATCCACCGACTGCACATGCAGGTTTACGATCAGATCTTTATCCATATCCAGAAACTCAGCCAGCATTTTGTCAGTAAGCTCCGGAGCAAGAATCTGCAGATAGGAGACTGCGCCAATCGTTATCCCCATCTGGAATGTCTTCCCTTCTTTAAATACAAAGCTGGTCGGTGCCACATAGTCCTTTGTACTGAGACCGGTCCGGATCATGGATCCATAATCAAACTGGAAATCGGCACTGGCATCCGGATTAAATGTTTCATACATAATCTGAAGCCGCTCCACACCATTGAGGGGATATGCCGGTACACCAAGCACCTTGAAATTATTCAGGATATCCGACTCGATACGTTCCAGCTTCGGTTTCGCCAGCTTGATATTCTCCGCTTCGATAGAAAACGTGATATATTTTGACTTTACCAGACCGTTATTACCCTTTGCCAGTTGCTTTTTAAGCATCTGTGCATATTCCATGCGGACATCATCAAACTCATCATGCTGAGGCCGGATACGGATCACATTCTCAAATTCCTTCATATTACTTTTGTGATTGATAAAGCTCAGCTGGAAATGGATGCTGCTGTCAAAATAGTTGAGGAAATCACACCAGTTTTCAAAAATAGCATTCTTATCCTCATTCTGTGCCAGCTGATAGTTGATATCATAAAACCGGATACATTTGGAATATGTATTTCCCTGTACCCGGCAGATCCCATCCTTTCCCATCTCTTTGTATCGGATCGTCTTTTGTACCGAAAGCCGCTTTTCTTCTTTTTTCTTTGACCTTTTGGTGCTGTTATTTTTTCTTTTTGACACCTGTCTTTCCTCCCTTCTTTTCTCTGGATGCATTTTTCGAACCGGTTGTTTCCGGATTCGATTCATAATAATTCTCTGTTTCATAGGTTCTGACCGGTGGCCGGAACACTTTTACATTCAGGATGTGCAAGATCACATCCTCCAGATGCATCCCATCTTTTTCATACATGGCAAACATAAATGCCGGTAACATCAAAATCACCATAACAGTAGCCGCATTTGACATCCCAAGTATTCCTCTTGTGAGAAAATAAAACGGAATACCAATCGCTGCACCGATACCGATGCAGATGATCTGTCTCTTTGTCAGATTAAAAGCCACTTTGTTTTTTACTTTTGTCAAATCCTTTGGAACACTGACATATGCCATGGTTTATCTCTCCTTCCTGTGATTAATTTAATGGGCATTAAAAATGGACTTGCTCAGGGATCCTGTCTTAAACAAACTGAAACACAGGATGACTGTATAAGCCATTACGCCAAATAATGAAGAACTCAGATTATCTGAATACTGGATACCCGCTACCAGCACAGCGTAGATAGCGACGCATACCATCATCAGAAATGCCTGGAATGCCAGGGCAAAGAGTCCTCTGAAATAATTGGTTCCGATCTGTCCCCACTCTCTGTTGCTCATTGTGGCGAACGGAATCGGCGCGACCGAAGTATAAAGGTAAATCTCAATCATACGTCCATATAAAATTACGGTGATCAATACGGACATGATTCTCATACAGAAGCTGACGATCAGGGTTTCCAATGCCAACACTACTAATTCTCCAATCTCCATGGCTTCCAATGTAGCCTCCAGATCGGTCAATGCCGAACTGATATCAATGGCTGTACTGCCTGTGACCACACCGGATGCAGCATTTACTACATGCTGACCTACATCAAAAACAGCCATTGTAATCGTAAAAGTATTGCTTACCAGATACACTGCGATCCACATCTTCACAAAGTATTTGAAGAACATCCATGTATCAATATCATGCATGTTATTACGCTCAGTAAGCATGGAAATCAGTTCATAGCAGAGCACAAACGTAATGATGATACCTGCAATCGGTAAAATTACCGAATTGGACAGGTTCTGGATCATACTGAATATGCTGCCATTCCATCCCTGGGGAGTCTGTCCAACCTGGCTTGCAATCTCACCAGTTTTCTGATTGACATCAGTAAACATCTGATCCAGGTTGGAATTGATCATCCCTGTCAGGAGTTCCCTCATCCATTCTTCGATCGCATCAAAAATCTGATCGAACATGGATAACTACTCCTTTCTCTTAACCAAACAGTCCACTAAGAAGCGGAATTAACTGAGTACCGATGAGGATTACACCACCACCGCTCATAAGCTGTTT
>JBJENT010000034.1:0-23022 GCA_051880335.1 Lachnospiraceae bacterium
CGAATCCACAACGGATATTCTTCGAAAGCGCCCCTGATATATCTGCTATAGGCACTTTCTGTTGCATAGATGATCGGCTTCATTCCATAATAAACCTCTATTTCATCCAGAAACTCCTGCAGACGCTGTCTGGTTTCTTCTACTTCCGGTTTTTTCTTAATATAATCCCCATAAAATTCTACATCCACAACCGGAGGAAGCATACCCTCTGTTTGTGGCACTACTTCCATAAAATGCTCCGCCTGTTCTTTTCCGCTGCTTTCAAAACTAAAGAAATGATATGCTCCAATCTGCAGATCTGTCTGTGCCGCATTTTTCCAGTTTTCTTCAAACTGTGCATCGATGTGGCCAGACCCTTCTGTTGCTTTGATAAATGCAAACTGTATATTCTGTTGTTCTATAATCTGCCAGTCGATCTTTCCCTGATAGTTGGAAACGTCAATTCCTCTAATGGGGTATTTCTCCTCAGATGGCGTATTAAAGGATATCTTTTTCTGAAAGATCAGAACACCAAGCAGAAGCAGATTGATTAAAACAAGAAGGCCTATATAAAACCATACTACATGTCGTTTTTTCATATAAGAATGTCTCCGTTCATATATCAAAATTGGCATATTAGTCGTGAAGCATCATTGAAAAAAGCTCTTTATCTCCACTTTCGTAACCGATATGGAAATATCGAGCCCCTTCTTCTATATATTATATGTAATGATTCCCTTATTATTTACTGTGCCTGCATTCCTATTTCATCTGCTGTTGCTCTTTTTGCATATAACACTTTTAAAATAATAGGTGTCGTAATGGAGGATACTATAATCAGTAAAATAACGGATGTAAAGTATACGGAAGAAAGCAGTCCCACAGAAAGTCCCTTCTGGGAAACAATCAATGCCACTTCTCCACGGGTCATCATACCCACGCCGATCTTTAAAGAATCCGGCCAATTAAATCTGCAGGCTCTTGCAATCAGGCCACAGCCAACGATTTTTGCAATCAGAGCCACTGCCACAAATCCGATGGAGAAAGCAAACAGCGCCCAATCCAGATTATCGATATTGGTTTTCAAACCGATGGACGCAAAGAAAATCGGTCCAAAAAGCATATAGGAATTAATATCCATTTTTTCGGAAATGTAATCTGCATCACGAATGGAACAAAGAATAATTCCGGCAAAGTATGCTCCGGTGATATCTGCGATTCCAAAATATTTTTCCGCGATATAAGCCATAGCAAGACATAATGCCAGTCCGGCAATGGGAATACGTCTGGTATGTGGATAACGGTTATCTACCTTACGGAAAATGCGGTAACATATATATCCTACGATAATTGCAAAAACAAAGAAAAGCAGAGTATTTATACAAACCTGCATCGGGTTTGCATCCGGACTCTTAAATCCGATAACAAAGGTAAGCACAATAATGCCGATGATATCATCGATAATCGCTGCACTTAAAATGGTAGTTCCTACTTTACCCTTCAGCTTGCCCATCTCACGGAGCGACTGAACAGTAATACTTACGGATGTAGCTGTCATAATGGTACCTACAAAGACAGCCTTATAGAAATCGTCGGATCCCCAGGGTGCAAATCCATAAAATACAAAATAATACAGAGTTCCCAGAGCCAGCGGCACAAATACACCGGCACATGCGATTAAAAACGCAATGGGTCCTGTTTTGATCAGCTCCTTTAAGTCGGTATCCAGACCGGCTTCAAACATCAATAAAACCACACCAATTTCTGCCATCTGGGATAAGAAATCGGTCTGCTGCACCAGTCCCAGAACGCATGGCCCGATAATAAGACCCGCGATAATCTCACCCACTACCTGTGGTGCTTTACATTTCCTTGCGATAATGGCAAAGAGCTTTGCAAAGATCACAATGATGGCAAGGTCCTTAAACACATCATATGCTTCCATAATACACTCCTCAATTATCTTTATGCATATCTAAAAAACTTTTCATCGTTTTCTGATTATACCATAGGTTTTCTATATTTCAAGTAAATTCATACTTTTGTGAAGCAGCATCTTCTTTTCGGAAAGAGATTTGCGAGCAGAAAAAACCTGCCGGTGGCACAGTGCGCATATCTCTTTCGGAAAACAAAGATGCCGCTTCACGAACCCTCATTCGTTAAAGCGGCAGTCTTTGTTCTCTATGTAAAGTTAACCCTCCCAAAGAATGGTTTCACCCATTCGCAATGACTCTTGTACTAAGATAATTCGCTGATTTTCCGATCCTCGGAAACGCAGGCTGATGTTTTTTAATTCCTGAATGAATTTACCGTCTACCAAAACATCGATATAGCTAAGCAGCTCTGATGTTTCTTCCCATTCTTTGCACATGTGATCCAGAATATCTGTTTCAAAGGTATACCCGGTGAAGCACCAGATACTTTTTTCCGGACACGCTTCCTTTACTTTTTTCAGGAAAGGAAGTAATCCTTTCTGGTTTACATGCTCTAATGGTTCTCCGCCGAGAAGTGTAAGTCCCTTTATATAGGAAGGCTGCAATGTTTGAATGATATAATTCTCGGTTTCGGCAGTGAACGGTTTGCCATAATTAAAATCCCATGCGATTTCATTAAAACAGTTTTGGCAGTGATGCGTACATCCGCTGACAAATAAACTGGTTCTCACACCGGGACCATTGGCAATATCACAGGTCTTTATTTCGGCATAATTCATAATATTTCCTTTTTATAAATAAACCATTATAAATGAAGTACACGCTCTTTGATTTCCTGGGTTCTTCCCTGATTCCAGAACTGGGTACCGATATAACCACAGGTTCTTCTGGCTACATTCATCTTATCCTGATCTCTGTTTCCACAGTTTGGGCACTCCCAGATCAGTTTGCCTTCGGAATCTTCTATAATCTGGATCTCTCCGGTATAACCACATTCCTGGCAGTAATCACTCTTGGTGTTCAGTTCTGCATACATAATGTTATCGTAGATATACTGCATAACAGAAATAACTGCATCAATATTATTTTCCATATTGGGTACTTCTACATAACTGATTGCACCACCGGGAGATAATGCCTGGAACTGAGATTCAAATTTCAGTTTTTCAAATGCATCAATCTTCTCTGTAACATGTACATGGTAACTATTGGTAATGTAGCTCTTATCTGTAACGCCGGAAATGATTCCGAATCGTTTCTGCAGGCATTTCGCAAATTTATACGTGGTAGACTCCAATGGTGTGCCATAGATACTGAAATCGATGTTGGTTTCCTTTTTCCATTTTGCACAGGCATCGTTCAGTCTCTGCATCACTTCCAATGCAAACGGTGTAGCACTTGGATCAGTATGGGAACGACCTGTCATATATCTGGTACATTCACAAAGTCCTGCATAGCCCAGAGAGATTGTAGAATATCCGTTATATAACAGTTTATCAATGGTTTCCCCTTTTTTCAGTCTGGCCAGTGCACCGTTCTGCCATAAGATCGGAGCCACATCAGAAGGTGTGCCTTTCAGACGGTTGTGTCTGCACATAAGAGCCCGGTAGCACAGATCCAGTCTTTCATCCATGATCTTCCAGAATTTATCCTTATCTCCACCGGAGGAACATGCGATATCAACCAGATTCAGTGTGACAACACCCTGATTAAATCTTCCATAAAATTTGAATTTATCATTTTCATCTTTATATACTGTGAGGAAAGATCTGCAGCCCATGCAGGTATAGCAGTTACCCTGCTTTAACTCTTTCATCACCTTTTCGGAAATATAATCCGGTACCATTCTTTTTGCGGTACATTTTGCAGCAAGCTGTGTCAGATACCAGTATTTGCTGTCTTCATGAATATTGTCTTCTTCCAGTACATAAATCAGTTTCGGGAATGCCGGAGTGATGAAGACACCTTTTTCATTTTTTACACCTTTGATGCGCTGGTTCAGCATTTCTTCGATTACCATTGCCAGGTCGTCTCTTGTCTGGCCTTCCGGTACTTCGTCCAGATACATAAATACCGTAACAAATGGTGCCTGTCCGTTTGTGGTCATCAATGTGATAACCTGATACTGAATCATCTGAACGCCACGGTTGATTTCTTCTTTTACCCGCATTTCTGCGATCTTATTGATTTTTTCTTCCTCTACCTCTATACCGGCAGCTTCGAACTCCTCACGTACCATCTTTCGGAATTTATCACGGCTGACCTGAACAAATGGTGCCAGATGAGAAAGAGATACGCTCTGTCCGCCATACTGTGAACTTGCAATCTGAGCAATCGCCTGTGTGGCAATATTACATGCAGTGGAAAAGCTCTTTGGCTTATCGATCATGGTCTCGCTGATTACAGTGCCGTTCTGCAGCATGTCTTCCAGATTAACAAGGCAGCAGTTATGCATATGCTGTGCAAAGTAATCTGCATCGTGGAAATGAATGATTCCTTTTTCATGTGCTTCTACGATATCTGCCGGGAGCAGAAATCTTTTCGTGATATCTTTACTTACTTCACCGGCCATGTAATCTCTCTGCACACTGTTTACAGTTGGATTCTTATTGGAGTTTTCCTGCTTTACCTCTTCGTTATTGCATTCCAGCAGACTTAAGATTTGTTCGTCTGTGGAATTGGATTTACGAACAAGTGCTCTTTTATAACGATAGGTAATATAACTTCTGGCAACCGTAAAAGCTCTCTGATTCATGATCTCATTTTCCACCATATCCTGAATCTCTTCCACGGAAAGAGAACGATTGATCCTCTCACACTGACGGAGCATATTATCTGCGATAACATCGATCTGTCTGTCTGTCATCTTATCGCTGTCCGGAACACTATCGTTTGCCTTTCTAACCGCTGATATGATTTTTGATATATCATAGGTTACTTCCTGGCCACTACGTTTAATAATTTTCATGTTATCCCCTCTGTTTCTTTTTGTTGCTTTCTACCTGTATCATATCTATTATAACAATATATAGTGTATGAATTATATAGCGCGTACACTATATATTGTAGTCATCGGCATTTTGCTTGTCAATATGAAGAGGCGTTTTTGAATTTTTTTAGGAAAAACATAAAAAATACACCGGCCATAGTTAGTGATATTGCCTAACGACGACCGGTGTGCTTTTACAAAAACTCTTTCCAGTTAAAGCTTCTATTCGAAAACAGCTTTCTTATTTCTGTCCATAATATGCGTTTGCACCGTGTTTTCTGTAATAGTGTTTATCCTGCAGTTCCTGAGGAGCAGGAGCAACCTTTGGCTGAATCAGTTCGCATCTGTAAGCCATCTTTGCACACTCTTCCAGAACAACTGCGTTATGAACTGCATCCATAGCATTTTTGCCCCATGCAAATGGTCCATGATTTTTGCAGAGAACAGCCGGTACTGCTTCTACATCTTTGCCCATTCTCTTGAATTCATTCACAATAAGAAGACCTGTGTTCTTTTCATATGCTTCATCGATTTCTTCTTTTGTTAAGCATCTCAGGCAAGGTACATCACCATAGATATAATCTGCATGTGTTGTGCCATAGCATGGAATATCTCTTCCTGCCTGTGCCCAGCTGGTTGCATAAGAAGAATGAGTATGAACAATACCACCAATCTGTGGAAATGCCTTATACAGTTCAACATGTGTGGCAGTATCGGAAGATGGATTGTATTTTCCTTCAATCTTGTTTCCTTCCAGATCCACAATAACCATGTCTTCCGGTTTTAATTTGTCATAGTCAACACCACTTGGTTTGATTGCAAAATAACCAGTTTCTCTATCGATTTCACTTACATTGCCCCAGGTGAATGTTACCAGACCATGTGCCGGTAAAAGCATGTTCGCTTCATAAACCCGCTGTTTTAATTCTTCTAACATTTGATAATCTCCTCTCACTATATAATCAGTGCAAACCACACCGTTTCGATGTGGTTTGCTACATTACTATTATCTCATATTTTACTGCATAGAATCAACTGCTGCTCTTTCAATTGCAAGACCTGCTGTGTATACTTCCATAAATTTCTCAAAGCCTGCAACATCTGCCGGATCCGGATCCATCACATATGCTTCCTGTCCAGCAAATACTTTTTCTTCCAGATATTCTGCAAGGCCTTCTCCATCCGCTTTCTGAATCATATAAGAAGCCAGAATTGCAATACCCCATGCTCCACCTTCACCGGCTGTTGTCATAACTGAGATTGGTGTATTGGTTGCTGCTGCCAGATAACTCTGTGCAACACCTTTTGTTTTAAAGATACCGCCATGTCCCTGTAATTTATCCAGTTCTACACCTTCCTGTTTGAACAGGATATCAAAACCGGTTTTCAGAACAGCCATTGTGGTATACAGATTAGCACGCATGAAATTAGCCAAAGTGAATTTGCTGTCCGGTTTACGTACAAACATTGGACGACCTTCTTCAAAGCCTGTTACATGCTCTCCGGAGAAGTAGTTGTATGCCAGAAGTCCGCCACAATCTTTATCTCCTTCCAGAGATTTATTATAAAGGGTACCAAACAGTTTACCCATATCTACATCTGCACCGATAGCATCTGCAAATTCTTTGAAAATACCAACCCATGCATTCAAATCGGAAGTACAGTTGTTGCAGTGAATCATGGCAACACCATCACCTACAGGAGTTGTTACGATATCAATTTCCGGATAAGCTTTGGATAAGTCTTTTTCCAGAACTGCCATACCGAAGCAGGATGTACCAGCAGATACGTTACCTGTACGAACTGCAACCGCATTGGTTGCAACCATACCTGTACCGGCATCCCCTTCCGGAGGACACATTGGAACACCTGCCTTTAAGTTGCCGGAAACGTCCAGAAGTTTAGCACCTTCTTCTGTTAAAGTACCGGCGTTTTCACCAGCTACTAATACCTTTGGAAGGATTTCTTCCAATTTCCAGGCAAATCCCTTAGGAGCAACCAATTTATCGAATTTTTCGATCATGGTTTTGTCATAGTCTCTGCTTGTAACGTCGATTGGGAACATACCGGATGCTTCACCGATACCCATTACTTTCCGGCCTGACAGTTTCCAGTGAATATATCCTGCAAGTGTTGTGAAGAATGTGATATCACCTACATGATCTTCACCATTTAAAATTGCCTGATACAGATGCGCGATGCTCCATCTCTGTGGAATATGGAATCCAAATAATTCGCTCAATTCATCACTGGCTGGTCCTGTAATCGTATTTCTCCAGGTACGGAACGGTACTAACAATTCATCATCTTTATTGAATGGCATATAACCATGCATCATACCGGAGAAGCCGATCGCTGCAAGAGATGTAATGGTTGTATCATATTTTTCTTTTACATCCTTTAACAGGCTTGCATAACAATCCTGAAGACCTGTCCAGATGGCATCCAGAGAATAGGTCCAGATTTTATTTTCCAGCTGGTTTTCCCATTCGTGATCACCGCTTGCAATAACCTGATTTTTTTCATCAATCAGAATGGCTTTGATACGTGTAGAACCAAATTCTATACCAAGTACGGCTTTGCCGCTTTCGATTAATGCTTTCATCTTAACCTCCAAAAATCTTCATATAACATTTCCTAAGTTTCAAAATCTTCTTATCTGTAGTAAATAGAATTCCAACGAAGTTCGTTCTTGAATGCAGGAATTGTAGTGCTATCATTGATTACTACGCTTTCGATTCCCATTGCGTCTGCCCAGTCAACCATCTGTTCAGATGTTAAATCATAGGAGAATGCTGTATGATGAGCGCCACCTGCCAGGATCCATGCTTCTGCACCTGTATACATATCCGGTTTTGGTGTCCAGAATGCTGTTGCTACAGGAAGCTTAGGCATCGGTTTTTCTACTTTCTTGCAGTCTACTTCATTGATGATCAGACGGAATCTGTTACCCATGTCGATAAGAGATGTAGCAATACCAGGACCTTCTTTGGATGTAAATACCAGTCTTGCCGGATCTTCTCTGTCACCCATGGAAAGTGGCTGGCACTTAATGCTGATCGGACCATCAGCGATAGATGGGCAGATCTCTAACATATGAGCCTGAAGAATACCTTCTTTTCCTTTTACCAGGTTGTAGGTATAGTCTTCCAGCATGGATGTTCCTTTTGCATCTTTCTTTCCGGCTGTCATGATCTTCATCAGACGAACCATAGCTGCAACTTTCCAGTCACCTTCTGCACCAAAGCCATAGCCCTTTTCTTCCAGTCTCTGGATAGCCAGACCGGGAAGCTGTTTTAATGCACCCAGATCACCAAAGTGTGTTACGATTGCCTGATAGTTCTTTTCTTCCAGGAATCTTTCAAAACCGATTTCGATCTGCGCCTGAACAGCAACGTGTTTCTTGAATTCTTCCGGATCTCTTCCTTCTAATAAGATATCATATTTGTCATAGTACTCATCTACCAGTGCGTTGGTATCAGATTCAGATACTGCAGCAACACATTCAGCGATTTCATTTACCGGATAAGTATCAACTTCCCAGCCAAATTTCAGCTGAGCTTCTACTTTATCACCTTCTGTAACCGCTACGTTTCTCATGTTATCTGCTACACGCATTACTCTTACATGGCTGCTTTCGATTACACCGATGGCTGTGCTCATCCAGGAAGCGATCTTTTCCTGAACTGCCACGTCAGACCAGTGTCCCACAACTACTTTTCTTTCAATGCCCATACGGGTAACGATATGACCATATTCTCTGTCACCATGTGCAGACTGGTTTTCATTCATGAAATCCATATCAATGGAATCGTATGGAATTTCTTCATTAAACTGTGTATGTAAGTGAAGAAGCGGTTTTCTGTATTCCTGTAATCCAAGAATCCAGGATTTTGCAGGAGAGAATGTGTGCATCCATGTGATAACACCTGCACAGGTATCATCTACATTTGCTTCATTAAAGGTCTGTCTAATCAGTGCATTTGTGATCAGAGTAGGTTTCCATACTACTTCATATGGCAGAATGCCGGATTCATTTAATTTTTCTACAATGATTTTCGAATGCTCTGCTACCTTTTTCAGACATGCATCTCCGTAAAGATCCTGTGATCCTGTGCAAAACCAAAACTTGTACGCTTTTTTTGTTTCCATTTTTGTTTCCTCCAATACGTTTTTTACTTATGAGTACATCTTATAACTTGTACGGTCATGTTATCAAGTTGTTTCTCATCTTTCGAAAACATGTCTCTCGTCTTTTAGGACCTTGTTTCTCATCTTTCAAAAACATGCTTCACAAATTGTAAGGAATTCTTTGCGTCTTCGTCTAATTTTTCTTCCGATGTATCCGGAACCAGATCTCTCCAGATTTTAATGTCAGAACCTACCGTTCCCCCGGGTGTAACAAAGGGCTCCATAACAACGGTTCCATCATAATGGATATCCCGAAGGGCCTGGCCGATTTCATCCCATGGCATGGTTCCCTTACCCGGTACCTGACGGTTTCTCTCTCCGATATGGAAATGACCCAGTTTATCCCCTGCTTTTCGGATTGCCGCACCGATATTATCTTCTTCGATATTCATATGGAAGGTATCCAGCATGACTTTTACATGACTGCTGCCAACTGCATCCACATAGGCTATAGCCTCATCGCAGGTATTTAACAGATATCCCTCGAAGCGGTTGAGCACTTCCATTCCCAGCGTCACATCGCAGGCTTCTGCCACTTTGGCTATCTCTTTCATATTCTTGATCGATCTTTCCAAATCCCCGGCCTTATCAATTGGCTTTGTATAATCTACAGGCCAGTAAGAATACAAACCGCCACCAAAGGTCTTGATTCCTAATTTTTCCAAATCCTGAATCGTTTTTGTAAAAAAGGCAATGGCATTTTTCTGGATTTCCGGATCTGCAGAACCCAGGTTTTCCGTAGGTGCAGGACCATATCCTGCTGTCAGTATGACGTTTTTGTCTTCTGCATATTTCCTCAACTCCGAGAGCTGCTCATCTGTGGTATAGGTACTTTTTAATGCCCCACAGGAGATTTCCAGAATATCAAACCCCAGCTTTGCCATTTTATCAATATATTTCTTATAATCGGCAAACCATTCCTTTTCCCAATACGCAAAATAGATACCATATTTCATGGAATATACCTCCTTCTCTTTTTTAAAATTATAACACACCTGCAGGGTGTTTTCATTTCGATTTTTTCCTATTCTTTCTTGTGAACGGACTTTTTTCCATATATAATTTGACTATGGATAAGAAATTGAAATATACCCAGTTAATGGATGACCTGAAAAATCAAATATTGTCCGGTCAGATTAAAGCCGGAGAAAAACTTCCTTCGGAAAATGTCCTTTCCGCAAAGTATGGGGTCAGCCGGCAGACAGTCCGAAAAGCTCTTCAGATTCTGGAAAATGAAGATTATGTTTATGCAGAGCATGGGCGGGGAACCTTTTGCTCAGAGCGGATGCGTCATCTCCGTCACTCCAAAAACATCGCAGTGATCACCACCTATTTGTCTGACTACATTTTTCCTCATGTCATACAGGGAATCGATCAGGTTTTGACCGATAACGGATATAGTATCGTGCTGAAAAACACCAAAAATTCCCGCACCATCGAAGCCCGTATTTTACAGGAACTTTTGGAAAAAGATATCGACGGTCTCATCATTGAACCCAGTAAGAGCCACATTTTCTGCAAGCATATCGGCCTGTATCATCTTCTGGATCGTTATCAGATTCCTTATGTATTTATACAGGGCAGTTATTCCCAGATGGCTGATAAGCCTCATATTTTAATGGACGATCGAAAAGGCGGCTACCTGATCACAAAATATCTGATCGATACCGGCCACAGACACCTGATCGGTGTATTCAAATCCGATGATATGCAGGGACAGGAACGACACAGGGGATTCGTAGATGCTCTGAAGGAAGCCGGTATTCCCTATGATGCAGACAAAGTCATCTGGTTTTATACAGAAGACCGGCATATTCATCCCTATGAAAAAACTCTGGAGCTGGCATCAAACCGGGAGCAGGACTATTTTGATGGAGTTGTCTGCTATAATGACCAGACAGCAATCGAAGTGATGCGTGCTTTAAAAGATAGGAATCTCTCCATCCCGGAGGACGTTTCTGTTACCGGATATGATAATTCTTATCTGGCAGAAACCTGTATGGTTCCATTAACAACAATTGCCCACCCTCAGGAGAGGCTGGGCAGAATGGCTGCTGAATTATTGTTGAAAATCATTTCTCAAAAAGAAGATTCTATTCCGGAAAAACAAATCAAGATCGAACCGGAAATCATCATTCGTGATTCGGTTTCCCATAAATCTGATTTATAAGGCATCTTCTTCCGTCAATACACCATCGGCGATTCGTACAATACGTTTCGCCGATTTTGCTACATTCAGATTAAAGTTTTCTTTAACGGAAAATCAGATATGCTACTGTAATCATCAGACCAATACAGAATAACAAAAGTCCAAAAGACATACTTCTTCCGATGATGGTAATGTTTTCATTCAAATCTTCATACAGATTTGCAAGCTTATGTTCACAAGTAGGGCCCTGCGGCATATCTTTATGGGCCAGCTTGTATTTCCATCCTCTCAAGGTATCCATAAAGGAACCAATCAGATGGGTCAGTGGTGTTCCTTCTTCCAATTCATGAGGTAGTGGACTGTCTTTATAAATGGTCTTTCTGAGTAAAACAACGATTCCATCTACCAGACTGTCCAGAATTCTGCAAAGTACACCAAATAAAAATGGTAGTATGGTAAGCAATAGCGGTCTGTATAGCATATTCTCCAGATTAAACCACTTGGGCCAGAGGTCCACATAAGCTTTCTTTCCCTGCTCTGTTTTTCTCATAAAAAGTGTCCGGATCACTCCGAAATACAGCAAAATCCCTATGACAATGGAAATAAATCCGCCTTTCAGATTTGCCAGGGAAAAATATTTCACATTTTCTATTTCTGTCATCAGCCGGAAAATGTCCTGACCCAAATCCGCCATTTTATTCATGACAATCTGAGGGAAGAATCCCATAATCGGAAGTATGATTCCGGAAAGCAGCATTGCTGCTTTACTTTGCAGGGTCATATAGGATTTTGACATTTCATCAAATTGTTTCTGTTTCGTTGCATCTTCATTTTTCTCTATGAAAATACAGATATACAATTTCAGCATGTAAGCAATGGTCATTCCGCCACTGATCAGAAATGCCCATTCAACTGCTTTCATAAATCCGGCAGAAAACCATGCTGTCTGAAGACTTCCTTCCTTTAAAAGTTCGATATACTCAAGAATACTTTCGTGTATCAGTGTCTTACTGACATAACCATTCCAAAGCGGAGCACCACCGATTCCCAGTGCGCCCATCAGGAAAGAAAAATGCAAAAGCGGTTTTTTATGTCCGAATCCTCTGATTTCATTTAATTCCAGAGCATGGATATTCATAAATACCACACCTGCTGCCATAAACAGCACCAGTTTGATCAAAGAATGGTTGACCATATGTAAAAGAGCGCCGCGTACTGCCAGTACATTCTCTTCCCCCAGCAGAACACTCATTCCGATACCGGTCAGAATAAAACCAATCTGGGAAACAGAGGAGCAGGCCAGAGTTCTTTTTAAATTGGTAGAAAAAACAGCAAGTACTGCACCGATCACCATGGTAAATACTGCAAGTATCACAAGCACGCTTCCCCATGCAGCATCTCCAAAAAAGATATTGCAGGAAATAACCAGAATTCCGAAAATACCGGCTTTCGTCAAGATACCGGAAAGAAGCGCAGATGCTGGTGCCGGTGCTACCGGATGAGCCTTTGGTAACCAGATATGTAATGGGAACATACCGGCTTTTGCACCAAATCCGAATAACATACAGGCTCCTGCTGCATACAGCCTGATATTGAACTCCCTCATACTTTTTATACCGGATGTGATTTCCGATCCGGGTACAAAGCTGCTGCTGGCTATTACTTTTACCATTTCCTCCCTGCTACTGCGAACAGCGGGCCAGATTTCGGAGATCATCAATGTTCCAATGGTATCGTATAACAGGAAAAGCCCCATCAGCATCACCAGACCGCCGATGACTGCTACTGCCAGATATGTGCTTCCGGCACGCAGGGATTCTTTCTTTTCATCATGTACAACCCAAACATAAGAGGTAAAGGACATTATCTCGAAAAAGATAAATGTGGAATATAGGTCAGCGGAAAGGAATACCCCTTCTGTTGCTCCCAATGTCAGTAAGAAAAACAGATAATATCTGTTACGATTGTGATAATGTCCAAAATACTGTTTTGATAACAAACTGGTAAGTGCCCACATAAATGCTGCAATGGTGCCATACAGTACTCGGAATCCATCCATTTTCAGATGAAGTCCCATTCCGCAAAAATCATTTAAGTGAAAAACCAGAGGAATCGGCTGATTCAGATACTGAACCAGCATACCCACAAATAAAACGCATTCACTGATACAGATAAACTGCATGAAGTAATCTCTTAACGTTTTATGATACCGGCCAATCACATATACGATGAGGCTTCCCAGCATAGGATAAAGTACTAAGAAAAATAAACTAATGTTTCCACTCATTTGCCTGAAAACCTCCTTTCTAAATCAGTCCGTTTGCAATCCTGGTAAACAAATCCACAATGGGCTGGCTGTATAAACCGAAAACCACCATTCCAACCACAAACAGGGATAATGGCAGAAGCATCTTCCAGTTCGGATCCTTTGCACCCTGAATCTTTGTGTCATCAAAATCCTTCCCCGGGAAAAATGCTCTGATTACAATCGTTAGCATATAAATCGCTGTCAAAAGTGCTGATATCAGCAGACACCCGATTCCCACATAGGCCAGTATATTATCACTCTGCACTGCTGCTGATGCCAGATAAAATTTGCTGATAAATCCGCAAAGTCCCGGTACACCCATGAGGGCAAAGGCAGAACAGGTGAAAATACCAAATACCTTTGGCATTTTCCATCCCATACCATCCAGTTCATGTACATAATGTTTGTCTGTCATATACATTACCGATCCGGCACAGAAGAAAGAGCAGATCTTCATCGTCGCATGGAAAACCATGTGGCAAAGAGCACCGATAAGTCCAAGTGGTGTCATGATTACCACACCAAATAATATATAAGAAAGATTACTGATCGTAGAGTATGCCAGACGACGTTTGATATGTGTCTCTTTTACTGCACGGCTGCATCCATATACAATGGTAAACAGCACAAAGATCATAACAAAATTCTGTGCCCAGGTTCCTTTCAGGAAATCCGTTCCATAACAGTAGTAGGTTAATCGCATGATGGCAAAAGCACCTGCTTTTACTACTGCAACTGCATGAAGCAGCGCTGTAACCGGAGTTGGTGCCACACCGGCATCCGGCAGCCAGGAGTTAAAGGGCCAAATTGCTGCTTTTACACCAAAACCAAAGAAAGCAAATACATATACCAATAACAGAATATCTGACCGGACTCCGATTTTTGCCATATCTAAAGTTCCGCCCAGCATAAAGCCTTCACCGGTTCCATAACTGATGATAAAAATCATTCCGATAAATGCAAATGCTGCACCACCCAGAGAATAATACATATATTTTCGGGAAGCCAATATGGCTTCTCTTGTAAGGGTATGCATCACAAGCGGTGTGGTCACAAGTGTCAGCATTTCGTAGAAGAAATACATGGTCAAAATATTTGCCGCCAGTGCGATTCCCAGCGTTACACCATAAGTTACCGTGTAGAACATGAAAAATACTCTTTCATGTTCCTCTTTTTTCATATATTCAAATGCATACAATGTGGCAAGGGGCCACAAGGTTGCTACCAGTCCGGCAAAGACCATGGAAAGGCCATCTATATGAAACTGAACCGCCAGATTACCTGTGAAATAGGCCAAAGTAAATGTTCCCTCCGGTCTGTTCAGAAGAAGAAGCCAGACTAAAACAGAATTCATAATAATAAATGTTTCCAAAAAGATTTCTCTTTGGGAATTCTTTTTAAATGGAATAAGAAATGCACATACTCCTGTAAGAATCGGAAGCAGTATGACAATAAATAACATAATTTCAGGCATGATACTTCCTCCTTCCTACATCAGCGTACTGGCAATATCTGTCAGTATAGTACAGATTTCCGTTGGAAACATACCCCGTATCAGCACAAGTGCTGCCAGAATGATCATTGGAATCATCATCCATTTCATACCAGGCTGTTTTTCCAGATTTTCGGAATTTTCATAATCATAATCCTCTCCCGGGAAGAATCCTTTTACTGTTATCGGTAATAAGTATCCGGCTGTGAGAAGTGCACTGACCAGAAGAACAATCGGTCCAACAACAGAAAATACCGGAATACCGCTTTCCAATGCTCCAATGGCCAGATACCATTTACTTAAAAATCCACCTGTTGGCGGAATACCGACTAGCGCCAGAGAAGCAATCGTAAAGCACCAGATTATAACAGGCATTTTCTTACCAATACCGGTCATCTCAGAAGCCCGCTGTTTTCCGGTTTTATAAATAATAGCACCAACACCAAGGAATAGGGCTGTTTTTACAAAGGCATGAAATACCACATGAAGCAGGGCACCTGTCATTCCGGTTATATTTAATAAAGACAGACCAAACAAAATATAGGACAACTGACTTACTGTAGAATATGCCAGTCTTTTCTTTAGTACATCTTCCCTATATGCCAACATGGAACCCATAAATACTGTGATCAGGGCAAGTGTCATCCAGACATTCTGAACCCATGTGCCACGAATAAAGTCAGCTCCAAACAGATAAAATACCGTTCTGATGATTCCAAAGGCACCGATTTTTACAATAATACCGGATAATACAGCTGATGCCGGTGCCGGTGCCACCGGATGGGCAGTTGGTAACCAGGCATGCATCGGAAACATACCTGCTTTTACGGAAAAACCAAGGATCATAAACAGGGCACACACAAGGAGCAGGGTCTCATGTCCCTGTATCATAGTCGGGTCCAGTGTCCCGCCGGGTGTAAAGGTTAATGTATTGGTATACCGGCATAAAAAGAAAAGTCCGAACAATACCATATACGCTCCACAGAAAGAATAGAACACATATTTCAGGCCTGCCATAACCGCTTCTCTGGTCAGTGTATGTAAAACGAGCGGCATGGAAAGTAAGGTCATCATTTCAAAGAACATATAAAATGTAATCATATTTCCGGCAAAGCTTAATCCCATCAGTACGCCGTATACCATCAGATAAAAAGCAAAATATCTTCTGTTATGCTCTTCATGCTTCATATATTCTACTGCAAATACCGCTGATAAAAGCCAGACGATGGAAATCACCACTGCAAATACTTTTCCAAGCATATCCATTTTGAAATAAATCGGTAAACTCAGTGCCAGATCAAACAAGTGCAACTCTGATACACTTTGTGCAATGGCATAAATCATACAGCCTATACTGATGATTAATGCCAGAAGAGTATATCCGACCAGAATACTTCGTTTCCCCAAAATGGTATTTCCCTTTTTTTCTGAAGGGTCCGCCAACGAATCTGATATCTCTCCCTGTTTTCTCTGTGGCAATAGAAATAATACAATACCTGCCAAAATTGGAAGTATTATTGGTATTAGAATAGACATCTAACTACCTCCTGTTAACATCTCTTATATATTTTCTTTTTACGAGAACATACCAAGTCCACTTCGAATCAGTTCCACGATTCCCTGTGAACATGTGCCAAGAATAATATTTAAGATAATAAAACAAATACATGTAAAGGTATAAAGCTTCTGATCTTTCATCTTTACTATACTGCAACCGGTCTCTTCGTACGTCTTTTCATCAATAGGTGTATAGATACGAATCACTGTCTTCATAAAGTAAATAGCATTCAAAATCGTACTGATTCCAAGACAGATCAGTGCCGGAAGCATTTTTACATGGTTCAAAATAGCTGCCTGTGAAAATAACAGTTTGCTGACAAATCCGGAAAAAAGCGGAACACCCACCATGGAAAGAGAACCCACCGCAAAGGTGATTCCTGCCACTTTATTCCGATAGCCGGAACCGGTCAATGTAATAAACTTCCTGCTGCCATTGGAAACATCTGTCAGTCCAATCGCTGCGATAAACAATAAGGACTTGGTTGCAGCATGAGATAAAATATGGAAAATACTGGCTTCCATACCGGCATAGGTTCCAAAACCGATACCCATATAAATATAGCCAATCTGTGCAACGGAAGAAAATGCGATCATTCTTCGAATATCATTTTCCCGGATTGCGCTGACCGATCCGAATATCATTCCCATGATACCAAACAGGAACAGCACATCTATGATTTTTGAATTCCAGAATACATCAAATCCAACCACTCTGTATATGATCTTGATCAGCAGGAAAATATATCCTTTGGAAACCAGAGAGGATAAAATCGCTGCGGAAGAAACCGTGGAATAACCATAAGCATCCGGCAGCCATGCATGGAACGGAAACAAAGCACTCTTAATGGCAAGACCTACACTCATAAATGCAATGGCCATCATAAGTGGTTCATGGTAAGTTCCGCTTGCCACTATCTGACTGACTGCTTCTTTGATATTGCTCATCAAAAGATGACCTGTCAGATCATAAAGCATACAGATTCCCATTAATAATAATCCGGAACCCAAAAGGCTCATGATCATATATCGGACAGCTGCTTCTATGGTTCGTCCGTTTTGCCGGATCATGATCAGACCGCAGGCAGAAATCGTATTGATCTCAACAAAAACATATGCGGTAAAGATATCGTTTGTGTATACCAGTGCAAGTAATGAACTGAGAAGTAAATTCACCAATATGTAATATAAATTGTGTTTTTCTATATCCACTTCATCCATCAGCTTTTTACGTCCACCGAATATGGAGAGCAGCATAATAACACAGAAAAACAATGCCATTCCGGCTTCCAGTACACCTGCACGGATTTCATTTCCCCATGGTGCCGGAAAATGTCCCATCATATAGGTATAGCTGGTTCCTGTCACACAGGTATATCCCAGTAAAATGAAGGACAAAAATCCTATTGTAATAATGACAATCGTATTGACCCATTTCGCTGCTTTTCCGGGTAAGATAGAACTGATGATTCCGGAAAACATGGAAAGGATGATGGAAAAGAAAGGAAAATTTTGAACAAAATCCATTATAATCCCTCCTTCTTCAATCTGGTGGAAATTTCATCCAGATCTAATGTGTGATATCTCCGATATAAGCGAATGGTAAGGGAAAGCATAAGCGCAGATACCGAAACGGATACTACGATACCGGTAAGAACAAGTCCTGCAGGAATTGGATTAATATATGCTTCCACTTCCTGAACCCCATCTACTACAATAGGAACAGTCCTTCCGCTGATGTACCCTTTTTCTGCTAAAAACAGATACACAGCAGAATCCATGATATTCAGGCCAATGATTTTCTTTATCAGATTATTCTGTAATAATAAGTTGGCAAATCCTATTACAAAAAGTGTCATCGCAACAGCTTCACCATAATTGACAAATAAATTCGGACCCATTTAAAAATCTCCTTTACGAAACATTGCATAGAAAGTATACATGGTACATGCAACTACCAATCCGACACAAATATTCAGTGGCAGAATCAGACCACTGCTCAGGATAGCGCCGGGCGTCCCAAGGGGAATATGACTTTCCAGATGATTCGCTCCTGTAAAGAAAGAATAACTTTTTGCCAGGCAATAAAACGTTAAAGCAACAAAGCATATAATTTTATATGTTTTTTCTGTAAAAAACTTCTCTGTTTTTGCAAAGCCAAAAGCACTGACGTGCAAAATCAGACCTGCACCAATAATCGCTCCTCCGGAAAAACCACCACCCGGAGAAATATGACCGTTCAAAATAACATAAATACCAAATAATATAATAATCGGCACAAGTATGGTGGCACAGACCTGCAGAATCGTATCGTTTTTCGGCTCAAAAGCTCTGTCATTTGCTTCTTCTTTTTTTGCTGCAGCATCTTTTTTTGTATAATGAAGCAGAATCAGCACAGTAACCGTAGCAATGAATAAAACGTTGGATTCTCCAAAGGTATCAAACGCCCTGTAATCCAGAATCATACCCGTTACAATATTTACTGCTCCGGTTTCCTGCAGCCCATTTTCTATATACCTTTCCGGTACTTCATTGTTTACCGCTTTTTCAGGACTTCCTGTGGGTGGTAAATTAGAAACCGTATAAAGCAGAATAACCAGTAACAAAAAGCAGAAAATAATAGCCACTGCAACATATATTCCATGAAACAGACGCTGCTTTTTATTTCTTCCCATATCATAAACCGCATCATGAATCATTTGTCGTTCATTCATGCGGTCCTGGATGGTCTGCTCTTCCTCTTTCCATTCCTTTTGTTCTTTCATTTCTACAGTATCCAGATAAGGATCCTTTGCTCCGGAAAGCCATCTCCAGAAATGAAAAGATTTTGTTTTTTCATATTTCTCCTGAGGAACTAATTTACTCATGTAAGTCTTCCTCCTTCTTTTCCTGCTCCTGTTCAATCTTAATGGCATGAATCTTTTTCAGAGTCGTAAAGAACAGTAAACTGGTAACCCCGGCACCAACTGCCGCTTCTGTGATTGCCAGATCCGGAGATTCCAAACACACCCAGATCAGAGACATAATCAAACTAAAGGACATATAAATCAAAATAGAATTTAAAAGGTTTTTTGAAAAGCTGACGGAAATCGCACATACGATTAAAAAACCCATTAATATAAGTTGAAAAACTAACATTTTGCTTCCTCCTCCAGTTCTCTTTCCAATTCTGCCAGATCATCCCTTCTTTCACAGTGTTCTGCCAGATTCTCATTGGTTGTAACTTCCAGTTTTGACAGCATATGTGAACAAACCGGAGATGCAATCCAAAAGAACATTACAATCATGATGATTTTACAAGTTTCAAAATTCAGTCCACAGAAAATCATCAGTCCCAGAAGAGAACAACCAATCCCCAGAGTATCTCCCATCGCTGCCATATGCATCCTGTTAAGAACATAATCGAAACGGAAAATACCAAACACTTCTAAAATGAACATACAAAGTCCAATCAAAATGAATATTGCTCCGATAATAAACCGAACCCATTCTAAGATTTCCATAAAGCGCCTCCTATATTTATTCCTTTTCGTTTCCTGTTTTCTGTTCTGCTTCTGCCTCTTTTACAGCCACTTTATCTGTTCCTGCTTCTGTCTCTGTTACAGCCACTTTATCTATTCCGGTTTCTGTTACAGCTTCTTTTTTTCGGACAATCTCCTCATAAATTCCGATATATACTTTCGACAGCATTACAACCGCCAGAAAACTTACCATGGCGTAGATCAGTCCGATATCCAGCAAATAGCTTTCCTTTAAAAGGAGCGCAAGAACCGTGATCATTACCATGACCATGGTTCCCATCATATTCACTGCTACCAGTCTGTCTGCTACACGGGGTCCCTTAACTGCTCTGATGAGGCACATAAATAACAGAATTGCCAGGACAATCAGAACAACCCAGAAAATACTTTGATATGCTTTATCCAAAACAGAAAGTGATTCCTTAACATTCATGATTATTTTATCTCCTCAAATTTTTTCAGCTGTTTTACAAAAATGGAACTGTCAAGTCCTGCTGCCAGTGACTTGTCTAAACAGTGTACTTCATAGTAATCATCGATTAAGTTCACTGTAATGGTTCCCGGGGTAAGTGTAATGGAGTTGGCCAGAATCACCCTGGCAACTCTGCTTTTTAAATCTGTATGGAAAGACACCAGCACCGGTTCTTTTTCATATCTTACAGATAATAAAATCTTCAAAACACCCACATTGGCCTTTGCGATTTCAGTGATCAGAATCAAAACATACTTTATCATCCATAAAGATTTTTTCACGATCCGGAAATCTTTTTCCAAACTATAATCCATGAATTTACACATGAACCATAAAATCGCTGCAGAAAGAACCAGTCCGAATACTGCGATTTCCACTGTAAATCTTCCGTTAAAAACTAACCAAAATAAAAATAACGCGATAAACATTTTTTCCCTCTCTATTTCTCAGCCTTTTATTATTTTGCTTTGTCTGCTTCTACTGCTTTGTCTGCTCCGTTGCATTCCCTGCTTTATTTGCATCTTCCAGGGGCCTGATAATATATTTGTTTATTGGATTTCCTATGGAAGAAAATTTTTCTTCATACTCTGTCATAATATTTCCTATTATCATTTCCGGATCATTATGCAGATCATATGTAATCTGATCGATATGCCAGCCTGCCGGTTCTACTTCATTTACTGCAAAATCAAATAACTCTGTATTATCTGTTTTAAATTCCAGATTTCCGTCCTTTTGTAAAATCACCCGGTATCTGTTTAAAAATTCCCTGGAAGGAAGTCTCCTTTTTGCATGGCGGTCCTTGGGCCATGGGTCCGAAAAATTCAGATATATTTTGCTTACTTCTCCTTCTCCGAAAACCTGAAGGATATTTTCAGCTTCCATTCGGATAAATCTTACATTGGGAAGGGGATTTTCTTCCATTTTCTGAATAGCACGCAAAAGAACACTGGAATATTTTTCGATTCCCACATAATTAATATCCGGATGCAGACCGGCCAGCTCCATAAGGAACCTTCCCTTTCCCATTCCGATTTCGATATGGATTGGGTTATCATTTCCAAAAACCTCTGCCCATTTTCCTGCCATTTCTGTTTCATTATGTATGACATAATCACTGCTGCCAATCACTTCTCTGGAACCTGTAATATTTCTCAGTCTCAATTTGATCTCCTTTTTTCAATCAAAGTTGTTTCGCCTGTTTATAAACGAATTGTGTTTCTTCCTATTAAAATGTGTTTCTATCTTTAAGCCCACCACATTTTACATCAATTCATATAAAAAATAAAGGTGAAATAGCTTTTTTTCTATGGTATCATCATGATAGGCATCTTTTTTAGTGTTTTTCGCTGATTTTAAATTTTTCAGATATACTTTTTAATTACAAAAAAAGAAAGGAGGAAAATAAATGCATAAGAATATTTGTTATAAATTTATTTCTTTTTGTTTATTGATAGGTATCCTCTTTTCTTCTTTTCCTTCCACCGCTGCTACAGAGGATGAGCTTCTACAGCAGGCTGAAGAAAGAAAGTCTCTGAAGATTCAGTCAAACGAAATTTCAAATTGGCCAACCGGTCCTGAAATCGGGGCTGAAGCTGCCATCTTAATGGAAGCCGGAACCGGAACCATATTATATGCAAAGAATATAAATGAAAAACTGTATCCGGCCAGCACAACCAAAATGCTTACCTGTCTGGTTGCTGTTGAAAACAGCTCTCTGGATGAAATGGTTGATTTCAGTTATGATGCTGTTCACTCTATTCCGGTAGATGGATCCAATATGGGCATCGATGCCGGCCAGTCCCTTCCCATGGAAGAATGTTTATACGGTATCATGGTCGCTTCTGCCAATGAAGTCGCTTCTGCTGTTGCAGAACATGTTGGCGGTACCATTGATAACTTTGTTGATATGATGAATCAAAAAGCTACTGAACTGGGGTGTACGGATTCGCACTTTGTAAACAGTAATGGTCTCTATGATGACGATCACTATACTTCTGCATACGATCTTGCTCTTATTGCAAAAGCATTTTTCAGCAATGATCTCCTTCGCAGAATCGGGAATACGGATAAATATCACTTTGTTGCCACGGATACACAGCCGGATGATTTTTATAAGACAAATAAGCACAAACTGATTACCGGTGAAATCCCATACGAAGGGATCATCGGTGGAAAAACAGGATATACGGATGAAGCAAGGCAGACTCTGATAACCGGATGTGAGCAAAATGGACTTCGCCTGATCTGTGTTGTATTAAAGGAGGAAGCTCCTGCACAGTTTGAAGATACGGTTGCTCTATTCAATTATGGTTTCCAGAACTTTTCCAAAGTGAACATTGAAGACAATGATATCAGTTATCTGATTGGCGGTTCCAGATTTTTCCAGCCCGGAAATGATATCTTTGGTAACTCTTCGCCTTTTTTGAC